>PFLP01000009.1 GCA_002784625.1 Candidatus Pacebacteria bacterium CG_4_10_14_0_8_um_filter_42_14 | reverse complement strand
CAAATTAGAAGTATCATTCAAGCTTAATGAACAAAAAAAGGTGACCGTTTTGGAACGGTTTCCACCCCAAATAAAATCATCTTCGAATTATGTCATAATATGAAAAAGCTAGTTGAAATTGGTCCAAGTGCCTACTCATACCTTCAAACGGAAGCGTCAAGGATCATAAATATAGATATATAGGCTTTGATGTCAATTTTGATTACATGAGCCACTCTGCTGACGAGGTGGGTCATATGCCTGATACTCATTTTTCAGTTGCAGATGGTCGTTGCCTTCCCCTGGCTGCAAATAGTGCTGATGTTGTCAGAATAGCAAATGTCCTTGGTCTCTCTGGATATGGTCTTTCTCCGTTTGGCTATCCATTTCCTCAAAATAATGGCAAATTCCTTTTGGATTTTCACGAATCAGATCAAATTATTGAAGAGGTCCGCAGAATACTTAAGAGCTGTGGTGAGGCTCATATTATAGAAACTATTACTCCTCCGAATATTGAAAACGTCATCCAATCTTTTTCAAGGCATGGGTTTATCTTAAGAAAGACACTTAAGAGAGGTGATGGAATCGAAAAGCTAGTTGCTCATCCAGCTGAATTGATCGAGCCTACAAGCTATGCTTTAATATTTCAATTATCTTAAGGAGCTCAGATCATCATGTCTAGAAATCTCAAAGCTCTTGTATTCTAAAAAGATCTTCCTTTAAAAGGTTCTGACAACCTCCAGTACTTGATCCTAAATCAATACCTTCAGATAGCTCTGTGAGCAGAATGTGTATAATTGAGACAATGAAACACATCACTAGACCCCACATTATTTGTCATATGATGCAAACCCTCGACGGAAAAATTGCCAGTGGAATTCCTGGTCAAGAAATAATTATGGACTACTTTGACCTTTATACTGTGGCCGAAGCGAAACTTGATTCCAAAGTTTGGATGTTTGGCAGGAAAACTGCCTCATCCTTTGCCGAACCATTCAGTGATTTGCCGCATAGTGAATCTGAAGATATAGAAGGTGACCACGTTGCCCAAAGTCAAGGAGACACATTCGCAGTCGTTATTGATACCCAAGGCTCATTAAGGTGGGATAAAAATTACATTAACTTGAGCAACCAAAGCAAAGAGTTTCATCTAATTACTGTTGTGACTAACCAAACCCCAAAAGAATATCTAAGCTACCTCAGAGACAAGGACATTTCGTACATAATTTGTGGGGGAGATAATGTAGATCTTAATAATGCATCTCTGAAACTGTCTCAGATATTCGAAATAGAAAAAGTTTTACTGGAAGGCGGCGGTTCTTTCAATGGTTCAATGATGGCACAAGGACTTGTTGATGAAATTAGCTTGCTTTTACTTCCAAGAGTGCTCAATAAAAAGGACGCACCTTCGCTTTTCGACCAAGAAACCTCTGAACTAATGACAACTAACTATCGACTGCAAAGCTTTACCGAACTTGAAAGAGATGTGCTCTGGCTACGATACGCACGATAAGAACATTCTATCCTTCCGGAAAATCAATAATCACCCCTGCTGTACAATACTTTCATGTACAAGAAAAACGTTCGTCTTCTATCGATTTTTAACTTCCTAATTGGCTTTACTTTTTTTCGCCTTTAGCCATTATTTATTTCGCTAAAGTTTCTGGTTCTTATACATTGGGAACGAGTATCTTTGGCATAATTATGCTGAGCTCAGCGCTTGTAAGGTTGAAAGTACTTGCCAGTTAGTTGATAAAACTCCCAAACCATGTCTCGAGAACCCTTCTATCCCAATCAGTTAATACCACTGCTCATAACAGCAGTTCTCTGTGCCGTCGGGGTTGGCTTCTTGTTTTTAGAAATACTGCTGCTTAGTCACTTCATCATTGCCCGTGAGGCAATTGTGCCAACACTGCACTGGCCAGATGTACTGGTCGGTATGACTATTTACCTAAAAACATCTATCTATTTCGCTATCTTCATTGGTCGCTTAATGCACAAATATCCTGGTTGGAAAAATCGCATTCTCATTGAAGTAGGTACCTCATTAGGTAACATTGGGGGAACGCTATTTATCTTGCTCCTATGGGATCTGTTCCGCGAAGTACATGCTCTGATGGCCCTTATGATCGTGGTGGCTGCATTTGTATTGCTGCGCATGGCAGAAGAGGGCTTGGAGCATATCAAAGATGAGCGGGGAGCGTACAAAATCAGTCTTGGTGGCCTTACAGCTTGGATAGAGAAGATTCTTGATGCTTTCAACGGAGTGATTGCTCCTGTGCTCGATAAAATAATTCCTAAGACAGACGTGAAAGATGGAGCGACTAGAGGCTTCTTTGGTATTTTCATGCTTGCCATGGTCATTCCATTTATTTTGGGTTTAGATGATTTTGCTGGATATGTTCCTCTTTTTAATATTGTGAATGTGTTTGGCTTTGCCACTGGCGTGTTTATAGGTCACATGCTCTTAATCATCGCGCTGTTTTTGTCTCCAAGCTTAACCATAAAAATAGTCAAAAACCCAGTTATTTCTTTTATTGGCAGCCTGGCCTTTATCGGCCTTGCGCTCTGGGGAGTTTTTGAGGCGGTTAAGTTAATTAGCATGGGAGCGTAAGTAACGAGCTAGAACCTTGCCAGTATTTCTGTCTTAAAAAGAATGAATTAACTGCAAAAAAAACTTCAACGTAAATTTTAGATCCGTTCAATCATTAAGTCAAAAAATTTGACTATTCTTCAAAATCAAACAGAAATTCCTTACCACTTTCATCAAACAACTGGAAACATCCACCAGAAAAAATCGGCCGTGAGACTCCAAAATGGAAACCTTCTTTGATTCTATATTTAAGCAAGAATGAATTTTGTATCGAATAAACATATATTTCAGACCTATTTCTACTAAGAAATACAGCATATTGACCACCCAATCTATCAGTGGTAATTCCAATATACTCAATAATATTCCCAGCAAATGGTTCTAGTTGAATTTCGTGCTTTAAATATGGAGTTATGTTTTCTTCTGGATACATCTTTTTATTAAAAACAACTACGTATGCCTTGTTATATGAACCAACTGAGAAAAGGATCCAACCGCGAGGAATGTCTGCGTGCAAAATTTTTATATCCCTGGCATCAGTATCGTCTTTTTCGCTAGCTTCCGTCACGACCGACATCAAGCTGTAAAAATTCGACTCAGCATTGTACATTTTAAAATTGCAAGTCTTGTCGCAATTGACTGCGACACTCCAAGGACTAACTTCTTGCTCTTCTGAAGAAATGTTTTGCGCTTCAGAACAAGAAATGAATGAGTCATTTCTATATATTATTTGCTCTTTAATCACACTCAAAGTGTGAACTGAAAAAAAATTACGCAGAGAAATTCTCTGATAGCTCTCATCGACAAAAGAAGTATAAATCGTTACCATTAGCGCTAGTAATGCTCCAACGATTGTAGTTATGACGACGATTCTTCGGTTTAGATATTTGATCATTTCTCTTGCAATTATAACCGGAATTGGACTACGCGCATACCAGATAGATAAGTATCCAATGCAGTATAACGGCGACGACCAGACTCATGCAATGGTGGGCGTATCCATACTATCAAAAGATCACTCTCCGGCTGGAACAACGTTATTTATTTCTGATAACCCATCACTGTTTTGGTTTTCACACGTTGACTACTTTGACACAATACGTCGATACGATTTTAGACTTTCCGAGCCTTACTTAGATCAACCTCCTCTCGCAATTTCAATTATTGGAATATTACCGACATTGTTTGGCTATGATCATTTTCAGCCTATACCGCAAGCATTGGTTACTCTACCAGCTCTCATAGCTGGGATATTTAGTATGTATTTGGTTTTTGTTCTTTCTCATAAACTTTTAGACAAAAATGAAGCATTATTTGCTACCATTTTTTACTCTCTCTCCTTATATTATATTTGCACATCGTCAGGCTCAATTAGAAAATTTCTTAACTCCCATTTATCTATTAGCCTTTATTTTATTATTAGATCTCATCAAAAATCAAAAAAAAACAACACTCTCATACTTATTTTTAATTTGTTTGACCGCTGGATTTGTAAAACTAATTGGCTTAATTTTGCCAGTTATTATTTGTTTTTGGTTAATTAAGGAGAAAAGATACAAGGCTTCTGCATTAATTACCCTATCTCTTTTCATAAGCATAGCAATCCTACTTTTTTACTACGCAAAGGTTGATCTCATTCAATTTATTCATATTTTACAATTACAAACACAGCAGGAGAGAGATGTGTATCTTGGTTCTTTGTGGGGAATAATTTCAAAACCAGAATTTTATCAACCATTTAGAGATGGCTGGTATTTTCTTGGATTTTTGTCATTTTTTATATTCGGATTTAGCGGAAAAACCTTTAAGCATAAATTTATAACGCTAAACACAACTTTTATTTTACTCTCGATCTTATTTACTGCAGGCCTCAACAACAACTTTCCTTGGTATCGCTATCCGTTGCTTCCATTTATCTCTATGACAAGTGGATGGTTTATTTGGGATTTGCTTAAACGACCAAGAATAGCTACATTCATTTTGTTTGTATTTTTAATGTTGGGAAATGTCGAGATACTTGTTAAAAATGATGCAAACTTAAGGTCATTATTGCCAATGAAAACTATTCTAATTTTGCTGCTCACCCCTTCACTACTTTATGAGGTATGGCAAAAGGAGTTTCTAAAAAAAACCATAAATTTTTGCATAATATTAATTTTATTGACTTCTATTGCAATTAACGCATTGATCGTTCTAAATTATCCAAATTCTAGATGCGCAGATGTTCAGTGTGCAATCCCACTAAAAATAATGGTTTCCGAATCGTAGTTGGTTGTTGGTAATGCTTTAATTATGATAACGAAGTTCTAAAACCTAGCCGTCTGGAATCCCAAACTAACAAATAATTCAATTAAGTTGTCTTTCGTGTTACGCTAATCCCATGAAAATAACCCAAATTAACGCCCACGAAATCCTCGCCTCCGGTGGCTTTCCTTCTATTGAAGCCATTGTTCAACTTGAAGACGGCAGTCTTGGCAGAGCCTCAGTTCCTTACGGAGCCTCAGCAGGATCGTATGAAGCGAGTGTTCTTTTAGATGGAGATGAGTCAAGATACGGTGGTAAAGGCATGCTAAAAGCTGTAAAAATTGTTCTCGAAACAATAGCCCCGCAAGTTATAAATCGGGAATTTGGATCACAAGCCGAGTTTGATCGATTTCTTATTGATCTAGATGGCACACCACAAAAAACAACTCTTGGTGGTAATACTATTCTCGTGCTCTCACTTGCTTTTGCCAGAGCAGGTGCTAATTCACAACATCAGGAGCTCTATCAATATTTAAAAATAAGTTTCTCTATTAATTCTCCATTGCAGCTTCCCCAACCAATGTTGGTGACTATCGAGGGTGGCAAGCACGCTGAAAACTCTACCAATATGCAAGAGTACAGCCTAAGTGCTACCCGTCAAAGTAGCCTAGTAGAAAATATTCGCATGGTTCTTGAAACCTACCACATCGCTGAATCAGTCTTAAAAGAAAAAGGTTTTTCCACTAATGTAGGCCACGAAGGAGCATTTGCGCCTGAAGGCATAACAAGTAATGAGCTTCCTCTAGAAATTCTTACAGAAGGAATCCTCCGCTCTGGGTACGCAGCAAAAACTGAAATCGGTATTTCTATTGATCCAGCAGCCAGTGAGTACTATCAAGATGGAAAATATAATCTTTCAATTGAAAATAAACAACTGAGTTCTGATGAGATGATCCAATATTACAGACCTTGGCTCGAGAAGTATCCACTTGTGACCATCGAAGATCCCCTGCATGAAGACGACTGGAGTGCCTGGCCAAAAATGAGAGAACTTTGTGATGAATTTTCAATTCCACTAATTGGAGATGATCTGACTGTGACCAACATTAAAATACTTCAGCGGGCTATAGATGAAAAAGCGATTACCGGCATTTTAATTAAACTAAACCAAATTGGCTCTGTGACAGAAACAATAGAAACATGCCTGCTTGCCAAGCAACATAATATGCTGGTGGTTCCATCACATCGCGGTGGGGGAGAAACAAACGATACAGCCATGATTGATCTAGCTGTTGCTGTTGGCGCTGAATTTGTAAAGGTTGGCCCAACTAGAGGCGAAAGAGTTGCTAAATATAATCGATTACTTGAGATAGAGCGAAAAGAGAAAGCTTAACCCCTCGAGATATAACTCATGGTTGCAACGTCAATTATGAGCGTGTCGCCGGTTCTGACAAAGAGAGGAGCGAGTATTTTAAGACCAGTCTCGAGCTCAACAGTTTTTCTAGCTTGTCCGACCGTATTGCCGCCATCTGCATCCTCAGCGAGAGCAACTTTCAGTTTCATTTTATCTGGCAAGCGCACACCAATCGGCTTCTCGTCATACATGAGAACATAAATTTGTTGCTCTTCGATCAAAAGTTTGTGTTGTTCACCAACGAGATCAATCGGAACTGACAGCTGTTCAAAAGTACTCGAGTTCATAAACACGAGCTCATCTCCATCTAAATAGAGATACTGCATCTGCATACTTGAAACATCAACTTCTTCGACTGTTTCGTTTGATTTAAATGAAAAGTCAGTTGTACCGGAGGAAATAACACTCTTGAGCTTGACTCTCATCAGAGCAGAACCCTTGCCGGGACTTAAAAAATCAGTCTTGGTCACCAAGTAAGGCGCATTCTTAAAAAGAATGTACATGCCTTTGCGAATACTGCCTGCTTTAATCGTTGCCATAGAACCCAGATTCTATCACTCGTCTAGAGAAAAAACATCTCGAGCTGAGAAAGCTAGAGTTTCTCTGATATCTTCAATTCCGGAAAATAACATCACCAGTCGATCAACGCCAACTGCAATCCCACCCAATTCCTGGTTGAGATTATCAAGTGAGTTGACTAAGTCCATATCAATTTTCATCTCAGGCCTTCCCTCAGAATGTCTAACTTTATTTTGGGCCTCAAATCTGGCTAACTGCTCCTTACTATCTGTCAGTTCGGAAAAAGCATTTCCAAGCTCAATACCATTTATATAAAACTCAAATCTTTCTGCATATCTTGGGTCGCTCGATTTCTTTTTGGCCAGTGCCGCTTGGGGAGCCAAGTAATCGTAAAGAATCGATGGTGTAGATTTCCCCAACTCAGGCTCAATTTCATTAACTAGGATTTGATCAAAAACTTCCTGAAAAGTTGTTTGCGATTCTACTTGGTAGCCTTTCTCGACAGCCCGAAACTTAAACTTCTCCTGATCGTGCAAGGTAGTCTCATCAATCCCGGCATATTTTTGGAAGGCTTCAGATACGGAAATCCTTTCCCACGAACTCTGCAAATCACATTTAATGGGAACGAACAACTCTCTCTCCTCCAAATAACCGGCAATGAATCGGAACAAATTTTCACAGTCCGCCATAATATCCTTGTAATTTGCATTAACTCGATACCACTCCAGAATGGTGAACTCTGGATTGTGTCTAGAACTCACTGGCTCAGCATTTCTGAAACTCTTGCAGATCTGAAAAATATTTCCAGACCCCCTGGCCAAAAGCTTTTTCATCGAGAACTCAGGACTGGTAGTTAAATAACCTCGATAAGAATCACTAGCTTGAATTAATGAAGTAGAGAAAGGTTCAATGCTCGGTTCAGGATCAGCACATTCTACAAGCAGTGGTGTTTCCACTTCATGAAAGCTATTTGACTTAAAAAACAAGCGAACTGCGTCGATCAATGCTTCTCTAACTAAAAGGGTTTGCCATTTTTCTTGCACATCTGGAGTATACTAGTCGAATGGAATCTAGCAAGCTTCAGCAAGTCATCGCTCACAAAGGAATTGCTTCTCGTCGTAAGGCGGAAGAGCTTATTCGTGCCGGAAAAGTCTCTGTAAATGGCAAAACAGCTCACATCGGCCAACGCGTAATTCTTGGCGAAGATATTATTTCTGTAAATGGTGAAAAAATCGACAAACCTGAAAATCTCAGGTACTTCCTCGTCTACAAACCCGTTGGTTATGTCTCTACCACTAGCGACGAGCTTGGTCGTAAGACGGTTCTGAAGTTGCTGCCTACAAAAGTGACCGAGCGCCTTTATCCCGTTGGCCGTCTCGACAAAGATAGCGAGGGCTTAATGCTTTTGTCAAATGACGGCGAGCTTGCCAATAAACTCACTCATCCCTCATTTGGCATTCAAAAAACATATGAAGCGACTGTAAAAGGCAAGGTTAGCTACAAAGCTCTCCAACACCTAAGAAGAGGAGTTAGGATCTCAGAAGGCTATGTTTCTCCGCGCAGCGCCAAGCTTTTGGAGAAAGATCCTGATCAATCCATTATTCAAATTTCCCTTTCTGAAGGTAAAAAACACCAGGTTAGACGAATGGTAGCTAGAATTGGCTATGACGTAATCAAATTAGTCCGCACAGCCCTAGGGCCATTCAAACTAGAACACCTTGCTGGCAAACCTCTCAAAGAGATCACAAAAGAAGAGATTTTGGCTATTTCGAAGCTTGACAGTTCCGACCTCACCACTTAAAGTCATTAGGCAAGTTTCTTACGAAAGGTCACATGGCAGATTCAAAATATTCATTCGGTTCATTTATAGAATTCGTTAGTTCTCAGTTCTTATTATTAGTTGCTGGAACAGCTTTAATCGCTCTTGGCTTTTTCGTCGGGTCTCTCTGGACAGAGAATAAAATTATGAAAACTGGCGGCGGAACGATCGCCGGTGCAAATACAGTTCAACAGCCACAAGCCGCTGCACCAGCACAGCCTACCACTGCAACTGTCTCTATTGACGACGATGCCATTCTTGGTGACAAGAATGCACCAATTACTTTAGTTGAGTTTTCTGACTACGAATGCCCATTCTGCAAACGCCACTTTACTGATACCCATGGACAACTTGTGACGAATTATGTCGAAACTGGCAAACTTAAAATCGTCTTTCGAGATCTTCCTTTACCTTTTCACGAGCCAATGGCTACCAAAGAAGCGGTCGCAGCTAACTGTGCCAGAGAACAAGGTGGAGATGAAATGTACTATGCCTTCCATGACGAAATGTTCACCCAAACTACATCAAATGGTAATGGCTTAGACGACACTAAAATCGCCGCTATCGCTACTGACCTTGGTCTTGATTCAGGTAAATTTACTACCTGTCTCGCAGATCCAAAGCAGGCTGAAGAAGTCAAAAAAGATCTTGCTGATGCGAACGCCGCTGGCGCTAATGGCACGCCATCATTCGTAGTTGGCAAGACCAACAAAGATGGTTCAGTTGAAGGCGACCTTATCATTGGCGCTCAACCATACAGTGTCTTCCAAGCATCAATTGACGCCTTGCTCTAAACAAGAGAGGAAACCACGGGTTTCACGAGCTGGAGATAGTCAGAGGATAACATTCCGACAGAGAATCTCCTGTCACCGGCATTAAAGATAATCTTTTCATTATCTAAAAGCAGGGGATCAACAGCTACTTCCAGGTCAAAAAGATTTCCAAATGGTGGTACACCCCCAGGCTGAACGCCCCCAGTGATTTCAACCACTTCCTCTTCTGTGGCAAAACGAATATTTTTCGCCTGAAAAAGTAACTTAATCTTGTCATTATCAAATCTCTGGTCGCCTGGCATTACTAGCATCACAAAACGTTTATTGGCACTACTAACTTTCACCCTAATAATGATCGCCTTGGCCCCTTGCTCAATACTATAGCCATTTCTAATTTTGGCGGCCTCTTCGCTGGTTCTGACAGGCTCGTGCTCAAAGGTTTCATACCAACATGAGTTAGTTTCTAATAAGTCAATTATTTGGGTGACGACGGGGTGGAATTTATCCATAGCTTATAATGATCCTATGAAACTGTCTAAAAAAACAACTCTACAAATTTTCAAAATAACTTCAGTTGTTATTCTACTGTATATTCTCCTGAAAATTATACTGATCCCCCTGATTACTTCGCCTCAATTCATAGACTTTACTGCCAACTTGGGCTTTTTTGGCTATTTTATTGTAATTGGTTATACCGCCTTATCTCACGTCTTTGCTCCACTAGCTGGAACTCCTGGCGTTTTACTTGGGACAACTGTCTACGGAATTAAAAAGGGCATGTTCTTGTTATATATAGCAAGTCTCATAAGCGCAGTCATTAATTTTTGGATAAGTCGCAGATTTGGTAGAAAGCTGGTCTTGAAACTAGTTGGTGAGAAGGCAATGAAGGAGGTGGACAAATTTACTTCAGTTGAGGGAAAACGTGTTTTATTGATTAGTCGACTGTTTGGCTTTTCAATCTTTGAATTTATTTCATATGCTGCTGGTCTAACCAATATCTCATTTAAGAATTACTTTATAATTACAGTCATTGCTAACGCCTTCACAAATATAGCTGTTTTCTTACTGTTCAGAAACGTCGATTTTCACAGTGAGGCGGGCATCATGATTTGGATTGGATCAATTATCGGTACAGGCATAATCTTCGGCCTTTTTATCAAGTCATATTTAATAAGGAAAAAAGATCTATAATTTACTCATGCAAAAAAATCTTGTCATCAGTACAGCTAATTGCTATTTAGGAGGGTCTGGACTTGGATTTAGATAAAGTTGAAATTGCTTCTTGGTGGCATGACTACGAGCGCGGTTCTTCAGAACATCAAACACTTGTGAAAGTTATGCAAGATGCCGATTATTCACAAGAATACATTGATTCAGTTAGAGACCTAATAAATTCACACTCATTCTCAGATAAACGATCTGACACTAATGAAGCGAAAGTGCTGTTTGACGCTGACAAACTTGAATATGTTAATCCAGGAAGATTGGTGTGGATAGGAGAAGGAATTTTAAACGGATTATTAGATCCTCAAGCTGGAAAAAAGTATGGTGCTACTTTACAAGAGTGAATTGTTAAAGTTGCTGAAACTCTATACTATCCCTCGAGTAGACTAATGATGATGAATAACCTAACAAATTTTATAGGTATCTTGCCAACGTGCCAAAGAAAATATCAAGATTTTATGAAGGATGTCAAAGTAGATGAGTTGACTAAAGCATTAAATTATCTTAAATCTACTATTATTTAGATGGCAAAATAGGACTTTCGAGAAGATCAATTATTTTGGTGACGACGGGGTGGTAGGTGGAATGTATTGTGATCATTTCAACTGGTGACAACTTGTCACCACTTCAAATTTTCAAAAGTTGTAAAACTGTGATCTTGAGCGGGTAACGATACGGTGCTCGAACCTATTTAGCCTGGATGACTGTATCAAAGAATATCTACTTGAGCATTCAAATATCACTTTCAGCTCTGCTATTAAAATCATTCTTCGTTACTACACAACTCCTGAGTTAATTGTACAACTACTAGTTTTAAAAGACCACTTAAATATCAAAACCTTCAAAGAATTTTGTCATTAATAATTTCTTGTCCCAGTTGCTTCAGCTCATCAAGTTTTTGAGCATCCTTAGCCGCTCCCCAGAGATCGCCTATATATCGCTGAATTAAAGATGGTTTAAGTTCTTGCCAAAAACTGTCTTTATCTTCTGGAGATAATAAATCATAAAAATCATGCAAATATTGTTTTGCTTCTCCAGGAGCATTATGGTCATTACGGAGGCGAATATAGAATTGTGCTACATCATAATGATATGCACCTTCGAGTCCTGCATGCTCTCCGTCAATGAGACCAATTTTGCCATCAATATCATACATTTGACGGATAACGAAATCCCCATGTGCGGGACAAGTTCTCAATGTATCTTTAGAGTCTTCAATTACTTTTAAAAAAGTATCTAAATTTCTAGGAACTTGCGATGCCCATTCTGTGGCAGATTTTAATAATTTCTGACCAATAGAAATTTGTTCGCGCAATGCGTGAGTTTTTGCAAACTCGGAATCTGAAGGAATCGACAGAAGTTCAATTTCTCGTGTCATTGCAGCAATTTGCTTTATTCGCCTTTTAATATCATTGGAAAGAGGTGCTTTGGCCTGAGCGAAAG
This sequence comes from Candidatus Pacebacteria bacterium CG_4_10_14_0_8_um_filter_42_14, assembly GCA_002784625.1. GTDB lineage: Bacteria > Patescibacteriota > Microgenomatia > UBA1400 > PJMF01 > UM-FILTER-42-14. The sequence continues at coordinate 11,783 of PFLP01000009.1, read as the reverse complement.
GTTCTTCCATAAATCTCTGCGCAATAAAGTAAAAAAGTTTGCCATAGTGACCAGATGAAAAGTTCTCGGGTACAGTAAAGTTTGGTCTTTTATCTTCAGGAGTTAAATGAATTGCCGTGTTCCAGTTAAATTCATTATGCGTATACCTAGCAGTTGCCAAAGTAGTAGCAAGTTTAAAAACAGCTTCTTTCCCTTCAAATGTACCAAAAGCAGTAAGGTGTCGCCATTCTTGGGTAATTCTTTCGGTCTGAAACCCCAAACTTGTAAGAAAATGAGAAATAGCTTCTTGGTCAATAGTCCTTCTTCGAGGCCGTGGAAATTCATTTTTGGTCATTATTGTCAATTTATGTACATTTCTGTCACTTTTGGAGCGGGTGAAGGGAATCGAACCCTCTTCTACTCCTTGGAAGGGAGTCATTCTACCAGTGAACTACACCCGCGCTGTTTCTGTATTCTACCTCGAATGTGCCGTTGGCACAATTTTCTTTAGAACAACAAAGAAAGCAACAATCATAAGCATACTCGAAAAAATAAAAATTCCTGGCACATAAAAATAAGCAATTAGGCCAGCGATGATTGGCCCGACTATTTGACCCAAAGAAGCGAAAGACTGATTTACTCCTAGAATTTTTCCTTGAGCGTCATCCGGAGAGTTCTCAGAGATCAGACCCGCAAGAAGTGGGGTCGCTGCAGAGTTTGGCAACATATACAGCAGCATCGCGATTACAAACAAAGTAAGAGTATTGGCAAAAGTCAGGGCAAGAAGGGTCAAGGCTGCAAAACCGTAGGCATACAGAAGTAATTTCTGTTTTGAACTAAATACTTTTTCTATATATTTAATGCCACCACCCTGCATGAGTACGTTAACTACTCCCGAAAGTGTGAAAAGCAAGCCGATATCTCTTGGAGATAATTTTAGAACGTCTACTGTAAATGATTGGAAGCCAATAATGAATGCGTTTCCGCCAAGCGAGGTGATCAGGGTGACTAAAATCAAAACGCCCACAATCGGAGTTTTTAGAGCATCGAGCATCGTTCTAGAACTCATAAACTTAATGTCGGAAGTCAAGTGTGTTCGCTTGTGTTTGGGATTTGTTTCTTCAAGGAAAAAATAGCCAAGAATCGTGCCAAAGAGGGCCAAACCAGAAGCAAACCAAAATGGTACCGTCAGTCCATAACCACTTAGAAGACCTCCTAGGGCTGGGCCCACAAGAAATCCAAAGCCAAAAGAGGCACCGAGCAGACCAAAAGCCTTCGAACGTTCTTTGCCCTCAACCTTATCGGCGATAACAGCCTGAGCCACCGACATATTGCCGCCAGTAATACCGTCGAGAATGCGGGCAAGGAATAATTGCCAGACTGCGTGGGCTGAGGCGAAAAATGCCAGCGAGAGACTAGTGCCGAGCAAACTAATCAAAAGTAGCGGTTTGCGACCATACTTGTCTGACAAAGCCCCAATGATGGGAGTGGCGAGAAATTGGAACAGAGAAAACGAAGCAAACAAGAAGCTTAGTCCTAGAGGATTAATGCCAAATTTCGAGGCAAAAGGGTAGAGTAAAGGAATAATTATGCCATAACTCAAGGCATTGACGACCATCACTAGAGCAAGAATAAAAAGGGCTCGCTGTTTCATGAAGACCGGCCATTATATCTGATGGGCTAACTAATGTCAGTGTTATATAATCCAAGACTGATGCCTCGGTGGCGGAATTGGTATACGCGTTAGACTTAAAATCTGATGGTCGTAAGACCTTGTGGGTTCGAGTCCCACCCGAGGCACAAAGATTGCTATAATACGCCTGCAATCGGGGAGTAGCTCAGTTGGCTAGAGTGCGCGCTTTGGGAGCGTGAGGTCGCAGGTTCGAGTCCTGTCTCCCCGACAAAAATCAATAACTATTTCCGCGAACATATGGATTCAGTATTCCGTTATTGCAGGTCATCACATATTGTTTGTATCCAGCGAAACCATAGGTGTCAAGATAAATATACCAACTAGCATATTTCCCACCCAAATCGCAGTAGCCGTTCTTGTTGATTCTTCCAAGAGCATAAACTGCTTCGTCACCACCTTTTTTCAGGTCGGTTGCATAAAGTCCATCGAGGGGAATAGTTTTGTCTGAAATTGTTATTAACTTTATTCTTTCACTTGGAGTTAAATATTTAAATAATAGTCTCCTCGTTTCAAACTCTTTTCTAGTCATCACCGGCCAGTAATAAAGGGCTCCGCCAACACCAGATCTGAAATCCAAAATCAAAGGAATCACAAAGCCGAAAATAACTTGTAAGATTAATAAAACTAAAATAATTTTAATTAAGGATTTAAGAGTTGATGTAGGTTGAATTTTAGTCATTCAGATTGTCTGTATATTGTACAGCTAATCATCTTGAGCTAAATCCTCAGTAAAATTTTTGATATGATCATCAAGTGTCATCTCAAGACCTAAATCAACTCCAGCCAGTCCTAGATCAACTAAAAATTTCTGAAGATAAATTAATTGGCAAAGGCGGAGAAGGACATGTTTTCAGCTTTGACGAAGATAAAGTTGTAAAAATATACAAAGAATCTTCCGAAGCATATTTAGAAAAACTACAGAGCTTTCAACAAAGAATATCTAAAGCTAACCTTCCTTATCAGACACCACTAATCGAAAGTATCGGCTTGTTCGAAGGAACTTTCTATTCTATCGAGAATAAATTAGAGGGACAGAATTTAGAAACAGTTTTCGCAAAACTTTCTGAAAAACAGCAATCGCTTGCTTTAACAAATTATCTCGCAGCCCTCGAACCGCTAAAAGAAATTTTTGTTGATGATCTTCCATACGGACAAGTTCTCGATACGCCGAAGGCCTTAACTTCCAATTCCTGGAAACAATACATTCTGAATAAATTAGAGCAAAAACTTGAATTTACCAGAGAAAAACTGCAACAAGATGTTGTTAATTTTTCTTTAAAACTTGAAACATTAAAAAAAATGATCAACTCTATGCTAAGTACTAATCCAGAAAAAAATTTCGTTCATGGTGATTATTATTTTACTAATGTTCTTGTAAATGAAGCATTTGAAATCACGGCAGTTTTGGATATAAACGAACACACCTGTGTCGGCGATCACCGACTAGACATTGCCAACATTAATTTTTTATCACTTTGCGACAATGTAATGCCAGGACATATTAAGCAGGCAAAACAGCTAATTGTAGAAAAAAACGGGAGTGAAATTGTCCCTTATATAGATTTATATGGCTTCTACTATGCATTTTATTTTTCAAATCTCTACACTTTTGATATGACTTCATACAGATGGTGTTTGAGTATTTTGAATGATGAGACGCGGTGGGAAAGATATCTTTAGCAGATTTCTATTTTTTTTCACAAATGGTTTACAATATCAACTCAGCTAGCTACCTGACATACATATGAAACACAAAAAAATCGGTCTCGGCGGTACCTTTGATCATTTCCACGATGGGCATGCATCTTTTCTTTCTTTTGCAGCAAGGCATGGGAATGAGTTAGTCATCGGCGTCAGTGGTGATGAGTTCACAACTAAATTAGAAAAAGAGTACCAAGAAAGTCTTGAGCCTTTCAAGGCTAGAGCAAAAGCTGTTCGTGATTTTTGTAAAGCCAACAAAATTAAAGCAGAAATATTTGAGCTCACAGATATTTATGGGCCAACTATCACGAAAGATTCAACAATCGACGCTCTTTGCTACACAAGCGACTCTCGCAGGGGAGTAACGATTATTAATTTTAAGCGTCAAGAATTGGGGCTCGAGCCTTTGCCACTCATAGAACACAAGCTATTGGAAATAGACGGAGAAATACTCAGTAGCACCTCTATTCGGGCGGGACATTGCGATCATCACGGAAATGACTACTCAGACGTGCTCGATAAGACCACAGTTCTATCTGCCAAACAGCGAGCGAAGTTCAAAAAACCAGTCGGCTCATATGTGATTAGACCAGATTTCGACATGCCGGCCATTGTGGTCGGAGACTCGTCACTCATGAAATTTAGAGACAAGGGCTGGGGCTATGATCTGGCGGTGATCGATTATCTAATTAATCGCGAAGGCTATTTTCCACCAGTTATTTCACCAAAGGAGGTGAATCTTCAGGTTAAAAATCCCGCTGGAGAAATTTCTACACAGCTGACAGCAGCTCTGAAAATCGCCTTGGAACAGAAGTTTCTTCATGTTGAGGTTATTGGAGAAGAGGATCTGGCGGCTGTTGCTTTGGTTCTTTTAGCGCCACTGGAAAGTCGCATCTACTACGGCCAACCAGAAAAAGGCTTGGTTAAAATCGTTGTCACGGAAGAACTCAAGGTTAGAATTCAGAAAATTCTGCTACAGTAGTTCTATGCCTCTAGCCACAATTCTTCGCCCAAGTTCTCTCGACCAATTTTTAGGTCAAGAGCATCTGGTTGGTGAAGGCAAACCTCTGAGAACAATCGTTGAGAAAAAGAAGTTGTTTTCGATGATTTTTTGGGGACCTCCTGGAGTGGGAAAAACGACGCTGGCGAGAATTATCGCCAAAGAGCAAGGCCGCGATTTTTTCGAACTTTCAGCAGTATCAGCCAGTAAAAACGACATTCGCGAACTGATATCTCAAGCTGGAAAGCAGCGAACCTTGGAGCAATCATACTTGCCTCCGATATTGTTTTTAGATGAGATTCATAGATTTAATAAAGCCCAGCAAGATTTTCTTTTGCCATATGTAGAGACTGGCGAAATAATCTTAATCGGAGCTACGACTGAGAATCCAAGTTTTGAGGTTATCTCAGCTCTGCTTTCGCGCACAAAAGTCTTTACCCTGAAACAGCTAACCGAAGAAAATCTTAATCATGTTATTGATGCAGCTATTCTCCACTGGAAAAATCTCGGCAAGAAAAATATCAAAGTAGCCAAAAATACCAGAGAATGGCTGATTAACTACTCGTCCGGAGATGCCAGGAAACTCATTAATGCCTTAGAACAGACCATGGCTCTGTATGACAAGATCACACTTGAAAGCGTCAAAACCAGCATTCAAAGCAATTTTATCAAGTACGACAAGAAGGCAGATGAACACTACGACACCATCAGCGCCTTTATAAAATCAATGCGTGCTAGCAACGCCGATGCCGCTTTGTATTACCTGGCTCGGATGGTTCATGCCGGCGAAGATCCTAAATTTATCGCCAGAAGAATGGTTATTTTTGCTAGTGAAGATGTTGGTCTGGCTGCACCAACGGCTCTAGTCGTCGCCAATGCAGTTTTCAGAGCTGTTGAGATCATTGGTTATCCTGAAGCCCAAATTAACTTGGCTCACGGCGTTAGTTATCTCTGCAAGTGTGCCAAGAATCGTTCTGCCTATGATGGCTACTTCGCAGCCCTGAGAGACGTTGAGAATCTAGGCAATCTGCCTATTCCTCTAGTCATTAGGAATGCACCCACTAAACTTATGAAAGAATCTGGCTATGGCAAAGGCTACGAGCAATACACCAAAGAAGATCTTTTGCCAGATAAGATTAAGGGTAAAAAATATCTACGCAACGGTTCCTGAAAGCCTCAGCAAGTAGCCTTAGTAGATGCTTCCTACAGACGTTCTTAAACAGTATTTTGGTTACGACACATTCAGACCACCCCAAGGTGAAATAATCAACGCAGTTCTAGAACATCAATCGGTCGTAGCCATTCTACCAACAGGAACTGGTAAGTCGCTCTGTTTTCAAATCCCAGCCTTACTTCTGCCCAAAATTACTCTGGTTATTTCACCGCTCATTGCCTTGATGGAGGACCAGGTTAATCATCTAAATGAAGCCAAAATACCCGCCACTTTCATCAACAGTAGTCTTTCGAAAGAAGAAAGAACGAAAAGAGAAACGGAAATATTAGAAAATCGCTACAAACTTGTTTACAGTACTCCAGAAAGACTAAAGCAACCTGAGTTTATTCAGCTTCTGAACAAAGTAGGCGTGTCGCTTGTTGTCATAGACGAGGCCCACTGCATCAGTGAGTGGGGACATGACTTTCGTCCCGAGTACAGAAAGATTGTAAAGAATATAGCCAAACTTTCTACCAAACCAAAGATTGCCGCCTTCACTGCCACAGCTACAAAACAGACTCTTCAGGATATCCTCAGTATCCTTGATCTAAATGATCCACAAGTTTTTTCCGTCTCTCCCCTGAGAACAAACTTATCGCTGAATGTCATTCCTTGTAATACCGCGGCTGAACAGGAGATACATTTACTTCGAATTCTCGATAAATTTCAGAACCAATCTGGCATTATTTACTGTGCTACCAGAAGGAAAGTGGAGGAGCTTAAGCAGTTCATTGATTTTTATAAACCTGAGTTAGCCAAATTCACTGATTACTATCACGGCGGCATGAAAGCGGAAGATAGGGCTAAAGTTCAGGCAAATTTCGCCAGTGACAAAACAAAAATTATCTTAGCCACCAATGCTTTTGGCATGGGAATCGATAAAGCAAATATCCGTTTTGTTGTTCATTGGCATCCACCTGCCAGTATCGAACATTACTATCAAGAAGTGGGCAGGGGAGGCAGAGATCGAGAATCAGCTGAGTGTTTCCTTCTTCTATTGGAAAGAAGTTTTCAGGTCGTGGCCGACATCGCTTTATCCAACCCTCTGACCTTCAAACATCAACAACAAAAACTTCAGTCACTATATAATTTTCTTCTTTCTCAAATCTGCCGTACAGCACAAATTGGCCAGTACTTCACTGAAGAAAAGTCATTGGCTTGCGAGAATTGCGACAACTGTCAGCGAAAAATGTTTTTTCCGTCTCTTACACGCACACTTTGGAATAAAACAGAAAAAGAGAGAATCCAAGCTCTGCTATTTTGGAGATCAGAGTATGGAAAACACATTCAGACATCCCCTTATTTAATTCTCACCGACCTACAACTTCTCTTCATCGCCAATCTTTTTCCAAGAACAGAAAATGAGCTTTTAATAACCCCAGGAATTGGACTGGGATGGATAGAGTCGCATGGAAGTGTCTATCTGGAAAGCATGGTACAATAGCGACTGATATGACCATCCAAACCCTCACTGACGAATATAAAAAAATAGCCGAAATTCTTAATCGTCTTTGGCCATTAAAAAATAAGCAGCAGCGAATTTTTGCGAGAACCATGAAAATCGTTGAAGAGCTCGGAGAGCTTTCAGACGAAATTCTCACCAGCATGAATTTGCAAAGAAATAGCAAGATCGCAAAATTTTCTCACAAAAACGTAGAAGATGAATTTGCCGATGTCCTTGGCTCGCTGATGCTTTTAGCAGTCGAGCTAGATATTGATGTCACTAAAGTGATAAAGCGAAAAATTGATTACACCCACAAGCGCTTGCTTGAAGAATAATTTATAACTCACAGTGCTGATATAGCTCACCGTCCACGAAACCGCGCTTGCGATAGTACTCTCTAGTTCCGATCGCAGAAATAACAGCTAGAGTTTTGTATCCTGAGTCTCTCGCCATATCTTTAGCTGCATCCATTAACTCTCCACCTAAGCCTAGATGCTGCGACTTGCCGCTTTGATGAGTGCCGACCGCTACCAACTGACCATAGACATGAACCTCACGAATAGTTGCCTCGTTTTCTAGTTCCTTAATAAATGATTTTTCCGATGGCAAACTTAATCTTAGAAACCCGGCGATTTGATTTTCCTTCGTCACAAACTGTAGAAAGATTTCTTGGCCAATATTTGTCTTATAGCAAAAAGTTTTTAGAACTAAATCTTCGCGCGAAACTACTGCGCTTCTAACTTCTCGCGAGCGAATATCAGAAAACTCGTGAGGCTTCAGCTCTACGTGCTTGGTAGCGATTTCTCTAAAGTTAGTTTTCATATTTCCGACCACAATATCCTGAGAAGGAATATCACGAATCACTCTAGTTAAACGACAGTATTCGGGCGTATGAATGAGCGCATGAGAAACAACATTTAATAACTCCTCATCTGTGTATGGCTGCCAGCGACCATCTTCGTAGTACTGCATTAATTCCGCACTCTGAATCAGAGAGCAGGGATAAATTTTTAGTTCATCAGGACAAAAATCAGGATCACTAAAAAGTTGGCCATACTCTTCAATATCTTTCTCAGGATTTGAGCCGTAAAGATTCGCCATCCAGTGAGCATGGATTTTAAAACCTGCCTGACGAAGGAGTTTAATTGCCTCTCTTGTTGCGGCAACATCGTGACCACGATGATTCTTTTCTAAAACTGTGTCTTGGAGACTTTGAATACCAATCTGAGTTTTTGTACAGCCCAATCTTCGGACTCTAATCACTTCCTCTTCAGAAATAGAGTCTGGCCTTGTCTCTATAACTAAACCAACGTTGCGAACCTTTGAGTTTTCGTTTCTCACTTGTTCTTGTTTTAAGTCATCCCATGTTGATGACCGATACTGGGAAAGACCAGCAAGTTTCTCAGGACCAACATAAAGTTCAGAGACTGTTTGGTTATAGCTCTTACTTTTCTTAGCTCCATCAAGCTCAAATGCTTTCAGTTTTTGTTTGTTCTTAGCAGGATCAGTGCCAAGTGCATTGACCAGTTGTTTTTCCATTTTTTCATAATTGGCAATTATCTCATCGCAGCCGCTAATCTTTTCCCCGAAATCGTTAAGGGCGCGGAAACACCCTCTTATAAACCAAATTTGATACTCCTCAGGATAAAATGACCAGGTACCACCTAGAACAATAATCTCAACTTTGGAAGTCGGATGACCAATGTCGTGTAGGGCAGTCAACCTATTAAAAGTCTGCAGATATGGATCAAAATAATTTCTCTCCGCTCGCTGCGCTCCTGGCTCATCAGCAAGATAACTTTTAGGCATGCGAATATCGCTAGGACAGAAAATGCACTTTCCAGGACAAGGAAAGGGCTTGGTCAAAACAGTCACTGGCGCCACTCCGGAGGACGTTCTAATTGGTTTCATTCTCAGCTTGCTGACTGTTTCTTCTGACAACTCAGGCAGACCCTTCTTTCCCGCAAATTCTCGAAAAACCTTGAGAAGTGCTGATTTGCTGAACAAATCGCCGTTATCCTTAGTAAATTTTTTCTTAATGGTCGCAAATTTTTCGAGAGAAAAAGATTTTTCCGCAAAAATCTCCTGAAGCAGCGAAACTGCTTGCTCTTTATCAGATGGTTTTGGACTAGACTTTGCCATGCTGGCGTATTATACCTGGAGTATGGGTATGAATGACTCGACTATCAAACGTTTGGCCAGACTTACCTCATCTTTTTATAGAAAAACAGCCGCAGATTTTAGCGAAAGTCGCAGTTTCGCCTGGACTGGTTGGTCTAAACTGAAAAATCATTTACAACATAAGTCGCATGAACCACTCCAAATACTCGATCTTGGCTGCGGCAATGGTAGATTTTCCAAGTTCATAAAAGAAAAATTCCCAGAACTACATTTCGAGTACACCGGCATAGATAGCAACAAGCATCTCTTAAAAGATGCTAAAAAAACCCTAAAAAAACTCGATGTTCCTTTTAGCCTTCACAAGGTAGATCTAGTAGATTTTCTCTTGAATAACACTCAACTTTTAGAGGAGGGTGGCAGGAGATTTGATCTGGTAACAATTTTCGGAGTCATCCATCACATCCCCAGCTTCGAGCTTCGGAAAAAACTCTTTGCAAACTTGGGAGAACTTCTTCATCGCAATGGCAAAGTCGTGATTACTTTCTGGGATTTTATTCCAGCTGAGCGTTTGGCTAAAAAAAAGATAGACCCCATATTAATTGGCATTGATCCCCAAAAACTCGAGAAAGACGATTATATTATCGACTGGAAAAGGGGAGTAGCGGCTTTTCGCTACGTTCATCACACGACTAAAGTGGAGATGAAAAAGTTGGTCGCAGCCTCCGGTCTCGAACTAATTGACAGCTATCGCGCCGACGGCAAAGAAGGCAATCTTAACTATTACGTAGTTCTAGAAAAAAAGTAGCGAGGTATACTATGAAAAACATGAAACTCCTTCTTCCTCTGCTACTTATCTCATTTGCAATCATCGGAATTTCAGACGCGGGCTACATCTCCTGGTATGAATCACAACAAATCATTCCTCCCTGCGGCACTGGATTTGACTGTGGCACAGTTCTCAATAGCCCCTGGGCCCACGTCGGACCCATACCCTTGGCTTACATTGGCGTGTTCTTCTATCTAACTGTACTCGTACTTTCAACCATGCATTTCCTCGACCTAGAATCTGGTCAAATTTCTAACTCAATTCGAAAGATTTTGCCAAAATGGTTCCCAATTAAATCTGTCACCGTCTTCGATTTTCTCTGGCCGCTCACTCTCTTAGGCTTCCTATTTTCGCTCTATCTAGTAGGCATCATGGCCTTTGTAATAGGCGAGTGGTGTAAATTCTGTTTGGTTTCAGCTGGCACTTCAAGCACTTTGTTCTTAATAAGCACTATCTACCTTCTTAAGTTTTATGGCAAATCATCGGCAATAGTAAAATGGCTAACTCTAAAAACCATGGGTTTCTGCTATCGAAACATAGCCAAGCCAATTTTCTTTCTTTTTGACGCCGAGACTATTCACCACGTAATACTGAACGTTGGTAACTTTATTGGAAACATCGGCATTGCTAAATTTAAAACTTCCGTTTTCTTTTCATACAAAAGTCCCGCTCTTGTGCAACAATTTGATGGAGTCACTTTCCCGAATAAAGTTGGCCTCTCAGCGGGTTTCGACTACAACGGCGACCTAACTCAAATTCTCCCAAGCGTTGGCTTCGGTTGGCACACCATCGGCACCGTAACCCTTCAACCATATGAAGGAAATAAAAAACCACGGCTAGGCAGATTCCCAAATTCTAAAGCTTTGCTAGTCAACAAAGGTTTAAAAAGCATCGGGACTAAAGCAGTAATTGCCAAACTCGAGAAGCTGCCTCTCTATATTCCAACCGCCATCAGCATCGCTAGCACCAACACCTCATTTGATACTAAAGAAGATCAGCTCTTTGATATCTTGCAGTCCTTTTTATTATTTGAAAACTCTGACGTCAGACACAAACTTTACGAACTAAACATTAGCTGCCCCAACACTTTCGGTGGAGAACCATACACCACTCCAAAAAGACTTGGTCAACTTCTAAGCGCGGTCGACAAGCTGAAGCTTTCCAGACCACTTTATATAAAAATGCCAATCGATCAATCAAAGAAGGAAACCATTGAACTTCTCAAAGTCGCCGATAAACACAATGTCCAAGGCGTTATTTTTGGCAACTTAACCAAAGATAAAACCAATCCCGCTGTTCTCCCAGAAGATCAGAAGGCTTGGAAAAAACTTAAGGGTAACTTAAGCGGCAAACCCACTTTTGACAGATCAAATGCTCACATAAAAACCACTAAAGAGATGTTCAAAAATCGATTTACCATCGTCGGCACGGGCGGCATTTTTTCTGGAGAAGACGCTCTCACAAAACTTAAGCTTGGCGCTGACTTAATCCAGGTCATTTCTGGCATGATTTTTCAAGGCCCACAACTAATCGGAGAAATAAATCAAACAATCAATGACTCAAGAAGCTAAGATTGTTACCAGCCTGGTGGTTTGCTACAATACCTGGCACAAGTTGCCCGATCGTCCAATGGCAGGACAGCGGCCTTTGAAGCCGTCAATCTTGGTTCGAATCCAAGTCGGGCATCACCTCAAGACCTCATTTGAACAGTTAATTTTTCTCTCAAGGCATAGTTCTAACCAAACATGACATTTGATATACTAGATCGGCTTTGTTGCATAAATAGACTTGTCGCAAAATAAGGAA
>PFLP01000022.1 GCA_002784625.1 Candidatus Pacebacteria bacterium CG_4_10_14_0_8_um_filter_42_14 | reverse complement strand
CTCCGTCCAGGTTCGAGCCCTGGTAGCCCTGCAAAGTAGAAATTGCTAAATCTTCAATACCATTTTTTTCGTATAGATCAATACTTCTTTCAGGTTCGAGCCCTTGGCTTCTTAAATTCTGTAGACTTTCACTAACTTTTTTTGTGAATAGCCATGGATACCTCTGGTGAATAATGATTTTTCGGTCTTTCAATACAAGGTTCGAGCCCAGATAGCGGATAATATCAGTCTTGGTCTGATAATCTCCTTTCTCAAATTTATCTCGAGCAGTAACAGCGAAATTGAATGCCGACTCGATCACTTCGTAAGTGGAGTCTGATTGCTGTTTCATGTCCACAAGCTTAGTTTCAGCGTTTTCTTTCTTTTCGATGATCTGTTTTTTTGCATTTCTATACTCGTCTGGTCCAATAAGCGAATAATCTGCGTTTTCTGGGGATGTGAATTGCTTGAGTAGCGTCTCTAATTCTGCTTGTGACCTGTCTACAATTGACTGAAGGTTTTTCATCGATTGAGTATTAATTTTCAGTTGGGATTCGCTTCGCTTTTGTAACTGATTTAAAATCCAAGAAACTACTTTTGGCGAAATTGTGAGCTGATCTAGGTGAATCGAAATTTGATTTATCAGATCTTCGTAGGGAAGAGATGGCTGCCCGCACTTTATATCTTGTTTTTTCTTCGTGCATCTGGCGTAAAGGTAGTGGAGGCGTGTTGGATTATTCATTTTAGATATTTTTGTCCCGCAACTAATGCATTGCTTATTATTTTTTGAAGCAAACTTCGTCTTACAGACTGAGCAAATTGTTTGGTATTTCTCTTCCATGCACACAGTACAACCGCACTCTCCACAGGAGATAAGGGTTCTAAATGGAAGATCAAGCGTTTTTGGTCTAGGCTTACCTCTATCAGCCAGCATAACTTGAAGCTGATCAAACTCTGTTTCTGTGATCATGGGTTGATGATTTCCTTTGATTTTTTGTCCGTCACTCGTGTAAATCCATCCGCAATAAAACTCATCATGCAAAATTTTGTAAAAATTGCTTTGGCTGAGTGGTTTGTTCCCAAGCTTTTTTGTTTTTGGTGTTCTAAATCCCCAATCATTGTTCAGGGTTTTCAGAACATTTCGGACAGGCTTGCCAGATATGACAAGATGAACGGCTTTTTTCAGTAGTTCATATCGTTCCTCGTCGATGACAAGAATTTTTTCCCAGCCAAATTTTTCGCTTTCCACAAATTTATAGCCAAGGTGTCTTCGGTGATGCCATCCTCTAAGAATTTTTTCTCGATTACCTCTTTTAACTGATTCTGAGTTGTCGTCAGAGCTTTTTTTACTCATGGCAAACTCGATTTGAAGCATGAACTTTGCAGAACCGTCGCTTTTCACGATATTACTGGGAGTTCTGATTTCTTTAAGGCAACCTGTATCCATCAGATGGATAATCATGCCTCCGTCTAAAGCATTTCGAGCTATGCGATTGAGAGCCCAGACAAGCATTCCATCAGCCTGTCCATTCTGGATTTTGGCCACCATCTGATTGAACTTATTTCTACCAAGCTTATATGCACTGGCCGATTCTTGGAGCACCTCAACGATTTCTAGATTGTGTTTTTTCGCGTAGTCGTCAAGTTCCCGTTTTTGAGCTGGAAGAGAGAGTATTTGTCTATCCTCAGATTCAGTACTTTTTCTACAGTAAACAATATATTTCATGGTTTGCCTCCAATCATCAAAATAGCCGCCTTGCGGGACCAACTAGGTAGAACCTGTTGCACAAGACGGCTACTATTGTTTTCTACCTTAATGTTGGTCCATGTTTATTATCTCATATTTCTGGCCATTAATCCTTTTTTTTCTAGTGTATCCCGGATAATCTGCATTCCTTTTTCTTTCATTTTTCTTTGTCCTTTTATATAAGTATTCTTAGGCGGAAGCGTAGTTCCTGGATCAAGCGGAAATTTACTTCCCAACTGAGGGGAGTCAGGCTTCCCGCTCATCTGGAAGTGTTTGGTAATTGTGTATGTGTTGGTTTTGTTAAAACCCGTTCTCTGTTTTTTAATTAGTCCTGCCAGGCAAAGTTCGTTTAGATGAGCTCTGATTTGCCTGTCGCTAATACCCATATCTTTCGCCAGTCGGTCCTGAGAAGGATAGCAATAGTCTTTTTGACCACAATATTTCAAGAGTAGGCAAAAGACGTATCTTGCTTGATATGAAATCTGAGATTGATTGAGGATCTGGTTAGGTATCCTGGTGAAGTTTTTCATGTTTTTGATTTAGATTTATGAGCAATTCAAACAAGCACACTAGGTTCTGTCTGGCCTCTTCCACTTCTCTAGGCTCTAGCTCAATCCCATACTCGTTTTGAATTATTGAATTTAGTTTGGTGAGGTCGTCGTCTTTGGTCACGGTTTCTCCAAAAACTGCTTCAAAGTTTCTATTGCCTGAGACTTTGACTTGTACTCACCTTCATTTTGGAAAATAGCTTTGTCCAAATTGCTAAGAGAGTATGTGACGCGAATGAAAAAATAATCCACTTCCTGCTCGTTTGCCGTCTGGATAAAATGGAAAATGCGCCTGCTTTTGCGACTAGAGAGGTGTTGTATAGTTCCATCATTTAAAAACAGCTCAGCGCGTATAAATGGGGCACTCATGTTATTGTGCATCTCTGCCCCCAAACAATCGTTTTTTAAGGTATCTCATAGCCTCAAAATAGGTGAGGCAGTCGGAACTGAGATCCTTGTTCCAGAATTCTGAGACAACCCTCTCAAGAGTTGGTGAATTGTGAAATTGAAAGAATGCCTCTCTACCTTTCCAGTCTATTTGTGAAACTGATGAAGTACGGGTGGCAATAATTGCAGCGGCCAGTGAGAGGTCGTTAGTGCTGAAGAGATCTTGATTTCGATTCATTGACCGAAATATATGTCAAACAGTCTGATTAATATCTCCCCTCAGCCGGAATGAGGTGGATAGTCTAAGTTCATGAGCTTTTTGTGGTCATAAATTATTTTTGAAAGATATTGCTGATTAAATCCACCTGGGCCGGGGTAGTAGTATCCAATGCTATCAGTATCGACTTCATTAAGTTGTTTTTCTATTTCATTTAGAGAGAGACCTTGAAATTTTCTAAGACCATGAGCTCTTTGCATTATTCGGTATCTGTTAATTTCTTTTCTCAAGCTCATTCTTCCGTAGCATTCAATTTGAGCATCCCTAACTTCTGACCAAGATCGGATCAACTGATTTCTTGTGATGTTTGGGTGAAGCACGAGCACAACTGTTTCCAGCTCCGGCAAAAGAGTTTTGTTCTTGGTAACTCTGTATATATGGCTGTTCTCTGGATTTGGCTCAATTTTCTTTAGCTTTTCACTAATTACAGAATCCCAAATATTAAGGATGTGCACCCGCCTTGTTTCACTACCAATAAGAATATGAAGTTCTTTCGCCCCTTTCCTTGAGTTTAAAACAACTCTAGTGGCTGGGGATTGATCGTTGAAAGTAACAAAGCCAAGGGTCAGGTAATTCTCAATTGTGTGATTGTTGAAAGTAGGGCATTTCGTGAGCCAATTAAGTCTCTCTAGCTCAGCAAGATATGATTGGCTAGTCGTTTGGTCAGATTGCAGTTTACAAAGCCACGATTCATGCTCAGTTGTTTGCACGAACCCTTGTTTTGGAATTCCAAACTTTTTTCTGAATTCTAAGTCAAGCTCGTTGAACTTTAGTTTATCAATAACAATTAGAGACTCTAGGTACAGAGCTGAGGTTTGCTCATCAATTTTAGTCATTTTAATCTTGATATTTCGTTATTATCTCGTGTGGTTGGTGGTTAAACAACACCTGTGTAGGTGACCAAATTCTATGTGTGGTACCCATGGTGGAGAGTATAAGTATGTTTAACTAGATAGGAATATATACAATATATGATATATCTATAATATATATGGGGATGGGGAAAAATCCAGTTGACCTGAAGTTTAGAAAAGGGGTCCTTTTCTCAATGATGAATCAATCGAATCAAGGCTAGAATTCATCCGTTCAAAATCTTCTGTGTAGTCGGTGCTGGAACCGGTAGTATAAGCGCGACACAAGTAACCACCGGTATAGCTTACGCATTTGTAAGAGTTGTAGACTCTATAAAAAACTAATAATCCAAATAACAAAAAAATTATTTGAAGCAATTTTATTGCCTTGGAAAGTAATTCATCTATTAATTGGCTATGACTTTTTGTCTTATCCATATATATGGTATCTTACCATTAATTCTTTGGAAGGCAGATGAGTGAAAACAATAACAATTAATCCCCAAGTGTTTATAAATAAGCCATATACGAAATGTCCAAAGTGCGGAAAAAATCGATTTGGAGTTTTGATGATAAACAGTGGCAGTTATGTGAAGCGATGCGCTAGCTGTCTTAATAAATCAAGTTTTTCTTTGCCAAGTATTTCGAAAAAGCTTATTTATCTAGATCAGATGGTTGTAAGCGAGATAGCAAAAGTTCTTAATCCAAGCGATAGGGCGAATTCAAGGGTAGATCCATATTGGTTGGAGGTATTTGAGAAGTTGGATCATTTGGTCAAACTACAATTGATTGTATGCCCGCAATCGTTTACGCATCAGGAAGAATCTCTTGTTGCAGGAGATAGATACAAGCCATTTCGTCGAATCTATCAACTATTGTCCCATGGTGTTTCTTTTTATGACTCAAGTACTATACAAAGATTTCAAACACACCATGCTTTATTAAAATGGCTTGGTGAGTCAGAAAATAAAAATCTTGCAACAAATGATGTAACGAACGAAAATATTGACAAGTGGCAAAGCAGAATGCTTATAGACGTGGATCTCGCAGGAGATAGAGTCGAGGAATACGCAAGACAAATCAGGGAAGATAGACAGAGGGTTATCACTGGTTTTCGTGACATTTGTGAATTTTGGAAAACTCAAAAACACAAAACTTTTACCAATTTCTATGAGGACGAAAGAAGTGCGTATGGTGTAAATATAATCAGGGAGTACGAGAGGAGTGTGCAACAAGTGGCCGAAATTGAACTCGGAGTTAGACCCATGGACATAGGCGTATTTATGTCAGCAAATTCTGTTCTTATGACCCAGCTGCATCGGGATCTTGAAAGACGCGGAGTTGGTGAAAATGAGCAATTTAAAAAAACGACTGAGTTTTTATACTCCGATGAGTTGAAAGAAATACCCTACTTAAAAATATCAGCAATGATGTTTGCTTCGTTAGCGCGACAGTTCTCAGTTGGTGGAAGGACAAAGTCTCTTTCACAAGGCATGATGAACGATATCAATGTTATTGCGTCTCTTGCTCCGTATTGTGATGTCATGTTTATGGACAATGAATGTAAAACAATCGTTTCCCAAAATCAGTCAAAAGTGGGGCTAAGTTTGAAAGCAAGATTATTTTCACAGAATAAAAAGCAAGGATTCATTGACTACTTAGATGAAATAGAAAATAACGCTGACCACAAGCACCTAGAACTTGTTAAAAAGGTGTACGGAGAAGACTGGGGAAAACCATATTTGGAGATCTTTCAACACGAGTTTTGATGTGGGTATATTGATATGAAAATGACATATACAAGCAAGCAAGCTTCTATTGAAACCGAAATGATTTTGAGGCCTCTCATCTGGTATTTGCCACCATATATTTTTAATTTTTTGTACGACTCCAGTAAAAAAACGAACAATAGTGACTTTGAAACAAAGGATGAGTTTCAGAAAGCTCGAGAGATGAGAATTGGATCAATATTAGCACTGTGCATGTATCATTGGCATAAAACACCACATTATTTAGCAATTCCAGAGCAAGATCCACCAGATTTATATCTCGCTGAAATAGATATTTCTAAAGAGGACAAAAACATCAGAATAATGGCCGTAGAGGTTACTGTTTATTTGGCTGATAAAAATAGTCTTAAAGACCAGCTGATAAAAAGTGGAAAGACTCCAAGAACACATCATATTTATGATGAAAACACAATAATTTTAGTGAATGTTGGAATCGGTCTTTTTCCAAATTATGATGAGCTCAGACAATACTTATGGACTGCACCCCTAAATTAATACAGTAAACCAACCATAGTTTGATACACTCCAAAAGGAGGATGTATGAAACTAACAAA
>PFLP01000051.1 GCA_002784625.1 Candidatus Pacebacteria bacterium CG_4_10_14_0_8_um_filter_42_14 | reverse complement strand
TCTCCCACTATATTCTAGCCAAAAAACTTGTAAAATTACCTCTCATATCCAAATTCAGAAAGAAATTAATGAGTTTGGCAAAAAATGACACAAAAAATCAAAACTATCCTCATAGTCAACACAGGTTACGACCATAAAAGATTTATCTTTAAGCAGTTAAGGCGCAGAAAAGATCTGAGAATTATTGTTCTAAATAAGGAGATCAACTGGGCAGCTCAGTATGTAGATGAATGGATAATAGCTGATACATTTTCACATAGGTTGGCTGTAGAGGCCGTAGTTAAATATTCTCAAAAAAATCGAATTGATGGGGTGTTGACTTTTTGGGAGGATGACGTTCTTTTGACTTCCAAGATAGTAGATGAACTTCATTTGATTGGCATTCCCCATCAGATCGCATTTAACCTGAGAAATAAGTTCAAGATGCGTGAATTTTGTGAAAGCATCGGTGTTGCCGCGCCTAAACACACCTTGGTTAACTCTGAAGATGAATTAAAAAAAGCTGCTAAGGACTTTAAATTTCCCGTTGTGATTAAGCCTACCTTAGGCAGCATGAGCTCGTATGTTGTGAAGGCGCAAAATTCAGACGAGGTGTTCCAAATCTGGAGATACATCAGGCAGAATATTAATGTTCAGACAGAGTCATCCCTTCACGACGGTATTCAGCTCTTAATGGAGGAATTCATCGAGGGAGACGAGGTTGATGTTGATCTTCTTATCCAGAACGGGAAAACCAAGTTTTGGTCAATTACTGATAATCTTTCGACTCAGGAGCCATATTTTATCGAATCTGGCATGATCTGCCCATCCAATCTTCCGGATAGTCAACAAAAAGAACTTCTTAGTATTGCTGAAAATGTTTTAGAGCGAGCTGGGGTTAGAGACGGCTGCATTCACTTTGAGGCCAAATATTCTAAGTCGGGTCCAGTGCCTATTGAAGTAAATTTGAGAATGGGTGGAGATGAAGTTTATTGGCTTCCTAAGAGAGTGTGGCACGTTGACATGATTGATTATGCAGTAAAAATTGCTTTGGGTGAGTACTTTCCCTCAATCGTAAAGCCACTCGAACCATTCTCTTATATGGCTAGCACTTCTTTTGTTTCTGAAAGATCCGCGATTTTGTCTAGTTACTCAGTGCCAGAATCTTGGCCTAAAGAGCTCAGAGTTGACCAGTATGATTTCTATAAAGAGGTTGGAGATTCTGTCTTAACACCGCCGGACGGCTTTGAGTATCTCGGCTGGATGACGACCATGGGCGATAATCCCATTGATGCCAGTGAGAATCTGGAAGAAGCTAAAAAACTAGTCCAATTCGAAGTTATTCCATTCTCAAATTTGTCAGTCATTGGAAAGACAAAGCGCTCGAGCAGATTTAAGTCAGCAAAGGTTTCACAACAGTCAATAAAAGGTGAAGCAAGATTAATTAAGCTTCGCGCTTCTTCAAAGAAAAAGCAGAGACAACTGAATATTGGAATTGCTTGTAATAAAGCTGCTACTGGTGGGGATTCTGTAGAGAGCGAGATTGGCGCAGTTGGCACAACCATCGAACAAACTCTTAATGAGATTGGTTACAAAACAACTTATGTTGATTTTAATAATTTGTCAGAGGCGATATCTGTTCTACAAACGCAACCAATAGATCTAGTTTTTAACGTCGGCGAGAGAATAAATGGCTCAAGTCTCTTGGAGCCTCATATAGCAAGCATCTTGGATGCAATGCAGATTCCTTACACAGGATCGAACCCATTCACTCTTGGATTTTGTATTGACAAAATTAGAGTTAAAAAATTGCTAACTTACCACCAAATTCCCACTGCTAAATGGGATTACATGTATGAAATGACTGACAAGCTTCGCACAGACTTCGTTTATCCGCTGATAGTGAAACCAGGAAACTCCGACGATTCAATTGGAATAAATCAGGAATCAGTGGTGACAAATGAGAAAGAACTTAAGAGGCAGCTTGAGTACATGCTACATGAGCTCAAGAGACCTGCTCTGATCGAGGAGTATTTGCCAGGGGATGAATATGCAGTTTCGATACTTGGAAATGAAAATGACGACTTAAGAGTTTTGCCTTTAGATAGAACTATATACGACAAATTCTCTGGGGACAGATGGCACATTTTGACTTTTGAGGATAAATACGGAGAAGATATAAATCTTGATAATGATCCAACGCTTATAGTTGAGAGGCCACCGAAAAATGTGAGCTCTAAGCTGATAAAACTGATTTCTGAAATTTCTCTTGATACGTTTCTAATTCTTGGTGCTCATGACTATGGCAGGGTTGACGTTAAATTAGATCAGTCTGGTAATCCTCACGTGCTGGAATTGAACCCAAATCCATCTATTAATCGAGGCCGTTGTGTTCCCGAGGTGGCCGAGATTGACGGGCTGAGCTATCCAGATTTTCTTGAGAAAATTATTTCTCTGGCCATTAATCGCTATCGAGATGAACGACCATACGCTCACCTTCAGCCAGTGATTAAGTAACTAGCCCGATTCGACCAGCCCTTAGTATCTGTATGAAACCAAACATCGTCTTTGTTCTCATCCTGGCCATCTTCTCAATTTCAGCCATTACTTTAGTTTTGCTATTCCGATTTGGTGTTTTAGAAACTGAGAAAAGGTATCCGGTTCAAGTAGCTGAAACAGCTTCTCCGGAATTAGTTGCTGAAGTCCAACTAGAACCAATGCCGGCGCCCTTAAAAATCATTTTCGTTGGTGACATGCAGTTTGATCGCGACATACGCGCTTTAGCGGATAGAAGTGTCGATGGCTATGAAGCTTTGCTTGACCCTGTTTTGCAAAATTATTTGACCTCAGCCGACCTGGTAGTAGGCAATCTTGAGGGTCCAATCACAGATAATGAATCTCTTTCTGTTGGCAGTGAGGTTGGTTCGACAAGAAACTATATTTTTACTTTTTCTCCTGAGATTGCTCCTCTCCTTAAAAAGTATCACTTGGTTACTAGTCTTGGAAATAATCACATTAATAATTTTGGTGTAGATGGTTTTTGGCAGACTGTTGGCTACTTAGACGAGGCTAATATTGGCTGGTTTGGTCAAGTCCCCTATCTTGAAGAAGAAAAGCAGTCGCGGGTTTTTGTTTATGAAGATGAGAACATTTCGATCGTGTTTGTAAATTACAATCAGTTTCTTGGTCCGGGTCTCACAGCTGCCCTTGAAGATATTCGTTTATGGAAGAGTCAGGTTGACTTAGTGTTTGTTTATACTCATTGGGGATTGGAGTATGAAACACAAGCCAACGCTGTCATTCAAGATCAAGCTCAAAAACTGGTGGCCGCTGGTGCCGATCTGATTATTGGTTCACACCCCCATGTGATTCAACAGATTGAGAGTATCGAGGGAAAGCAGGTTTATTACAGTCTTGGTAACTTTATTTTTGATCAGTATTTTAGTGAGGAAGTTCAGACGGGACTAGCAGTTGAAGCGACAATTGATCCAGTTACTAAGGAAGTAACCTTTAATGATCGAGAGGTGAAAATGTCGAGGGGTGTTACGACGCTAAAATAATTCTAGACTTTGGCGGAAGCGGCGGGATTCGAACCCGCGAACCGAAAAAACGGTCAGATTTAGCAAACCTGTGCAATTGGCCACTATGCGACGCTTCCCATTTGTTACTTGGGATTATACCAGCTATGTCTTGACTGCAGGGCCCGTGAGTTGCCAATTGGTGATTTTTTCTTTGTCATTAAGAATTGCAGCCGCAAAGAATGGCCATGGTCCTTCAGTAATTTGGTCCCAACAATAATTCAGATCGTCGACCAGATCATATCCGCTACTTAGAACTTGATCTTTATGAAGCCACATTAAGGATCCCTCATCATTTTCTAAGCCAAGGGGAACATCTTTAGTTTTCACTTCAATTACGAAAAAACACATTATCCAGTCTTCTGTATAGCCCTCTTCTAGAGATACAACTGCGGCTAGATGACAGTCGTTGGGAGTTACGGTATAGCCTGACTCTTCGTTGATTTCTCTGATCGCGCAGGCGAGGAAATCTTCTCCTAACTCAAGTTTGCCGCCGATACCGTTAAGTCGATTGGCATCAACGGAGTTGCCTTTTTTTGTGCGATGAATAAATAGATATTCGTCACCACAGTGAAGAAAGCAGGTGACCGATTTTTTTGTAGTTTTTGCCATGCTTACTCTCCAAATAGTACCACGAAGTAGCCATCCTGATGTCTAGTACAGCTAGCAGTAAATTTTGCATCTAACTGGGCTTCACGATGACCCATCGTTGAGGAATCAAAGCACCACTCGATCAGAGCCGTACCAGTTTCGGCGATGAAAGAGTCTCCAGTAGTCATATTTTTGCAGTTCTGATAGGCCAGATTCTCCCCTATTCTTCCGCCTGGATACTGCTTAATAGACTCAGGCAAGTTTTCAAGATCTGCAAAATCTTTTTTGAAACCTTCGTGATGATCAAGGCCACCGAAGACGACTTGGTCCCGAACCCTCTTTTCGGCATACTGACAAAGCATGGGGTGCTCAATTAACTGAGGAATGCCGTGATCGCGTCTGTAGCGGTTTAGAGCTTCGAGTACCTCGGTGTCAGTGATGGTTGGAAAATGATATTGTGAGGTTTGCGGTGCCACAGCTGGTGCAGTTTTTGGCTTAGTGGCTAGAACGATGACGATGATGCCTGTTTTATTTTCATCATCAATTTCGTGCGTACTTATTCCTATCAAAGTTGTCTCTGGAGACTCAAGCAATAACCTTTGACTTTCACTATTGATCATGGCCTCAAATACGGCGAGATTTTCGCGAGGTCCGACGACGCTGAGGTGCTGAACCTTTGGATATTTGTAGCCTTCTTCTTTTATTTTTTCAGTGATGATTTTCTCAAATGGCATAGTTTCGTAAGCATCGATGTCAGAAGCAATTTCTTCTGAGACCGCGTCGGCGATAGTAATGAGATCAGAGCTTAAATTAAATGTATTGAGGTCATGTTCTGTTCGATATGATTGAATCATGGTTAGAAGCTCAGAATCTGATAGATGAGCTTCGTATTTTGGGGTGTCAAGAAGTTTGGAGATTGCTGTTTTGCCATCAGCATCGACGCTGGACTGAGTCTTAATTGGCAACATTTTAGCCACTCTCACTACCACTGGAGAAACAAAACTTGGGATTGGCGACTCGGTCTCGATGAAGAAATAGGTTCCAAGAACCGTGAGAACACCCAAAAGCATGGCCAGAAACCACAAGCGCCAATTTAATTTACTAAACACTGACCTTATTGTACTAGCGATAATGGCTGAGAGCCGAGGAATTCAGTAGTTTGTCAAGATCTATGATGCTGACTTTTCCACTTGAGTAGTAGACGATATCTTCCTTTTTAAGTTTCATCATTTCTGCGCTAACGGTTTCGCGAGATAAACCAGCCATCATACCAATTTTTTTGTGAGTTAGGGGAAAAATAATCTCGATTTCTTTCGAGTTTCCATCTGTTTTTCCAAATCTCGATGCCATCAAAAATAAGATTGCAGCAATTTTTTCTTTGGCCCCACCAAAAACTATAGACTCCATTCTTAACATGCATTGAGTAGTTGCCCTGGCGAGATTAGTGAAGAAATAAGTTAATACATCTTGATCGTGCAGAACGAAATTCAATGTCTCCTCAGCGGGAGCTAATTTAACTACAGTATTTGTAAGGGCGATAAAATCATGCGCGCAATGTTTAGCTTCCATGAAAGTAGTCATAGGGATAACAGCACCCTCTTCATAAATGGCGAAAATAAACTCTTCTCCCTCTGGAGTTGTGCCTCTTTGTTCTATATATCCAGACACGATTAGGTACAGATGTGTGATTTCATCACCCGCTCGCATAATTATCTCTTGAGGCCTGAAACGGATCTCACGCTTATTAGCGAAGAAAGTATCTAATTTAGTTCTTGGAGAATTCACAGAGCTATTCTATCAGATAATTCAGATACATAATCTATGCACACATGTGGTGATTCAGACGGCTAATTTGTCTTGATGATTACTGATTTATTTGGGTGTGTCAAGTAAATTAATCTTAGCAATTAATAAGGTTCTATATGTACACTATCACAGACTTAAATCCTTACAGCGAACTGGGAATTAAAGAGATTTCAAGAATTCTAAAAGAGCACGAACAATTTCTCTGGATAAATCCAAGTACTTCTCATCTTTCTTTACGAAACTCTTT
>PFLP01000036.1 GCA_002784625.1 Candidatus Pacebacteria bacterium CG_4_10_14_0_8_um_filter_42_14 | reverse complement strand
CAGATGGCGGTGATGATGGCGCAAATGCTGGCCACAGGCACTAACCGTCCGGAAATGAAACAGCTGGGTCAGGATATCATCACAGCTCAGGAAGCCGAGATTGAGCAGATGCGTTCCTGGCTTACGGAATGGTCGTTATGAAACTCGCTTTAATTCTTTCCAGCAATACTGTCGAAACCAATTGAAATGCCTTGCGTTTGGCAAACCTGGCTCTGAGCAAAGGAGACAGTGTATCGGTGTTCCTGGTTGGTGATGGGGTGGAGTACTTAGCCCATTCATCTGATCAGTTTGATATTAAGAAACAGATGGAGATGTATCTTGAATCTGGTGGGACACTGATTGCCTGTGGTACCTGCCTGGCAATTCGCAAACAAGAGAGTGGTAAAGAATGTCCTGCCGGTAATATGGAGGATTTTTATCGGATCGTGGCAGAGAATGATAAAGTGCTGACTTTCTAGATGTTGCAGTAGCGGTTTAATATTGCAGAAACCTATTCACTTCTTTGGTGGCCCACTCCGGACACTCCAGCTCGCTCACCCAATCAATTCATCCGAATTCATACCATCGTTCGAAGAGATTAACAGAAATCACCATAAAGTTACATAAACACCAAATTCTTAGCAAAAAATTATCCGACTGTGAGATAATCCAGCCATGGATGATATTTTAGACATGCCCGATGACTGGAAAATTGCTGGTCATGATGAAGTGGCCGGAATGCCGACTAAAGATCAAGGTATGATTATTACGGGTCTAGGTGGTGAAGGCAAACGACTTCGCTACTTTATCGTCATTCCCGCACTTAATCATATACATTTAGAACAGGATTTTGAGAAAGAGGTAGTCAAGCAATTTGCCTCTCTATTCTCCCTTAAGAAGTCTCAGCTAGAAAAGATCAAGGTCAGAACCGATCATATTAGGCTCATGTTGTTAATCCACATGGACTACTCGGTTGAAGAAATTGTGATGGCACTTATCAATGAAGTGAACAAGGTAAGAAAAAGATTGTTTGTTCATTACTTTGTTGTAAATACAGCGATTCCTGAGGAGAGCGATATTCAACA
This sequence comes from Candidatus Pacebacteria bacterium CG_4_10_14_0_8_um_filter_42_14, assembly GCA_002784625.1. Classification (GTDB taxonomy): domain Bacteria; phylum Patescibacteriota; class Microgenomatia; order UBA1400; family PJMF01; genus UM-FILTER-42-14. Next base: position 5,241 of record PFLP01000036.1, on the reverse strand, counting down.
ATATGTCGATGAGGTTGAGGGAAAATTAATCGACACCACCCTAAAAAGACTAATTCGCATATTTCCCGTCAAGAACTCAAACAAGTTACCTAATGTATCGCAAAAAACCTTAATCAATTATCATCAACATTTAAGCCAGCATTTGATTTTTCCGATTAAGGCAAAAAACGACTCTGGCGGTGAAATAACAATTTTAGGCTTGTCCGATGCTGAAAACATTGATGAATTCTATGGGTTATTTTGCGTCGGTAGGTCGAATGAAAAATTGGTTGAATTACCATTGGCTGAAATACTAGTGTATGAAAAAGATAAAAACAGCACTCTGATTGATGATTACACAACCTGGTTTTGGAACTATCGCTAAAAAAGTAGTATTAACATGATGAACGATTCAAACCTGCTTGACCAGTTAATCGAAGAGGCAACCGTTGATTGCTATGACGAAGAAGAGTGCCGAATTGGTTTTTTCACTATGTTCGAAGATAACCTACAGATGCCTTTTGCAGCTACTATTGGTGGAAGAAAAATATCAGTCATAAAAATCGATTGCGATGGTAAGATGATTAAAGTTCTAGTTCAAGATGAATTAGGTCAAATATGGGTTGATATTCTTGATATTGAAGTTGGAGAAAAAGTGAGAGGACTTAATTGGCTGAATGTTTATCGTAAACGGGAACAAGGAACAAATTTATGAAGAATACCAACCAAGAATCGCAACTAACTTCCGAGCAAGTTGTTCATTTTTATCAATTATGGTTTGGAGTACTGCAATTTGCCAACGAGGAACAAAAATTAGTTCCATCAATGCTTGGTAAAAATTTTAGTGATGGTGTTGATACTGGAGATGCTGGCAAAATTGCTTGGTACTTGTGGAAACATCCCCAGGTTTTTAATAACTACATAAAAAAGTATGACTTGAGTAATGAAGAAGCAACTATTATTAAAGCTTGGAGAGACAATCACTTCAAGGGTAAATTTTACATTGTGAGGTACTTAAAAAACGGTGCCGTATTTCTATCGGCTGGCAAAGAAGAGAAGCCTTACCTAATAAAAGGCTTAGCAAGCGATTTTGAAGAAATGTGGCCAAGACAAGTCCTGCCATTTTTGGTAGAAACAGTGCTTTTGCCCTTTGAAGGTGTAATTACCACATGCGGCCTCTATTATAGTTCTAATATTATGTTTGGCAGAGGTATCACGAGAGATATTCGTGAGTCGTGTCAGTAAGCGGAGCTGACGTATGGGTTGATTACCTCACTTCCCCATAATCACGTCACTAGCAAACAAGAGGTTGAAGTTGGTTGGATAAAGTTTTACTTGAGTTCAATCAAAAATTTTGAGTTATATCAAGATGACTTGGAGGGTCTTATCCAGAAAAATCCCAAAGTTTATCTGCCGGTCTATCATTATCATCGTGGACTACTTATGGCAAGAATGTACAAAAAGGAATGCAAGAAACTTGGCCTAAAAAAACTGCATTTTGCTGTATATAGCTCTGCGGTTGTTGCGGTACATTTGGAAAAACAAGAAACACAAAAGATTGCCAGAACTATAGTGCTCCCTAATGATCAAAAGCAGATTGTGTTTGATAAAGTTTAGGATTAGAAAAGACTGAGTTGGTTTTCATAGGGTTTTCTTTCACAGTGTCTTTAGCCACTCAATCACACCTTTGGTTCCGTCCCAAGCAGCATGTTGGGCTTTCCAAAACAACCAGGCTTCTTCAGGCCCGCCAACCAACACTCCACTAGATTGAGATCCCGATTCAGGCGGCGGCTGGTGAGTAGTAGCCAGTAATTCAGCCCGCAGGTGTTTAAGATACTGGGTATATTTTTGGTAATATTTTTGTGCCTCATCCGCCCGATCTAACTTGTACAATGCTAAAACTTTTCCCATAGCCAATTCTGGCAATAGGTCATTAGGGAACTTTTCACTCAACTTCAGGACTTTTGCTGGTTGACCGGTAAGTAAATAGATAGTGGTCAACAAACCCCGTACCCCTTGGTTATCATTGGGGTTAAGCTCGATCATTCTTTCCAGATGGGGTATGGATTTTTTAACTCCATGCTGATGATAGATATAACTAGCATATTCAAGTAAAAAAGTTAAAAAAGGCCGATTACTATGAATGGACCAGGGAAAAGTATCTTTCCCTGGGATAAACTTCTCTGGAAATAGTTGGAGTAGTTGTTTGTGGGCATACTCCATTAACAGATTGGCTTTGGAAGCCTGATCTAGTTCTCTATAAATATAGCTCAAGTCCAAAACTGCAGGCAAGCATAGAGGCTCTCTTTTCAAGAGTTGTTCTATCTCCGATTCAGCCTGGTGGATCTCTCCTTGTTCGCGAATTCTTTCTAACTCTTTTTCTGCCAGATAGTAGCTATGACTTAAGTTAACGCCCCAATGATTATCCCCCCACGAACTAATGTTGATGTTTAATGGCAGTGAGTCGGCAATAAGTTCATATGCTTTAGTTTTAGTCGAGTCATAGTTGGGTTTATCAGCTTTTATCTTTTTGCCCGTTTGAAATTCTAGCACTTTTTGATGTGGTGATAGATTGTTTAAAGATTGGTGAGGGCTGTAGTTCCAGGCGGTTTGAAGTGTTTCCATTACTAGTTTCATTTGTTTCTGATCATTTGTAAAAGGCATAAATATATTAAGAAGATCAGTAGAGCCAGTTGATTTAGGTGAATGGTACACAATGTTTTTGATGTCGTCAGAAGTTACTTGGCCTTCTAGTTTTAGTGTTTTAATCATGTGATTTATTTGCTTATCTATTTCATCAACTGGGATATTGGCAGGAATTTTGCCTATTAGTCTTGGTTGGTCGACTTCTAGAAATAGTTCTAAGACATGTTTGCCTGTTATGGTAAGTTTTACTTTGTCAATTTTTGTAAATGTCCAAGAACGCATCCTTTCTTTTTTTGTTCTCAACTCAATTAGATCAAATTTTTCTAAGATAGTTGGTAGTAGCCACTCTAAGGCGCTAGTTAGCAGATCTTCATTGCTTGTGGAATACCCTGCCCTAAGTTCTGGTGCGATACTTAATTCCTGAGCAGTGTTTTCGGTCATTTGTTTCAGGTCATACCATTTATCTGCGGCATGTTCTAGCCATAGTGTTAGCAATTTTAACGTTTGATACTGTAATTTTTCCAATACCTCTTCCCTGCGACCTCCAAAGGGAAACAAATAGAGCCAATTGCAGTAAAAGAACTGCTTTTTCAAAGTTAGTAAGAACTGTTCTTCAAGTGGTTGTTGCAAAAACTCTTTGCCTTTTTTACTCAGCCAGAGTTTGTGTTTGCGTTCAGTGGCAAACTTGCTTACCTTAGCTAATTGGCGTAGGTGCCGAAGGTATGGCACTTCATCTTCAGACCGAATAGAGAACATTGGTGTGCCATCTTTATTTCGATGATAAAAGTCAAATTCACAAGCCTTGTGCACCTCATCAATTTCTTTAAGAGTTAAGTTGCCCGTCTGAGTTAGGGCTAACGGTCTTTTTTCAAGTAAGCGTAAAAGTCTTATGTAGTCTTGAAAGATAATTGATTTTTGAGCACTTTGGTAGATAGATTTATTACTCATTTTTTCCCTTTCGCAGTTTTAACAACGCAACCGTTTCTTCCCGCAACTTAGTCCTGGCCCAATCTTTTTGTCCTTCAGTTAACAGTTCTTCCACTCCATCCAAAATAGTGCGGTCGCTCATTTTTCCCAGCTTTTTAGTGCATTTTTCGACCAGCTCATCAAAAGACACTCCAGACCTTTGCTCGACAATTTCTTGATTGATCGGAAATCTATTTTTCAGAAAAAACCAAACGTCATAAATATCTCGACTGGTTTTACGAATTCTTTTAAACATTGTCATCAGTTTATGGGCAAACATATCCTCAGTTACCATCACCAACATTGACACACCAAGGTAGGTTTTTATTTCATACTTGGATCCAAAATGCCTGCGGTTGATTTCGACTTTAATGCTGTGAGCCTTATCCTCGTATGAAAGCAGACAAAACAAGTTATGATTTTTTTTGTAGGAATCTTTGAGAGTGCCATACTCTCGTACTATCTCAATTACTCGCTCAAAAACGCGAGCTTCTTTACTGTCATCTAGCAAATCAAAATCGAGATTAACCGAACAGCGATCTAATCCGTAAAACATCAAGGCGGCTGTCCCACCTTTAAATCCTAGAAAGGGAGAGATGGTGGTGTCCGAGTAAATATCTTTTAAAATCTGGAAAAGAATCGTTTTGTGAACTGATGTGTCGAGCATCATAGTAAATTATTGAATTTTTACCTCTTTAAATAATAGTTTGACTTTTTTTGCCAGTCGCTTATTGTCGTAGAGGGGAAGTAGAGAATAAATAATTTCCCAATCAAGGGCTCTCAAGTTGTCAAAATGATAATCAGTATTGCTATAGAGTGTATCTAGAAAAGCTCGATCTTTGGTGGCTATAGCACCATTGTTCGTTTGCTCGATTCCAGTAGAATTAGTCGGAATACTATTCTTCATTTTTCGATATAAATACATTTGTCCATCAATAATAATATCACGACTCAAGTATGAAGCCACAGTAATGCCCATCTGGTATTGAAAAATCAGACCTTCTCTTGCTAAAACTGTTTCAAAGCTGACATAAGAAGGTGTAAATATTCTAGTGGCTAGCTCTAGCTTGTCATAGTTTTTGTCTTTGACATAAATGCCTCTTCGCAATCTATAAAGGTTACCTTTTTTAACGTAATAGCTTAGTCTCACTCTGGCAGAATCTGTATTAGCATCCTGCCACAACAAAGCAATATCTTTAACTGTAAAAATAGTTTTATTTGATCTTAAGATAGTGTCTAGATAGTCACCTTTTTGCATATTTGCCAATGATTGTCAAGCTTTATTTTTTGATTTAAAATGAGTTTATGCCCCAATATTTCCCAAAGAAAATCACCACAGATACTCAGGTAAAGTTCAAGATCAGTACGTCTGGATTATATACAATAAGTGTCACTGCCCGATGCAACAGAAAAGACTACCTGAGAGTTGAAATTGATAATCAATTTTTCAGGGAAATTCCTTCAAAAAAATATGTCCAGAAATATAATGTTCCTCCAGCCTGGAATGGCACAAAGTTTAAAGGAAAGTCGCTGACTAGTATTTTTTTTCTAGAACTTGAAGTAGGTGAACACTCTGTCAATTTTATCCCAAGAGGTAGCGTGCAGGTAGACAGGTTCGACTTCTGGCAAGTTCCTGATCAGACAAAAATT
>PFLP01000059.1 GCA_002784625.1 Candidatus Pacebacteria bacterium CG_4_10_14_0_8_um_filter_42_14 | reverse complement strand
CGGACGAGAACTCGAGCGTAGTTTTGCAAAATGTGCTTAGGTGGTATGTAAGAGTTCATAAAGATTGACTTTCCAAATACTCGTAGAGCTTGTGGAAAGCCCGACCTCTTCCTGACAAACGATTCTTTTCACTAATTGCTAGTTCAGCAAATGTTCTTTTCATACCTTCAGGAACAAAAATGGAATCATAACCAAATCCACCGTTTCCCTGAGGTTTTTTGGTTATGGTCCCGACGATTTCTCCAGAAAAATATATTTCCTGAGTTGATTTTGGGTTATAAAGGCAGATTACGGTAGTAAAAACTGCACTTCTGTCATTGTGACCATGCATTTTTTTTAAGAGAGCTTGGCAGCGATCTTGGTCACTGCCAGGTTGCCATCGTCGTGAGTTCACACCTGGCTCTCCATTTAAAACGTTGACAGATAATCCCGAGTCATCTCCAGCTGCTACTAGGCCTGTGAAGTCGGCAGCAGCTTTGGCTTTTATTCTGGCATTTTCTGCAAAAGTGTCGCCAATTTCATCAACATCTTTCGTGAGATTCACGTCATCAGCGTAGACGATTTTGTGTTTATTTTTGGCTAAAATTTTCTTTATCTCTCGCTGTTTATTGCGATTCTTGGTTGCGATCAAAACTGTCATCAACTACCGCCGCCGAACATTCCACCAAGACCACCAGTCATGCTCGAAAGCTTTTTGGCTGCAAGTTCTTGCGATTTCTTGATTGCTTCGTTTAGAACTGTGACTGCTTCGTCACTAGTTATTCCTTGAACTGAGAATTGTTTAATTTTTTGGTCTCCAGAGATAACTACAACAATGTCGCCTTTTTCAATTCTAATGTCTTCGGCAGCTAATTCTTGCTGCATTTGCTTAGCTTGTTGTCTTAGCTTATTGATATCGCCAAGTGCCTTGAGTGGGTTTGCCATGTGTTTCCTCCTATAATATTTCGCGGACTGCGTATGAGCGATTCTACTACATCAGAGCCTGGGCCGCTAGCTCAGACAGTCGCGCTGGAGCTTCGACAAGCTCAGATTCGCTTGGTGCTGAGACAACCTCGAACTGCACCTGAATCATTCCTCCCGAGAGCTCTTCAAGAGTACTCATAAGTAAATTAAAAAATTTCGGTTGCTCCAGTTGTTCTTTGTGGAAGTGATAATAGACCTGAACTCGAAGACTGTGTTCTTCTGGCGAAGACGCGGTCGTCGAGCGAAGTAGTGTCGCCAGTCCAAAATTTTGTTCAGACAAACTTGAAATGACCTCTTCCCAGCGTTCGCAGGCGACGCGAGCATTGCCATGCGTTTTTTTATCTTTAAGTTCGGGCTCAGGATCTCTGGCTTTTTTTTCTAGCTCTACTTGCTCCTTATTTAACGAGACAGGAGCGTTTGTTTTTGGTTCTGCAGCAGGAGGCGCACTAGGTGGTTGTTTTTTTTTACGCTTAGATCGGGAGATGATGTCAAGCAGGGCAAGCTCAAGTTGCAAATGGGGAAGAGGCGAGTTTTGCATCGGTACTAACTTAGAGATATCAGACAAAATATAACGAGCTGCCTCGCTGGAAGGAGGGCCAACATCTTTTGCATCCAAAGTTGCCTTTACTAAAAGACCGTGGAGATGACCAGCGAAGCCGCGCAGGAAAGTTGCTTCATCTTGGTTTACCTCTCTCAGTTCGGTGAAGAACTGTAAAATTTTAGCCTCATTTTTTTCGAGAAGCAGGCCGATGAGTTTGGTGTAGTGTGAATCCGTTTGAGAAGACAACACTTGAGTCAATTTTTCCTCAGATAGGGCATCTGCCTGACTGGCCTGCTCAAATAACTTAATCGCATCGCGAAAGCTGCCCTGAGCCGCACGACTTAAAAGCTGGGCTGACTCTGCGGAAAGACTTACTTTTTCTATTTTAGCAATTCTCATTAGGGCAGAAGTTAATTCTTGATCAGATGCATTTTTGAATAGAACTTCAAAACATCTGGAGCGAATTGTTTCTGGAATTTTGTGCAGTTCTGTAGTGGCTAGAATGAAAATTGTATGGCTCGGTGGTTCCTCTAAAAGTTTCAGAAGAGCGTTCCAGGCTTCTTGGGTAAGCATGTGGGCTTCGTCCAGAATGTAGACAGAAACAAGGCCGTTAGAGGGTGAGACAAAGGCAGATTCCTTTAGTTGGCGGATGTCATCGATGCCTCTGTTACTTGCAGCATCAAGCTCTCTGACCACCGTGGAACTTCCAGAGATAATTTGCTCAACTTCCTTTGTTTGATCCCCAATATCTTTCAGCGGTCTTCGCTTTTCAGTAGGACTGGCAGAATGGTATTGTTCTTGAACGGCTTTTTTATTGTCATCGGAGTTAAGAACTGCGGCAATGACTCTGGCAGCGGTTGTTTTTCCCGTTCCTTTTGGACCGGCAAAAATCAAACTTTGGGGGACATAGCCAGCTTTCAAGAAAGAGGTAAGCGTTTTTTTGACATGCTCAAGATGAAGATCTGAAATGCGTGTGGGCCGATGAGTGCGATTCCATGCCATAATATTTATTCGTGGTGATAACCAAGTAAGTGCAACATGCCGTGTTCAAGATAGAAACTGATCTGATCGTCTACCAGCTTACCATACCGTCTTGCTGTTTGTACCGCCATTGGAAAACTAATTACTACGTCACCGAGATGAGGAGGGATTCCTTCTGGAAGAGGAAAGTCATCAAGTTGTTTTTTCTCGTGTTGGGGAAATGACAAAACGTCAGTGGTGCCATCGTGTTTTAGTTGCGACTCGTTGAGTTCTTTAATTTTGCGACTCCCAACTACCGAGATGTCTATTTGAGCTCTTTCAATTTTGTGTTCTTGCAAGACTCGCTCAGCAGTAGCTCGAAGCTGTTTTCGATTAATGGGGTAGCGTGAGCCAACAAAAAGGTTGATTTGTATCATATCCTGAATCCGAGTATACCGAACTTCTATCTACTCACAAGCTGGGATTGTAGCTCAAGTAAGGTTCGATCGAGCCTTTCGCGAAGGTCGATCTTTATTTCCTCCGGCTGCTGCTGCAGCCATTTTTGTAATTGCTCCTGATCGTTTGAAAGAATTATTTTTAGAACATACTCACTTGCTTCGCCTGGCAGTTCTTGAATAAGAACGGCGGTGGCCGCATTTTGTAAAATAGCCTCAATGGTATTTGAGGCGGCCAGACGATCTTGAGGCTCAAATAAATCTATAATTACCGCTCGTGCTTCTTCATTGATTAGTAGTGAAAACCAGGGAGTATTTTTCATTGATCTAGTTGTATTCTGCCTGGATGAATAGAGTCATTGGGAGGTATAAAAAATACTGCCACGATGCCTTGAGACAAGGGAGACCAAATTTTTCCTTCTCGAATCAGTTTTGAAGAACCGCCAAATTGGTAAGAAATAGGGTTAGGCAGAGTGCAGTCTGTAAGTTTGGCCACCACCGCGCGCTGTTCAAAGGGATTAACAATCAATAAATGTCGATTTCGATACCATTGTTTGTAATGGGCGTATTTAAGGTGCCAGTCATCGAGCAGAAGTAGGTGGGCTGCAATTTCAAAGTTCTCCTCATTCGAGTCTTGATGCGCCCAGCCGAAAGGTGATCTTTTTTTTGTATCTGGTACGGCTTGCATTTTGCCGAAAGTTCTAGGTAGTCGATGCTCCTCCAGTTCGGTAGTTACCTCAAAGCCAAACAGATCGCTTAACTGTTGTTCAAGGTAGAGTTGTTCTTTTTTCTCTAGATTAGGTGGCGGTTTTAGACACAATGACTGGAGTTTTTGAAATATTTCTTGTCTTTCTTGTTTTGGCATGCCAGATGATTCGCCAGATTGTTTTGTTGCCTCTTCTGCTTCTGTCTCATCTACTGACTGCCTGACTTCTACCGGAAAGTATTGAGCATGATCGGGAAGATCCCGTAGGTATTGATTCCTTTTTTCAGAATAAAAACTGTTTAGGGCGGACAGTTTGGTGGTCGGTGTTGTTTGCTGGGCGGGCATTCGTACTTACAGTATAGCGCGCGCGGCACTCAGACGTTCAAGAACGAGTTTTTTGCCGAGAACGCTAATCATACTAAATAGAGGGGGAGTGGCGGCGCTGCCACTGACCACGTAGCGAAGCATCATAAAGTATTGCTTGGTTTTCCAGTCCTTATTTTGTTGCAAACTGCGAATGGCCTCTTCAAGCTTTTCCTCAGACCAGGACTCCAAGTTGCTCATAGCGTGTGATGTCTCTTCTAATTGCTCTTGGACTATTTCTGGAGTTGATTTTTTGGTAAGGATTTCTTTGTCGATAGTGACATTTCGATAGAAGAAAGACGTATGTGCTTCAAAGTCTGAGAGAGTTGCCATTCTTTCCTTAATTAATGGCAAAATTTCCTTAGCCTTCTCTTGGCTGCAGTCGGCAGGGATAAATGGTTGTAGGCGATCGAGAAGCTCTTCATCAGTGAGATTGCGGATGTAAACACCGTTTAGCCATTGAAGTTTCTGGACATCGAAAACGACGGATTTAGAGCTGATATCCTTGGGGTCAAAGTACTTTATATATTCATCCAAAGTTAAAATTTCTTTTTGATCCGGATGTGCCCAGCCGAGAATCATGAAGAAATTTAAGAGAGCTTCGGGAAGGTAGCCGGAATCGAGAAAAGATTGAGCGGAGACTGTTCCTTTTCTCTTGCTCATTTTGCCCTTGCCATCTGGACTTAAAAAGACTGGAATGTGAGCATAAATAGGAGGTTCCCATCCAAAAGCCTTATAAATTAAGACATGCTTTGGTGTTGAACTAATCCACTCTTCGCCTCGAAGTACGTGGGTAATTCCCATGGCATGATCGTCAACAATAACTGCAAGATGATAGGTGGGGAAGCCATCGGACTTCATCAGAACTTGGTCATCCACATTACTTGACTCAACAGAAATACCGCCCCTTAAGAGATCGGTAAAAGTGACTGTAACGTCTTTGGGCACCTTTAGTCTAATCACATAGGGTTCGCCAGCAGCAACTCTTTTTAGAGCTTCTTCTTTTGGATACTCACGATAGCGACCGTCATATTTAGGTGGTAATTTTTCAGCGCGTTGCCTATCACGAAGTTCGGTCAGTTCTTCTGGGGTGGCAAAACAATAATAAGCTTGATCATTATCAAGTAGCTGTTGGGCAGCTTCCTTGTAAATTTCCAGTCTCTCTGATTGTACATATGGTCCAAAAGGGCCGCCTTTTTCAGGTCCCTCATCCCAATCTAAGCCGTAGTCTTTAATGACTGAGAGAATTTTTTCAACCGCCCCATCGACTTTTCTGACTTGATCAGTGTCTTCAATTCTCAAGATAAAATCACCGCCGTTGTGTTTTGCCCAGGCGTAATTTTTTAGAAGCGTGGCAATGTGGCCGACGTGATACTCGCCAGTTGGACTTGGAGCCATTCTTGTGCGTACTTTTTGTGACATTTGAGCATTATACCGCGTTCCTACTTAGGAGTCGGCTGAATGTAAGATTGGTCAATAGCGGAGACGTAGCCGATGAAACCTTCATCGCCGAGGAAAACATAGATTGGTTGTAAATATGGTTGATAAGCGAAATTATCAAAGTAACCAAGCTCTACGCTTCTAATTGCTGCTTCTTCTCCAGCAAAAGAAGGGACTACATAACCTTCGCCAGCTTGCAGAATTTCCCAGGCCGACTGAGGAGTACGAATCGGATAGGTATAGACCTGATAGTAATCAACGGGAAAGTAGTTGTAATCTAGATGAACTATGGCGCTGTTTCCAGACAGGGCTCCGGATAGGATGGCGTGAATAGTGCCAACCGTACCAAGCGGTGTGTACATATAGTAGGTGTCGTCAATTGGAGCTCTGTTGAGATCGACTTGAATGAACTCGGCATCAGAAACAGAGACAGCTGGTTTTAAGACTCCTCCAATGAGTTTTTGATACTCAATTGTTCCAGACGAAGTGGCTACATCTGCGGGAAGAAGATTTCCTGTGTTAAGGAAGCTTTTAACGAGCTGAACAGCGCCAAAGCTGTCTGGCAGCTGAGGGTTTGCAGTGAGTTCTGGTCGGCTCATGAAGTCAGTGGTTATTCTAAGTTGGTAGGTAATGATATTCATTTCAAGCGTGCTGCCGAGTGGTTGAGATTTAGTCCAACGGTAGCTATTTTGACCAATTTTTTCTGGTTCAAAAACAAAGTCGTAGCGACTAGCTTTTTCTTTTGCCTGTTGATCAGAAAGTAGACTGGCACCGCCCTGTGGAATGAAAAATACTTTAGCTCTGTCAGAAAATGAAGGGAATTTTCCCGTGGGTAGTTCCAGAGAATAGCTGGCGGGTTGCGCTCCGGCCTGATTTAACAATGCGATGGCAGGAAGCATGCCGAAACCAACAGTCGGGGGTTCGGGTGCGGGAGGATGGGTAGCTTTCCAGAATGAGATGAGAGCCGAGACGACGACCCGCCCAACAATCATGACCACCAAAACAATCACGCCCCACTTCACCACAGCGCGCCCGACCATGGTGGCTCTCTCTAAGCTGGAACTTGATGTTTGTGCCATTGTTTAAACTTTCTCTAGGTATAATAGCAAATATGACGATCGAAATCCTGACCCT
>PFLP01000045.1 GCA_002784625.1 Candidatus Pacebacteria bacterium CG_4_10_14_0_8_um_filter_42_14 | reverse complement strand
GCGCAAGATGAATGAAGCATATGGAACTGATTTTCCAGAGCCAACTCGTTTTGCCACAAAGGGAGAGTACGTACCGTCACTCCAGGGTACGGGCAAAATGAGCAAGAGTGTTGAGGGAAGCTATATTTCACTTACTGATAGTCAGGCAGAAATTCTCGAGAGGCTTAAAGCAGCCCCCACTGATGGTGGAACGGGCAGTGCGCAGAACATGCCTCAGGGGGTTAAAAATCTTTTACAATTTGTAGAACTTTTCTCTGGCGCAGACAAAAGGGCAGAGTACGAGTCACAATATGAAGCTGCAGGAATTCGCTATGGAGATCTGAAAAAAGAATTAGCTGCGAGCATTTTTGCAGAACTTGAGCCCTTGCAGGAAAGGCGTAATGAACTAATCGCCAATCCGAAATATGTAGATGAAGTCATCGAGTCTGGTGCCGCTAAGGCGCAGGCAGTCGCCCGTGAGACGCTTAATCAAGTTAAAGAAAAAATGGGCTTAGCCTAAAACACCTATGACAGATCAAAAGCCCACCATTAACTACGAAGATTTTGCCAAGCTCGATATGAGAATTGCGACTATTATCGCGGCAGAGCCCATCGAGGGAGCAGATAAACTACTGAAGTTGACTCTAGATGTGGGAGAGCTTGGAGAGCGCACCATTGCCGCCGGAATTAAACTTTGGTATGAGGTCGAGACCCTCGTTGGCAAACAAATTGTTTATCTCTCTAATCTAGAGCCACGCATGTTGCGTGGAGTGGAAAGTCAGGGTATGCTCGTGGCTGCCGACGATGGTTCGCAGGCGATTTTGATCCATCCAGACAGAAAACTCGAAAACGGCTCGGCACTTAGATGATACAATACGACGCTTGAAACTATGGCAAAAAAACCCGCTCCAAAACCACAACCTAAACAACCAGTGAAGACTAAGCAGTTCAAACTAGAGGTAAATCTCTCGAAGTTCATGCAGCGCGGCCTCCTATATGTGGTGCTCGCTCTTTTATTTGTCCCTTTCTTGATTTCACTTTTTGGGAAGGGTGAAGACAATTCGATTAGTCTTACTCAATTCGTGACCGACATCCGCGAAGAGCGAGTCAAGGCTGTCCAAGTAGCTGGTAACGAGTTAAGAGTTGAGTACAAAGACGGCGCCAATAAAGTCGCTCGCAAGGAAGATGGCCAGGAAGCTCTGACTGTTCTCAAGGCTGCCAATATTGACCTTGGTCAAACAGATATCGAAGTTCGCAATCTTTCTTTTGGTGAAATGGCTTGGGAGTTGATTCTCAGTATTTTGCCAATCGCTCTCATGTTCATTTTGTTCATGTTCTTTTTCCGCCAAGCACGCGGAGCTCAAGATGGCATGATGGGAATTGGTCGCAGCAAAGCTAAATTATTTGTCAAAGGTAAGCAAGACACTTCGTTTAAAGATGTTGGCGGTATGGACGAAGCCAAAGCTGAGCTGGAAGAAATTGTTGATTTTCTTCGACATCCTAAGAAATACACCAAAGTCGGCGCTCGCACGCCAAAAGGCGTGCTCTTGGTTGGTCCAGCTGGTACTGGAAAAACCTTACTTGCGCGAGCAGTTGCTGGTGAAGCTAATGTCCAATTTTTATCGATAGCAGGTAGTGAGTTCATGGAAATGCTTGTTGGTGTTGGTGCCTCAAGAGTTCGCGATCTTTTCGCCATGGCTAAAAAGTTGGCTCCTTCGATTATTTTCATCGACGAAATTGATGCCATTGGTCGCATTCGTGGTCAAGGTGGCATGGGTGGTCATGATGAGCGCGAACAAACTCTCAACCAAATTTTGGTAGAGATGGATGGCTTTACTCAGAATGATAACGTCATCGTCATGGCAGCTACTAATCGTGGCGACATGCTTGATCCAGCTTTGGTCCGACCAGGTCGTTTCGACCGCAGAGTCATGGTAAATTTGCCAGATCTTGAGGAGCGCAAATATATTATTTCAATTCATGCCAAGAAAAAACCATTTGCCAAAGAATTGAACTGGGATCAGGTGGCGAAACGCACTGTCGGTTTCTCGGGGGCGGACATCGAGAACATGCTGAATGAAGCGGCTATCTCAATTGCTAGAGAAGACAGAGCTGAAATCACTATGACTGACGTCGAAGAAGCTTCTTTGAAGGTAAAACTTGGCCCAAGTAAGAAACGTCTCCAAGATAAGTTAGAGCGCGAAATGACTGCCTATCACGAAGCTGGTCACGCTGTTATTGCTCACGTCTCGAAGTATGCCGATCCAGTTCATCGCATCTCGATCGTTTCTCGCGGTAGAGCTCTTGGTTTTACCCTGACTCCTCCAGAGCGAGATAAACTCCAGACGACAAAGTCTGAACTTATTGATGAAATTGCAGTTCTACTTGGTGGTCGTGCCGCTGAAGAATTAATTTTCAACGAACAAACCGGAGGAGCTAGTAGCGATATCGATCGCGCCACTCGCATCGCCAGAGCTATGGTGATGGAGTACGGCATGAGTGACTTGGGTCCAATGAACTTTACGCCACAATATGAATCCACGAACTACAGCAGATCATGGGCAGAGCCAAACAAAATTTCCGATGCCTTGCAACAAAAAGTAGATGCAGAGGTGCAAAAGTTTGTAGCTGCGGGTCAGAAGAGAGCCGCAGAACTTTTGGTTAAGTACCGAAAAGAACTCGATGCAGTTTCAAAGCAATTACTCGAGCTAGAATCACTCGATGGCGAAGAATTTGCCCTCTTGATGGGAATGCCGAAGGTAAAGCTCGCCAGCATTGCGTTATAATCGATCTGTGCCAGATCATTTTGTTCTCATTGACAGCCACGCGCTCATTTATCGTGCCTACCACGCTTTTCCGGCTTTGACCTCTCCTGAGGGGATGTTGGTTAACGCCGTTTTTGGTTACACTAGAATCCTTCTCAATGCCATTCGTGATCTGGAGCCAACCTATATTGTGGCTACTTTTGATCACAAAGGAAAAACCAAGCGCAAGGAAGAATACGAAGCATACAAGGCCCACCGCGAGGCTATGCCGGACGATCTTATTCCCCAGATTGCATTAGTTAAAGATATTGTTACAGCTCTAAACATTCCCCAATTTTCGCTGGAGGGTTACGAAGCTGACGATCTAATCGGCACTATTACCGCGCATATGGAGAAGGAACACCAGACAGTTCATTCCAGCATTGTCACCGGAGACAAGGATATGTTCCAGCTTGTGACTGAGAAAACGCATGTTTGGTTACCTGGAAGGGGAAGCAAAACGCAAGACATGGAGTACGACCGCGATGCTGTTTACGAGAAAATGGGAATTACCGTCGATCAGATTATTGATCTAAAGTCTTTAATGGGCGATGCTTCTGACAACATTCCTGGTGTAAAAGGAGTTGGTCAAAAAACAGCCATCGCTCTTCTAACTGCTCATAAGTCTCTGGATGGAGTATATAAGCGTCTGGATGAGCTAGAGGGAGGCGCAGTGGCAACAGATCGAGAGGTTATCAAGGGAGCCGTTAGGACAAAGCTTTTAGCTGATAAAGAGAATGCCTATTTAAGTCAAAAATTAGCCACTATTGATCGCGACGTACCGATGACTTTTGCTCTTGAACCCTGCCGAGTGACTCAATACGATAAGCAAGTAGCGAGCGAGTTACTCGAGAAATTTGGCTTCAAATCGCTAAAAAATTCATTGCCTCGCGACGATTTTGAGCTTGGGGTGCAGAAAGCCCTTTTTTAATGAAAACCAAATCACCAAAAATTGCCTTAGTTCACGACTACCTCAGAGAGTATGGCGGGGCAGAACGCGTTCTGGAGTCGCTCCACGCACTATTTCCCGACGCGCCTGTCTACACGGCATTCGTCGACGAAAGAGCTCTCGGAATTCACTGGTCGAAATTTGCCGATTGGGATATTCGTACCACCTGGATTACCAAGATTCCTTTTTACAAACAACTTCACTCCCCGTTAAGAATATTTTCGCCTCAGTATTTTAGTGCTCTCGATTTATCAGAATATGACATCGTCATTTCATCTACAAATGCATATTTTTCTAAAGCAGTAAGCGTTCCAAATGGAGTTCAGTATTGTTACTGCCACACACCGGCGCGTTCCCTTTATGGCTACGAAACTATGAGCGATTGGAAGAAGAATCCCATTATTAGATTGGCTGGAACTTTGATAAATCACTACCTGAGAATTGTTGATTTTGAGGTCGCTCAAAAGGTGGATTACTTCATTGCTAACTCAGAAGAAACAGCTAGTCGAATTAAGAAGTTTTACAGACGCGACTCAGTGGTGATTAATCCGCCGGTTCGGATTCCAGCCAAGCCCCCACTCTCCAAAGTTGAAAAAAAATATTTTCTTTATGTGAACCGCCTGGCATTTTCTAAACATCCAGATTTGGCTGTCGAAGTATGTACCAAGCTTGATCTACCGCTGAAGGTCGTGGGTGAAGGGAAGATGCTGGCACGTCTGAAAGACATAGCTGGGCCAACTATTGAATTTTTGGGTGCAGTAAACGATGAGAAATTATCAGAACTTTACGCTGGAGCTAGGGCGTTGCTTTATCCAGTTAAAAATGAAGACTTCGGCATGGTGCCGATAGAAGCCATGGGGCACGGTGTGCCGGTCATTGCTCACCGTTCGGGTGGCCCGTGTGAGACCATAACCGATGGAGTGACTGGAATTTTGTTTGACGACCTCTCGGTTGAGGGTCTAGAGAAGGCGCTGAACATTGCTCTGAAAAAGAAATTTGACCAAAATAAAATTTATGATCACTCTAAAAAGTTTTCAGAAGCAGTCTTTGCAACCAAAATAAAAAATTTAATTACTGCGAAACAGTAACTTTAACCACATCAAGCGGTCCCATAGGGACAATAATTTGTGCAGGAATTCCCTCTGAGACATTAAGAACTTCAATAACATCTTTTTTGGCTAGATAATCTTTTTTGATAGTATATTTGCCGAATGGCAGATTATCGAAAGTGATGGGCACCTGTTCGGCATTACGACCGTTGCTATCGAAGTTTGACAACAGAACTTCGAAGGCGCCATCCTCAGTTTTAGCTGCCAGGGCTTTGACATATGTACCCTTTCCGAGTAGCTGGACACGCTGAACGCCTATAGAATCAAGGAGCCTGAGGGCGTAATAACGAGGTTTTGGTTTAGAACCAAAATCACTATTAGTAAGAAGGCCCCATCGACCCCAGTATTCTTGACCTGCTGGATCTTTGCCATCTTGAATTTCAAAAGCAAAGGCGCGCTGCACTACGCCAACCATCTCAATGGACGCAGCTACAGTATGAGCGGCGCCGTAGGCGCCATCGTAGCCAGCATTGTTCTCACTATTATGGCCCCACTCAGTGATATGGAACTCAATGGTTGGTTCTAGTTGTGGGTATTGCCCCACCCACTTGCTAATATCGTAAATATCTTGTCGAAACTGATCCACGTTGGTGCTGTATCTATGCCAAGAAATAAAATCGAGACGGACTTTATTTTTGACGGCATAGTTGGCCAGAGCATCAAACCAGTTTTTGTAAAAGCCGGTTGTGGCAGGTCCACCAATTTTAAATGGATGAACTCCTCGAGCCTGATTAGCTCCAGCAGCGGCGTAGGCATAAAGTTTAAGATAGCTTTTGTCGCCATAGTACATCCATGAGCCAAAAAGATCTGGTTCGTTCCAGACTTCGTAATAAACATCGCGAGTTCTACGAGTTCCAGAGATATGCTCAATAGTTTTCTGCACCATAAGTTGCCAGTCCTCATATCTTGCCGGCTGACCGACGATGTCGCCGTCACTAACATTTGGAGAGAGATAAGAAAGAGCAATGTATGGTTTTGCGCCTGTGGCTGCGATGCCATCTAGCAAGACGTCAAGTTTGGTGAAATTAAAGGTCAGATTTCCCGGTGTGCCTTGAGCAATATCATAGAAGTCAAAGAGATGGTCTACTCGAATGTATTCTGGATGCAGGGCCGCAACTGCGCCACTGATTGGTTTAATATCCCAGTCAGATGATTCACCTCCCTGGGCCAAGTTTCTCCATGGCCTTGGCATCGGCCCAAGTACAGATTGGGTGTCTACTACGATATTTGCGGGCTCGGGGTTTGATGCGAAGCTTAGGAATTGACGGATAATTGGAAGTTGAGTGACAGTGATCAGAGTAATTGCAAGGAGAGCTACTAGGGTAATTACTTGGAAAATAGACGCTCGTTTACTTTGATGTTTTCTGGCCACAACTAATAGTAGCATGAGACTGACCTTTTATCTTTTTAGCAGAGCTGGTAGAATACTGCCAGTTGTAGTACAGTATCGTTATCCATGATTGATCTAACCGCTCGCCAAATCCAAATTTTACGAGCCATCATCCAAGAATTCATTGAAACAGCTGAGCCAGTTGGTTCGGACACTATTGATCGAAAATTCAGTATCGGCGTTTCTCCAGCCACAATCAGAAATGAGATGTCGCAGTTGGATAAACAAGGATATTTACAAAAAGCCCACTCTAGTGCGGGCAGAATTCCCACGCCTATTGCCATGAAGCTCTATGTGAACGAGCTGATGAGAGAGAAAGAGCTGACAGTCGCAGACGAAGTTTCTGCCAAGGAAAAGGTTTGGGATTCGCGCAAAGTTCCGAATGACTTATTTGTTGAAATTGCTAAAGTGTTGGCTGATAAGTCTCAGGCACTTGGATTAGCGATGATTGATCACAAGCGTTTATATCACGCGGGTTATGCTAATTTATTGCAAATGCCTGAGTTTTATGACATCAAGGTTATGAGAAATGTTTTAAGATTAATCGAAGAAGTTTCCTTGCTTACTGAAGTTTTTGCCTCTAATACTAGTGATAACTTAATTCATGTTGTTTATGGACAAGAACTTGGAAATAAAGACTTTGAGAATTTAGGTGTTATCCACACTGCTTTTCAAGTTGGAGAGCTTCAGTGTGAGTTGGCCGTGATTGGCTCCAGTAGATTTGATTATCCCTATATTATTCCCATGATGAAGTACATGAGAGGCCTCATTCAGGATATGGTTGAGTAATCACTATGAAGAAACAAAAGCCACAGTCACCGGTTGACTCTCTCCAAGAGCGCATTGCCGAGCTAGAGAGCCAGGTTGAAATGCTGACTGAGCGAGAACGCCGCGCCCAAGCTGATTACGCAAATGTACTCAGAAGAACAAAAGAAGAGCGCTCTAACCTAGTAAAGTTCGCCACAATAGATATCGTCACAGACTTGCTTGAGTCGTTTGAGCACCTTTCTCTCGCCGCAGAGCAGTTGCAAGATGCTGGTTTAACTATGATTATTTCCCGTCTGTGGCAGACACTGAACTCACATGGTGTAGAAGAGATTGAAGTCCTGGGTAAACCATTCGATCCGACCACAATGGAAGCTGTGGCTCCTGCTGATGAGGCGAATAAAGATGCAGTAGTCACAAAGGTTGTTCGCCGAGGTTATTCGTTAAATGGAAAAGTAATCCAATTCGCCAAAGTTAGTACTTAGCAGTCTCTTTACAAGACTGCTAATTTGCGGTATATTAAAAGAAGTTTGAAAGGAAAAATGACAGACAAAACAAAAAAAACAACAGAAAAATCTGGTAGAATCATCGGAATTGATCTTGGAACCACCAACTCTGCAGTTGCAGTGATGGAGGGTGGTATCGCCAAAATAATCCCAACAGCGGAGGGTAGAAATACTTTCCCATCCATCGTGGCTTTTAAAAAAGGTGACAGCTCCGTTGGCGACATTGCCAAAAGACAGATGGTAATGAATCCAACCACGACGGTGAATTCAGTGAAGCGATTCATGGGACGTAAGCTTTCCAACAAAGCTGTCAAAGAAGCCATTAAGCACATTTCCTATGAAGTTGTCGAAGGTAAAGATGGCATGGCTGTTGTCAGCATTGATGGCAAGAAATACACTCCACAAGAAGTTTCAGCCAAGATTCTTTCTAAAGCTAAAGCCGACGCCGAGGCCTATCTAGGTAGCGAAGTAACCCGCGCAGTTATCACTGTACCTGCATACTTTGATGACTCACAACGACAGGCTACTAAGCAGGCTGGCGAGATCGCTGGTTTGACTGTGGAGCGTATTGTGAATGAGCCAACGGCTGCGGCTTTAGCCTATGGTCTTGATAAAAAAGGCAACCAAACGATCGCAGTCTACGATCTTGGAGGTGGTACTTTTGATATTTCTATTCTTGAAATTGGCGATGGTGTTTTTGAGGTCAAATCTACAAATGGGGACACATTCCTTGGAGGTGACGATTTTGATCACAAGATCATTGAGTGGATCATTGCTGAGTTTAAAAAAGAAAATGGCAAAGATCTTTCGAAGGATCCGCAGGCACTGCAACGTGTTAAAGATGCGGCAGAGAAAGCCAAAATTGAGTTATCAAGTGCTCAGTCAACTGATATTAATCAACCCTTTATTACCCAGGGTGATGAGTCACAACCACTGCATTTGACTTTGACACTGACGCGATCCAAGCTTGAAGAATTGGTCGATGATCTAATTCAGAAATCATTTGAGCCTGTGAAAAAAGCTCTAAGTGATGCCAAAATGAAGCCATCAGATATAGATGACATTGTTTTGGTTGGTGGTATGACCCGCATGCCAAAGGTTGTCTCAGAAGTACAAAAATTCTTTGGTAAAGAGCCAAAGAAAGGTGTAAATCCAGATGAGGTAGTAGCTCTTGGGGCTGCCATCCAAGCTGGAGTCATTGGAGGAGACGTTTCTGACGTTGTTCTTCTCGATGTCACACCATTGACACTGGGTCTTGAAACTTTGGGAGGAGTGCGTACGGCTTTAATTGAGCGCAATACCACTATTCCAACCAGTAAGTCACAAGTTTTCTCGACTGCAGCTGACAATCAGACTCAGGTTGAGATTAACGTCTTACAGGGTGAGAGAGAAATGGCCGCTGACAATAAATCACTCGGACGCTTTGTTCTTGATGGTATCCCACCAGCGATGAGGGGGACGCCACAGGTTGAAGTTACTTTTGACATAGACTCTAACGGTATTTTGAATGTAACTGCCAAGGACAAAAATACTAACAAAGAGCAAAAAATCTCGATTCAGAACTCGACCAACTTGTCAGACGAGGAAGTCGAGAAAATGAAGGCAGATGCCGAGCAGCACGCTGACGAAGACAAAACCAAGCGAGAGCTAATTGAGGCTAAAAATCAAGCTCGAGGAGTTGCTTTCGAAATCGAGAAGCAAATCAAGGAGTACGGTGATAAGCTCGAAGCCAAGGACAAGGAAGAGATCGAGACAGATGTCCTGAAACTCAAGGAGTTGGCAGAAAAGGATGACGTCACAAAAGAAGAACTCGAAAAAGCAGTCGAAGCTACTTTTAAGTCAGCCCAAAAAATCGGTGAAGTCATGCAAAAAGCTCAGGCAGAGCCAAGCGCTCCAGATGCAGATAAAGATGGAAAGAGTGATGATACTGATTCAAAGAGTTCTGACAAGCCAGAAGCAGAAGAAGGAGAAGTGGTCAACGAATAAAATATGACTAACATCTCCCTTTCTGTTATTGTCCCAGTCTATAACGAAGAGAAAACCGTCGCCTCAGTCCTAAAAAGACTGGCGGCGGTTTCTGCTGTTACGGAGATTATCGTCGTTGACGATGGGTCAGTCGACAACTCTGTAAAAGAATGCAAAAAAATAAGCAGTAAGAAAATCCAAGTTTTCTCAAAGAAGAATGGCGGCAAGGGTAGTGCTGTCCGCTTTGGTTTAGCAAAAGCCAAGGGCAAATATGTTCTCATTCAGGATGCTGATCTAGAGTATGACCCTGATGACATTGCTGCTCTTTTAGAGCCGGTGTCCAAAGGCAAAGTGGAAATAGTTTATGGCTCTCGTTTTCTTGGTCCCCACATGAACCTGTTGTTCTGGCATCGAGTAGGTAATACCTTTCTTAACTTTTTAGTCAATATCTTATACAACACCACGCTCTCTGACATGGAAACATGCTACAAATTATTGCCCCGCCAAGTCTTCTTAAATCTTGATCTTCAAGCGAATAACTTTGATATTGAACCAGAAATTACCTGTAAACTTCTAAAAAAAGGCTACAAGATTTATGAAGTTCCGATTAGTTATGTCGGTAGAGATTTTTCAGAAGGTAAAAAACTCACCTGGAGAGATGGTACAGATGCAGTTTTTACGATTATCGGTCTGCGGCTAGCTCCTTAAGCTTGCTGTCGTTACAATAACCTTGTGAAACGACAAACCCTTTTTCTTGTTGCTGCTATTTTTCTGTTGTTACAGTTCTTTCCGCTTTTTTTTGGTAAGACTTTATTTTTTGGTGATAATTACTCGCTGATGGTTCCAGGAAAACTTTTTACTGCCGAATGGCTGAAGCAAGGGATCTTGCCACTATGGAATCCAACAATCTTTTCAGGCATTCCTTGGATTGGCGATGTTAATCAGTCTATTTTTTATCCGACGACACTACTTTTCCTGATTTTATCGCCAGCGGTGGCATTGAATATAACCATAATTATTCATGAACTCTTAGCTTTTTTTGGTATGGTCGTTCTAGTTCGCACTTGGCGCAAAGATCTGCCCACACTTATTATTAGCGGCTTGCTTTGGATGTTCTCCACTCAGATGATGGGTAGTATCCACAATCTTTCTACGCTTCAGTCAATGCCTTGGTTTCCTTGGATTATTTGGGCAGGATTAAAAATTGGTGGCAGCAAAAAGGCAGCGATAATTTTTGGTCTATTGGTGACTGCACAGTTTGCAGGTGGCTATCCACAGCATGTTTTATTGGCGATTGGATCCGCAATATTTTTCTCTGCTATTTTCATGTGGAGAAAAGAATCATTTCTTTCTTGGTTGAAACAATGGACGATCACAGCTCTAGTGACCATCGGTTTATCTGCTGTGATTTGGCTACCTTTTATTGATGTCTTTGTTCGTTCGACCAGAATGCTGCAGACTGCAGCGCAAGCACAAGTCGGATCACTTCATCCAGTTATGCTGGCCAAGATATTTTTGGTAACTGTCTTTGATAATACCAGAGTTGGGATGAAGTGGGGTCCTGCCTGGAGTGGACAACAAAACGCAGCTTTCTACGTCGGTTGGCTTGGCATTTTTGTGCTCGGATGGGTGAGTACACGGCTGAGAAAATTAGCCAAAATGGATCGGTTTCTGGTGATTCTGTCTATAACAACTTTAGTTTTATCTTTTGGCGCATACTTGCCGTTTTACACTACCTTGCAAGAAATTATTCCCATCCTGCGTGTTGGCCGTTACCCAAGCATGCTTTTAGTCATCACCAATATTTCGCTAATTCTCATTATTGCTCGGAATTTTTCTCAGATCAAAATTTCTAAGATTTTATATAAGCGGTTGTCCCTCTCATTAGCGTTAATAGTTGTTGGCTCAGGTCTAGCACTGCTAGCAGTTTGGTTTAATCAAAGCATGGTTTGGGAACTTGTAAATAATTTTAGTGGCGGCAGGTTGGCTTCAAGCTTATTTCACACTTTGAATCGCGACGTTATTATTATGAGAACACTTTTGACTCAGTTATTTTTGGTGGCAGGCATTGCCTTAGTAGGCTGGTATTTTTTCTACAAGCGAAAGCTGTTTGTAGTTGCCTTACTTATTGGTGTGGATCTGGTAATTAGCACTCACGGTATGTTTATTTTTGCTGATAACTCAGTCTACAGCAGCAAAATTGAATTACAAGAAAATATGGCCCCAGAGTTCACCACAAATCAGGGTAGGACTAGATTTTTGACTCGAAACAGCAATATGCCATATGCTGACTACGGATCTTATTGGGAGGCTTTGGTTGTACGGGAGCCATTTTCTGATTCGTATATAGACCGCAGCGAACTTGATAATCAAATTGTTTTGAAACAATTGAGAAACGGCTTAACTCCAGATTGGAATATGGTGGCTGGCGTGCCCATGGTCCATGGCTACACTACGCTTCTGCCTCAGGATTATGCTGCCATATGGCAAAATTCAGAGTTACCACGCATTAATTTTGTGGACTCAATTCAGAGCTCAAATCCATTACTTGCCCAATGGGCGGTGAGTCAATATGTTGTCGATGCCTGGTTCCCTTTGTATGGAGAAGAGCTGCCAGATGTTCGCACTGCATCGGTGGGGAATCTTGATTTTTATGCCATTCCAGATTCACTTGATCGTTTTCGCTATGAAGATGACGCGACCGCAGAGCTGGTGGCGAGAGAAGAGTCCCCAAACACTCTTATCTTGACTGTCTCTGGAAATAATCACTCCAAATTAATAATTGCCGACCGATTTGACAAAGACTGGAGGGCTACGGTTAATGGCCATGAAGTTGAAATTGAGAACTACAATGGCATGAGACGCATTCAGATCGGCCCAGGAGCAAACCAGATTAGAATGTGGTACGAGCCGCGAGCTTTTTATTTTAGCTTGGGCATTTCTGCTCTTACAGCCTTCTTATGTGGAGCCATCTTGGTTATCAAGAAAAAGGAAAAAAATTAGCAGTTAGATATTTTGTCTGCTTAACACAAGGCGCCACGTTTGTTACAATGCCCCTGACTCGCTAACAAGCGAGTAGTTTTATCATTATGAGTACACAGCGCGATTACTACGAAATTTTAGGTTTGGCAAAAGGCGCTAAGGCGGCGGAAATAAAATCAGCATATCGTAAGATGGCTTTGAAGTGGCATCCAGACAAGAATGCCGATAACAAAGAAGAAGCTGAAAAACGTTTCAAGGAAATTAACGAAGCCTATCAGGTTCTTTCAGATGAAAAAAAACGCCAGACTTACGACCAATTTGGTCACGCGGCTTTCAACCCTGCCAGTGGCATGGGAGGCAATCCTTATGGTGGCGGTTTTAAGCAAGGAGGACCTTTCACCTATACATACAGTGCTAGCAACAATCCTTTTGAAAATGCAGACTTTGGTGATCCATTCGAAATCTTTGAGCAGTTCTTTGGCGGCGGCGGCGGTTTTTCCCGGGCTCCCCAGCGGGCTAGGTATTCACTGAGAATTGATTTCCTTGACGCTATTCGTGGGGTGACGAAAGAGGTTGAGATTGAAGGCAAAAAACATACCATTAAAGTTCCAGCTGGAGCAAATGATGGTACCAGAATTCGTTTTGAGAATTTTGACATTACTATTAATGTTGGCACTCATCCGAAGTTTAAGCGCGATAATGCCGACCTTTATGTTGACCATCATATTTCCTTTACACTGGCGGCGCTTGGAGGCGTTACAGAAGTTAGTACTGTCGATAAAAAGCTTAAGCTGAAAATTCGTCCAGGTACTGCTTCCCACACCATGGTTCGCTTGCGCGGCGAGGGCGTTCCTCACCTAAGAGGTTCTGGAAAAGGCGATCTCTATGTCCGGCTAATGGTCACCGTGCCCGAGAAACTTTCGAAACAACAAAAGAGACTAATCCAGGAGCTGGAGCAAACGGGTTTGTAGTCGGGGCCGGAAGCTTGTCTTTCGCCAGGTCTGTAGTATAATCATGCCTGGATTACGGAAGAGATTGACAAGGAAGGACTCCAAAGTAAGAGTCCTTTTTTAATATAAGATTGAAATAGAAAAGAATGCGTATGCAAAGCTCAAGTAACAACATCATTCGAACAGAGTTCGCCGCGGCCATAAATCAAATCGCCAGCGACAGGAATATTGAGCCAGAAGCAATCCTTGAAGCAATTCGCCAGGCGCTTATCTCGGCCTACCACAAACAATATGGTCCAGTTTCTGAGGACGTTCACAATTTTGTGGAGTTAGATCCAGGTACGGGCGAGTCAAAAATTTTTGAGGCGCCAGTTTTAGAGCGAGATGAGGAAACAGAGGAAGTTATTTCTTGGGACAAGACAAAAGTTAAAGAAGTGACCCCAGCTGGCTTTGGTCGTATTGCTGC
This sequence comes from Candidatus Pacebacteria bacterium CG_4_10_14_0_8_um_filter_42_14, assembly GCA_002784625.1. Taxonomy (GTDB): domain Bacteria; phylum Patescibacteriota; class Microgenomatia; order UBA1400; family PJMF01; genus UM-FILTER-42-14. The sequence goes on along the minus strand of PFLP01000045.1, from coordinate 11,630 downwards.
CCAGACCGCCAAGCAGGTCGTCCTCCAAAAAATTCGTGAATCAGAGCGAGCCCAAGTTATCTCTGACTTCAGCAGTAAAATTGGTGAAATCGTTTCTGCCCAAATTCTTCGTATGGACGGACGAACTGTCGTTCTAGACATTGGCCGAGGCCAAGGTTTCATGCCTCCTGAAGAACAGATGCGCGGTGAATTTTATCGCATTAATAATCGTGTTTCCGTTCTCATTAAAGAGATTCGTGAAACCCCACGCGGCAAAATTATCGTCGTTTCTCGCGCTGATAAAGAACTTGTTAGCAAACTTTTTGAGCGTGAAGTTCCAGAAGTTGCATCTGGTTCGGTCAAAATTGCTTTAATTTCCAGAGAAGCTGGAGTGAGAACGAAGCTGGCAGTGAAATCAACCCAAGATGGCGTTGATCCAGTTGGTTCTTGTGTTGGCCAACGCGGTGTCCGAGTTCAAGAAGTCATTCGCGAACTAAATAACGAAAAATTAGATATCATCCCTTACACAGAAAATCCAAGACAGCTTTTATTAGCCGCCTTAGGACCAGCCGAGAATTTGCAGATTGAGCTTGATGAGAATACGGGTTACGCTGTCGTAACTGCTCCCGATGATCAGCTTTCACTGGCGATTGGTCGAGGTGGGCAGAACGTTCGTTTAGCTGCAAAACTAACTGGCTTTAAAATCACCATTAAGTCTGCATCTGGCGATGTCCAGACCAAAGCCACCGGTGATGAAGAATATGAAATTGATACTTTCGAAGGACTCGCACCTGAGACACGCGAATTGCTCGTTGAGCATAAGTTGACCACTCGCGCAGATCTTAGTCGCTTCACTGACAAATGGCACGCTTTCGAGCTTCCCGCAGATCAATTTAAGTTATTAGAAGACAAGGTTACTGTCTATGACAAGGAACAGGCAGAGTACGATGCACTCAGAAGTGAGAGAAACACTTTGCTTGATCCAGTCGCTGTTGCAGAATAATATGGCAAAACAACAAAGGCCACCAGTTATCACCATCATGGGTCATGTCGACCACGGCAAGACTACGCTTCTTGATTTCATTCGCAAGACTCGAGTGGCTGCAGGAGAAGCCGGCGGAATTACTCAGCACATTGGTGCCTATAACATTGATCACAATGGTAATCCGCTGACCTTTATCGACACTCCAGGTCACGCAGCTTTCACAAAAATGCGCGAGCGTGGTGCCCATATCACCGACATTGTTGTTTTGGTTGTAGCAGCTAACGATGGTGTGAAACCACAAACTATTGAGTCAATTCGTCACATCAAACATGCTAACGTTGCTGTTGTCGTAGTTATCAATAAGATCGATCTTAAAGATGCTCAGCCAGATATGGCCAAGTCACAACTTGCCGAGCACGATTTGCTCGTCCAAGGCTATGGCGGTGATATTGAAGTGGTTGAGCTTTCTGCCAAAACTGGCAAAGGCGTAGATAAACTTCTCGACACATTGGTTGTCCTAGCCGAGCTCAATGGCTACAACGCTGATCCTGAAGCTAGTCTGGAGGCTGTAGTGATTGAATCATTCAAGGATTCAAGATGTGGTCCAGTGGCCTCAGTGATTGTCACTGAGGGAATGCTTAAAGTTCGTCAAGAAGTGACGGCTGGTGAAGTATTAGGAAGAGTTAAACTTTTATCTGATGCCAGCGGAAAAACTCTTTCTGAAGTTAAGCCAGGATTTCCTGCCGAGATCATTGGGTTTAAAACAGTTCCAAGTGTTGGCTCGATTGTTCGCGACGTGACTGCAGATTATCCTGAAGAAGAAGTTGAAGAAACAGAAGAAACGGAATCTACTGAAGTTGATCCGTATGCAGATTTTGATTTTGGTTCCTTGGTTGATAATAAACCAAGACTGAAATTGATCATTCGCGCCGACGTGGAGGGAACACTTGAAGCTATCATTGACACTTTAGATGAGGAAAGTACCCAATTATTAGATTTTGGAGTTGGCCAAGTTAGTGAGAGTGATGTCGAGCTCGCCGCAGCAAGTGGAGCTTTGATTATTAGTTTTCATAGCAAAGTCTCAAAGCAAGTTCTCTCTATTGCCAAAAACAGTAAGGTTCGTATTAAACAGTACAGTGTTATTTATGAACTCATTGAAAATTTGCAAAAACAAATGCTTAAACTTATGGATCCAACAATTGACGAGATCGTCACTGGTGAAGCGGAAATTCTCCAGATTTTTGAAATGAGAGGAGAGCGCATCGCCGGCGTTCGCGTTAAAACAGGTGAGATAAAGAAAACTGATCAGTTTTATCAGAAGCGAGGCGATGTTCGCCTGGGAGAGGTGTTCTTGAAAACTATGCAACATGGCAAAGAAATGATCTCCAGTGTTAAGGCTAAAAACGAAGCAGGTTTGACTTTTATGAAGAAAAAACTTGACTTCCAGGTAGGCGATATCTTGGTGGCATATCACCTCGATGACGAATGATATAATAAAGAGTATTAAAAACATGGTCACTTTGATCGCTGGTATTAATGATACGAGCGGTATAAGGGAATAAACATTAAGAAAGGCATACCATGGCATTAACAAAACAGCAAAAAAATCAGATAATCGTTGATTATCAACTTTTTGAAGGAGATACTGGATCTCCAGAGGTTCAAATAGCTCTTCTTACTGCCTCAATTCAAGAGCTGACAGAGCATCTTAAGGCTCATAAAAAAGATAATCATTCTCGCCGTGGCCTTTTAAAACAGGTTGCCAAACGCAGACGACTTCTTAATTTCCTCCTTGATCGCTCTGAAGAGCGCTACAAGAAGCTCATCGAGCGACTTGGGTTGAGTAAGTAAATTTTCAGAAATAACGCTCGAAAAAATCAGTGGTTAAATCAATAGCCTCATCTTGCTTAGTTATGAAACAATGATCGGCATCTTTGATGATATGAATTTCTTTCGGATCGTTAGCTTTTTGAAAAGCTTTCTCTGATTGCTGATGAGGAACGTCTCTGTCTTTGTCGCCATGAACGAACAGAACTGGACATTTGATTTCACCAGCTTCTCTGTACAAATTTATACTTGGAATTTCATCCACGAATTGCTTGCCAATTTTATATCCTTCCTCAAGAAAATAACCTTGCTTCCTAATTTTCGTTTGAATTTCACTTGTCAGATATTTTCTAAATGAAGTGTCGACAAAATCAAGTGCTGGGTACCAAAAAACTACCGCTTTTATAAGTTGATCATATGCTCTGGCAACGATTGAACCGCCCATGCTCTCACCTAACAGCGCGATATCGGTATATCCGAGCGATCTAGTGTGCTCAACAACTTTTTTTAAATCTTCGACCTGGCTACTAACTGTCGTATTAATGTACTCGCCTTCGCTAGGTGGAGTGCCTCTAAAGCTAAAACGCAAAGTCGCATAACCCAACTTCTCTAATTTTTTAGAAAGTTTTTCAAATATGTGGTCAGGACCTCGCAGATCACCAGTGAAACCGTGCGCTAAAATCACAATTTTTGCTGATTTAGGATTTTCCAAGATGCCTTTTATGGAGAGATTATTGACTTTGATTGTGATTTTTTTGCTCATATTTTTTCTTTATTGCGATGACGTCGATTTCAATATCACAGCCTTCTTTGACAGTTTTATTAATTTCAATCAACGTACTCACTGGCTTAGAATTAGCGAGATATTTGTTTCTGATTGGAGAAATTTTAGAGAAATCGGCCATGCGTGTGACGTAGATCACAACCTTCACGATATCATCCATAGTTGAATTTGCTTCATTAAGTATTTTTTCAATACTTTCAAATACAAATTCAGTTTGTTTTTCTATATTATCTGGAGCAACTGCATTGCCATCTTTATCCATGGCGATTTGTCCAGTTACGAATATCATTTCAGAATCACCTACGTCAACTTTTAGGCCATGTGAATAAGCTCCCATTATTTCTGCACAGTCTGTTGGATTGATTTGTTGTTTCATGAATTTTTCAAAACCTTATATCTTAATTGAACCAACTCATTGTTTATTTCTTTAGTACCAAGTAGCTGAAGTTTTTTATCAAAATCAGATTTTCCGAATAAGCTTAATCCACCACCTATTACCAAGGGATGTACACTTAGAATTATCTCATCTATTAAATCTGCTTTTAGAAATTGCCCGTTTGTGTATTCTCCTCCAATGATTAATAGATTAGAAAAGCCCTTTTTTCTTGCAAAAGTAACTATTTCCTCTGGATTTCCTGTCCTTATGGAAAACTTTTCGGTTTCTTTGTGTAAGTTTTTATCTGCAGTTAATACAATATTAAACGCGCCCTCAATAGGAAATTCATCGGAGCTAAATGATTCCATAGTCTTTCTACCCATGATTACAGCATCATTAGCTTTAATGAATGAGTAAAATTGATCCCAGTCAGATTCTGAAACCCAGCTGGTATCATTTTGTCCTTTTGTAATATGGCCGTTGATTGACGTCGCCATGTATAAGGTGATTTTCATATTTTTTTAAAATTTTAATACTTCTAACTACTTTTTCTTCTCTGTTCAAATATAGCATAACGGCTTGGTGTATGCGATGTTGCCGATTTATCCACTTTATTTTATCAAATTAAATCGGCAATATGGGCGAGGCAACGACAGCACCCGCCGAGCCGTATATACCTTGTTAAGTGATGTTGACATTCTCACTCATTCAGTTAGTTTTTGCTTCACAAAATCAACATGATCTACCAAGTACTGACCTATGAGCGATGACGCAAAAGTTATTTCAATCATTTTGTCTTTGGCTGATTTACTCATTACACATTCGTAAGTGTGCATTAATAGTGTGGTACAGGCATGTGTATCAATATTGTCTTTCTCAAAAACTAACTGAATGAGTTTATCGTATTCACTATATCTTTTTTGATATTCTTGAATTGCCTGTTTGATTGAAATGTCTTTAGCAGAATGCGGAAGGTTTTTTTGTAAAACATTATGAGATACTTTATCAAACACACCCTCTTTATCTTTTGAATCGCTCATACGCAGGTAAAAATAACCTAATGTTGAGAGGGCAAAGTAGGTTAGTTCAATTCGTCCTATATCTTTCTCATCTTCTTTTAGTGCTTCCTTAAAAAGCTGGAATAATACTGATTGTCCGCCTATTGCTTGATTACTAAGCAATTCAAGAATATCTGATGATTTTTTTTTGAAAAATTTAAACATATTTATTTGGTTAAAGCCAGAATGTCGATTTCACTTAACTATTTATTATACAAACTTTTCCATTTTCTCCCAGACTCTAATCCAGATTAGACAACATCAATCTCTTGGCCATATGACACCACAGCAGTATTTAGTACAATTACAGAAAGGAGACGCTTAAAAGTCTCAAATGTCCATGACCAGGACAAAGATGAAACAAAATAAACAACTTGCTTACTATCTAGGCCTCGATTACACAATTCGTCTTAAAAAGAATGGTGATGGATCCTATTTTGTCGAGGTGGAAGAACTTCCTGGCTGTTTCTCTGAGGCTGATTCAGAACAAAATGCACTTTTGATGATTGAAGATGCGAAGAAAACGTGGCTTGAGACCGCGTTGGAAAGAAATATTTTCATTCCTGAGCCAGCGCAAGACGAATACAGTGGGAAATTACATTTAAGACTGCCAAAATTTTTGCATAGATCTTTGGCTCATCAGGCGAAACAGGAGGGAGTGAGTTTAAACACCTACATCACCTCCAACCTCTCGAGAGGTTTATAGAGAATCATCATCCATGATATACTACCAGAAGTAATTCGCGAGGATTGTGAACTGTTGAGGATTCAAGAGAGATGACAGGCTGTAGATCAGTTGTCTTTTCTCCAGAATACTTACAGCACACTCCCCGCACTAAATTTTAAGGAAAATAGTATGGCATATCCAGACTATCCCAAAACGTATAAGACAACCATCAACATTGGTGACAAAGTCATCTTGATCGAGATCGGTAAATATTCTCAGCAAGTCGCTGGAGCCGTGCTTGTTACCTGTGGAGAGACAGTCGTTCACACTACCGTCGCCTTAGGAAGAAAAGTTAACTTAGGCTACTTTCCCCTTTCAGTCGAATTTGCAGAAAAACTCTATGCTAGTGGCATTATTAAGGGTTCACGTTGGGTGAAGCGCGATGGTCGTCCTCTTGACGACACTATTCTAAAGGCTCGTGTAATAGATCGCTCACTTCGTCCGTTATTCCCCGATGGCGTCACTAATGAAGTTCAAGTTATCAGCACAGTTTTCTCATATGATGGTGAGAATGAACCTGACATGCTTGGTCTTCTCGGTAGTACTATTGGTTTAGCAATTTCTGAAATTCCTTTCAATGGTCCTTTAGCTGGTCTTCGCGTTGGATACTCCAAAAAATCCGAAAAGTTCATGTTTAACCCAACACAGACGGAGCAACTCGAGAGCGATCTTGACCTGATAGTTTCCGGTAGTGGTAAATCCGTTGTCATGGTTGAGGCAGGAGCTAATGAAGTTACTGAGGCAATCATTGTTGAGGGTTTAATCCAGGCACAAAATGTCCTTGGTGAAGTATGCACAGAGATCGAAAAGATTGCTGCTGAAGTGGGCAAAGAAAAAGTTGTCCTAGTCACAGTTGATGAAGAAGAGGAAGCGAGAGCAGCTGCTATTGAGTCACATATTTCTTCGAAATACGGTAAGGAAGTTGTTACCATCGTTGAACAATCAGGAAAATTGCTTCCAGACGACACTGCAGAGTTAATCGTTAAGGCCATGGAGTCGCTCCCAGCCTTGAAAGAGGATGAAATTCCTTACTCCGAAAAAGAAGTTTCTGCAGCTATTCATGCATTAACGAAACAAGCCGCTCGCGACATGATCATTAATGACAAAATTCGTCCAGATGGTCGAAAAACTGACGAAGTTCGTGAGATTTGGTCTGAAGTTGACGTTTTCCCACGCACTCATGGTAGTGCCATGTTTAAGCGCGGAGCCACCCAAGCTGTCACCATCACCACCCTTGGTACTCCAAGACTTGGTCAGCTGATTGAGAGTATCGAAGGCGAAACCACTAAGCACTACATACATCACTACAACATGCCTCCATACGCATCTGGTGAAGCTGGCCGCTTTGGTTTCCCTAAACGAAGAGAAATTGGCCACGGTGCCCTCGCTGAGAGAGCACTTTTGCCAATGATCCCAGATCAGAAAACGTTTCCCTATGCGATTCACGTAGTATCCGAAATTATGAGTTCAAATGGCTCGACTTCACAGGCTTCTGTCTGTGGTTCGACCTTGTCACTCATGGCCGCTGGTGTCCCAATTAAGCGCCCGGTAGCCGGTATCGCTATGGGTCTGATGAGTGACGGCAAAAACTTTGTTGTTCTCTCTGACATTCAAGGTCTTGAAGACCATGTCGGCGATATGGATTTCAAAGTAGCTGGAACCACTGAAGGTATCACTGCTATTCAGATGGATATTAAGCTCACTGGAATTCCACGCGAGATCTTAGAGCAAGCTCTTGATCAAGCCAGAGTCGGACGACTTCACATCATGGAAAAAATGCTTGTTTGCATTAGTACACCACGTACTGAGCTTTCACCATATGCTCCAAAGATTCAACAAATCAGAATTCCTGGCGACAAGATTGGTGAGCTCATCGGTCCTGGAGGCAAGAACATCAAAGCTCTAATTGAAGAGACTGGAGCGGGTATTGATGTTGATGAAGATCCAGAAACAGGAGAAGGTCTTGTTAATATCAGCTCTACTGATCAGGCGGTTATCGATAAAACGGTAAACACTATCGAAAGCATGTTCCGCGAGCTTAAAGTCGGGGAAGAATTCGATGGTGTCATCACTAGAATCGAAGACTACGGTTGTTTTGTAGAGTTCTTGCCAGGAAGAGAAGGACTTGTCCACGTCTCTGCCATGGCAGCAGATTTTGTCTCAGATCCATCGGCCATCGTGTCTATGGGTGAAACCGTTCATGTCCGCGTGGCAGTCATTAAAGAAGACGGCAAAATTGGTCTTTCGATGCTTAGTCAAGAACAAGAAGATGAGGCTCGATCTAATCGACCCAGCAGGCCTCCGTTCAGAGGTAGTCGTGATGGCGGCTCCAGTGATCGCGGTGGTTATCGCGGTGACAGAGGGGGTGGTCGAAACAGTCGACCACGTCGGTAGTCGTTAAATTATTGCTGGCTCAATTGCCTTTGTAAGGCAACAAACTGTAGTGATATCATAATTTAGTTATGAACGAAATAAGCCAAGAATTAAGTCCAAGTAACAAAGTCGACAGACGTTCGGCCATTGGAACTATTGCTAAATTATTAGTTGGAGGAGGAATGGTAGTTACTGGCTTAGCTGCCTCGCCCACCGCAGCTTCTGCAGCTCCCCCCGATGGACCAAGGCCTCCTGCTACGCCAACACCCGAAGTTGCATCAGCTCCAGAATGTCTAGTGCCAGTGGATTTACAGGACGTTGTTACAAAAAAACTTTTGGAACATTACCATTTTTATACAGAACGTAAATTGCCTCTTAAATCATTCAATCATGGAGCTGAAGTCGCAAGCGCAATTACAGAATATTATCTAGCTAAGATGGGTGATGATTTTAACGCGGATGAATTTCACAAGGTACTAAACCAATCATTTGATGCATATTTTCATGCGTTAGACAGAATTAAAGACAAGCTAATGGATGAACTGGGACTAAGTGGAGTATTTCTTATGCCCGACACCATAGGCGCATCAGTTCAGACTGGAAGTCATAAAGAAAGTCTTGAAATTAACAACACAGTGCCAGTGATGACTTTTGTAGGTCTATACTACGAGAGTCTTCCTCTTAATTCTGTAGATAAAAAAGGAGATGTTATAGAACATGATGGAGTTGTGTGGGCAGATCCACTGCTATCAATAGGTTCTCATGGTCAAATATTGTTTCTCAATAGCAGCGATAAATTTAAAGATAATTTAGAAACTGTAGTCTACATCATTGTTAAAAATCATATCCTTAATGCTTTCGCAACTATTGAAGGCCTTAAAGAAGTAATTACAGCACTGGCTGCAGTTACTGAGGAAATGCGCGAGGATGGTCACGATGTGTGGGGATTTGACGGGTTCGGACTTGGAGATGGATCTAGGGGAGGAATGGTAACCGAAGATGTAACAATAGATAAATTATCTATGAGCCCTATTCCTGGACAACATTATTATGTACTCCCAGGTTTGTCAAGAGAATATAACGATCAAAGAGATAGTCAACTTTCTGGCCATTTTCCAGAAAGTAATTTGTGGCAGCAACAAACAACTGAATAATAGTTGTTTATCGAGTATACTTAATCCATGACCGTTTCTGCCCTGACGCGTAACAATATCATTGGGATTGCAAATTTAAGCGATTCGCTCGAGATAGCTGAGGTATTTGGAATGAATGCCAAATCAGTTCAAGAGCAGGCCAAAGTTGAAGAACTCATCTCGAGTTTTGTCACAGAAATGAGCCCTCACATATCGGGTGTTTGTCTTTCAGCGGAAGTTGGCTTTGGTGCCACCGAAAAACTTCCTCTCGACACGGGTCTTGTTTTTGAGCTTTCAGATATGCTTCGTCCCAAAGATCCCTTGTCTGTGCCAGTTCTATCTCAGATTTGGGGAGTAGAGCAGACGCGTAATAATAGTGCTGTGGCGAAGTTAGAACTTTTTTATAATCCTCAAGAAGAGGAAGCGCGGTCTAAAAAACAAATGGTTATAGAGCTCTATGACTACTGTCGGAATCAAGGCATAGCTTTTCTTCTTGATCTCGTCATCTATTTAGAAACTTCAAAAGACAAGTATCAAGCCCAATTTTTAGAGCTCCAGCTTGATGCCGTTCAGGAATTGAGGCAGTATTGTGATCTCATGGCTCTTGAATACCCATCTGATGCTTTATCGACAGTAACTCTCACGGCAGAGCTTGATGTTCCCTGGATTTTAAGTGGTCGAGATGTGCCATACGAGACCTACAAAGAACAGTTAAGAGTAGCTTTGGAAAGTGGAGCCGTCGGTTATATTGTTGGATCGCAGTTGTTGCCTGAAAATGTCACAAAAGACGCATCGACTTTTTTGCAGACGACCCTGTGCGATAGAGCCATAGAGCTGAATCGTATCGCTACAGAAACGATGGAACGCTCAAAAATCTCGGTGTAAGACTGACAACAGACTTATCGTTTCTATTTTGTTACAGTAACAAGTACAAGTACTTATAGTTCATAGAAAGTTTAGATGCACACTCTTCCAGCTCTTCCCTACGAATACTCCGCTCTGGAGCCACACATAGACGCACGCACGATGGAAATCCATCACACCAAACATCATCAGGCTTATATAGATAAATTGAATGCTGCTTTAGACGGGGCTCTTGACCTGCAAGCTCTTTCAGTTGAAGATTTACTGAGAAAATTTGATTCTTTACCAGAAGCGATTAAGACTGCGGTCAGAAACCATGGTGGCGGTCATGCTAACCACACTTTGTTTTGGGAAAGCATGTCGTCAGAAGCAAGCATGCCATCTGAAGAATTGACCGCTGCAATTACCGCCAATTTTGAGTCCCTAGAAAAATTTAAAGAACAATTTACTGCAGCTGCAGGCGGACGGTTTGGCTCTGGTTGGGCTTGGTTAGTCGCTGAACCTGATAAGACGCTCGCTGTTTACAGCACCGCCAATCAAGACTCACCTTTAATGCAAGGTGACACACCACTCTTAGGCCTCGATGTCTGGGAGCATGCCTATTATCTGAACTATCAGAATCGCCGCCCAGATTACGTCACCGCTTTTTGGAATCTGGTGAATTGGAGTGCAGTTGCCTCCCGCCACCAAGCAGTGTTACAGTAGTCCACTGTGTTACAAATAATTTTAGATGTCGAAACCAAGAAAATTTTCGATGACGTTGGGGGATTTTTCCCTGATCGACTTGGTATTTCTTTTGTAGGAGTCTGCGTTCGCGAGGGCTTTTCCGGCCCAGGCGAAATGCAAAGCTATTTCGAGGATGACCTGCCCAAGCTTTTTCCTCTTTTGGAGAAGGCGGACGTCGTGATTGGCTTTAATATCGATAACTTCGATATGCAGACTCTTGTGCCGTACTACACGGGAGACATCACTAGAATTCCCACTCTTGATCTTCTGACGCGGATTAAGGACAGCGCCGGCCACCGCATTAGTTTGGACGCCGTTGCAACCGAGACTTTGGGAATTGGAAAATCAGGCAGTGGCCTTGATGCAGTCAAATACTACAATGAGCATAAATGGGATGAATTAGAAAAATATTGTTTGCAAGACGTAGCTGTGACCAGAGATGTTTATGACTATGGTCGCTCTAATGGCGGTGTTATTTTTCGCAATAAATGGAACAGAAAAATCGAGTGTCCAGTTGACTTCAGTTTCACTCCACAGCAGAACTCTGGGGTGCAGATGAGCTTGCTTTAGTGTTAACGTTAAGTAGAAACGTCCCCTTTTAAATTAAGTAGAAATGTCGAGTCTGTACAATTTCTTGTGTAAACGCAAGAGAGCAATAGCTCTCTGACGTATTAATAAAACAAGAAAGGGCACATGACGAATTCAGTTAAACCAGTTCCTTCTTTGGAACAAATTCAGAACGTATTATCCCAAGCCAAGAATTTAGACGATTTCTTTGGTAAAAATGGTGTGGTGGCC
>PFLP01000073.1 GCA_002784625.1 Candidatus Pacebacteria bacterium CG_4_10_14_0_8_um_filter_42_14 | reverse complement strand
GTCGGCATCGGCTCTGTCACTCCCGGTGAAAAACTCGACGTCAACGGCAACATAAAATCAAACGGCACATTGAAAATGTTCAACGGCACAACCCAAGTGGGCGAAATTACTACTAGTGACACTACTTGGCTCAGAATTAACCAAAACATAGCAAAAAATATTTACACTCCTCGATACTTCAGAGCAGATGGAGGTCTATATGTAGATAGTACTTCATACGGAATTGATGGATCAGGTATCCTTCTAAACGCCTCTCTCTCTGGTACTTACTCAAACGCATTAACCCTAACAAATATAAACTGGGCAGGATCTGACGACGGCTCTGGCTCCTTACTAGATGCTGATTTATTGGATGGACTTCACTCAACTAGTTTTCATCAAAAAGTAAGATATGGAACTACTGCTAGCAACTCAGGTTATTACAAAATAAATATAGTGCCGGCAACAAGTTGGATGCTATCGTTCACCATTAGGGTATATCAAGCTTATAGATACGACGATATAAGAATTAGTGGTTATAATTATGGTGCTAATTATTGGTATCAGCCAAAGGCGGATTTATTAAATTCAAGTGCCACGAGCATAGACGTTCGATTTGGTTATGATAGCGCTTACAATTTATGGGTAGCCATTCCAGCAGCAGCATATACGGGGATAGAGATAATTGACATAACAAATGGGTATACACAAGTCAATCAGAATTGGTCAAATAACTTTACGATTGTAAATCAAGCCTCACTAACTGGCACAGTCCAAACTACCCAAACTGTTTACAGACCTTTAAAATATAATGAAAATGCAGCATCAGCCACCAAATTGCAAACCGCCAGAACTATCTGGGGTCAGAGCTTCAACGGTACGGCAAACGTAAGCGGCGCGATCACCGGCGCGACCACCGGGACTTTTAGTAGTAGTCTCGGTTTTGTTGGTGGCACCACCACCGGCACTCTCACCTTCTCTGGCGTCACTAACGACATAGTCACTGGCACTAATGAGCACCTCGCTCTCATGCCAAACGGCACCGGCAACGTCGGTATTGGGATAAGTGCGCCAAATGAAAAACTTCACGTAGGAGGAAACTTGAGAATTGATGGCTCGACATACGGAACTGAGCACCTGTCTTTCGGAGGTGATCAAGTGATTTCAAGAGCATCCCAAATTATTAGGTTTGGAGATATTGCCGCAAATCCAAACCAAGTTCGCTTGGTTACCGATGGAGTTGATAGGTTAAACATATCAAATGAAGGCAACGTCGGCATCGGGACTACAGACCCCACCACAGCTCATCTTGAAGTTAAAGGATCGAGTCGTCAAACTGAAGGCCTCTTCTATAATACTCGCACAGCAGGCAATAGCTATGGAATTGATGCCGAAGCATTCGGAGCAACAACAGGTGTCAACGTTGGTGGTTATTTTGGGGCTGCACTAGGAACCTTTAATAGAGGAATTCAGATTGGAGTTCCTGGCGCTGGTAGCAACAATTATGCAATTTACTCTGATGCTGCTGCACAAAGTTATTTTGCCGGCAACGTCGGCATTGGTTCGACTGCTCCCGCCTACAAGCTTGAGCTTCCCAATGTCGCTAATGCAACTGGCCAAGGTCGGGCGAATGCATGGCAGACATATTCAGACATACGTTACAAAACAAATGTAAAAACAATTTCTAACTCACTCAATAAAGTTCTTCAACTACGTGGTGTCAATTACAACTGGATAAATGGTGGTCAATATTCAAGTGGTTTTATTGCACAAGAAGTTGAAACAATTATCCCTGAATTAGTAGCAACAGATGGTAACGGATATAAATCCCTTGATTATGGCAGATTTACCCCATATTTAGTCGAAGCCATCCAAGAACAACAAGAACAAATACTTTCCCTAAAATCCCTCTCCACTCCCCTGCGCCTGAGCGACACTGGTGATGTTGTTCTCGAGCAGACTGGCAGTACTTATGCTGTCCGTCAGGTTGGTGGTAGCACTATTTCTAATATCATTGGTCTGAATAAAGCCATTCTCGCCTACGTCGAAGCTGGTTTGACCAGAACTAGAGAACTCGTCGTCACCCAATCAGCCACCATCAATAATCTTGCCACGAACTCCCTAAAAGTCGGTAGTGAGACTATCGAGACTCTGATTCGCCGTATCTCCAGAGAAGAAACTCAGTCACTTCTGGCCACGAGCGAACTTATTTCACCAGTCGTCACTACTGATAGTGTTAATACCGCTGAACTCAATGTCACTGGCACCAGTGCCCTTGGTTCTCTCTTGGCGGAAGATGTCACTGTTAGTGGTACCTTAGTTGCTGAAAAAGTCGAGACCCCAACCCTCATCGCCCAGACTGTAGATGCCACCTCTGCTCGCATCGCCAAACTTGAAGCTGGCATGGCAGAGCTCGAGTCAGTTCGTGCTACTACTGCCGAGATTGTTGATGCCACTATCTCTGGTACGCTTTATGCCGCCAATATTAGTGGCCTCTCAGAACAGCTCGCCACTTCTCTGAAAGAGCCGACTTTATTAGAAACCCTTCTGGGAAATTACAACCCCGACCCAGTCGCAGATCCGAACAGCGTCATTGATCCAGTCGAGTCAGCCGGCTTCACCGCCACCTCTTCCGCAGCCTTTAATCTCGCCTTGGCTGATCTCCAGCTCAGTGAAGGAGATGTGGTTCTATCGAGCGCCGCCCTTTTTGTTGATCAATACTTCGAGGTTAACGGCATGGCCTACGTAGCCGACACCCTTGGAGTTGGCAATAAACTTCATGTCGGTGACGGCCTCGAATTCGCCAGTGGCATGATCGCTTACAGTCCCGTTGGTGTTGATTCGCCCATTCTTCAAATTCAACCCTCCGGCAAAGGTTCTCTGAACCTCCTCGCCGGCCTGATGATTCTCGATGAGTCTGGTCGCGTCTCTGTTAATGGCGACGTGACCATAGCCGGAGATCTGGAAGCCGATACTCTGCTCTCGAACCTGATTCAGCCTGCTGACTTCGGCAATCCATTCCAAGTCCAGGTAGCTGGTATCGCCACCGAATCTGGCCAAGTCAAAAAATCTAGATTTGAAATCATTAATGAGCTCGGCACTCCAGTCGCCACTATCTCTGCAGAAGGCAAAGCTGACTTCGCCGGCGGCATCGGCATCGGCAGTGAGAACAAAGAAGCCAGTGCCAGTGGCGAGATCGCTACCGAGAAAACCTCTGGTAAAGCTGTCATTTCTTACGGCACCAGTGAGCTCACCATCTGGACGCCTGCTCTGACCGCCGAGAGTCTGACTTACGTCACTCCGCTCGGCAGCACTGGGAACAAGGTTCTCTATGTTAAGGCCCAGTACCCAGATGATCCTGCCACCCCAGATGTGAATGAGGCCCGCTTCATCGTCGGCTTCGACACTGCTGTGACTACAGATCTAAGCTTCAACTGGTGGATTGTGAATTAGAGAAAAGTTATCTTAAGTTTTTTATCAAGTGCCTCAGCAAACATCATCAAGCTATTCAGAGTCGTATTTCTGGCCCCAGTCTCGATTTTCGTAATCACAGTTCTATGAATTCCTGCCTTATCAGCTAGCTGTTGCTGTGTCAGCCCAAGCTCTTTTCTAGTTTTTTGAAACTCTTCAACTACGGCGTAATAATCATTGGCTTTTCTGGCTTTCCTCTTTTCTGCTGGCGTAAATTGCTCACTCCATTGACTGAGTAAAACTGTTTTTTTGTTGTTCATATATTCCCCTCTTTTTAATAACCCCTCAGTCTTTTAAGCGCTCTAACTAGCTCATTTTTTGGCGTTTTTTGTGTTTTCTTTCGAAAAGCAGATAAAATCACTATCTGGTTTTTCAAAATATAAGCATATGTAGCCCGCCATTGACCACCATCCTTAATTCTAATTTCGAATAAATTATCGCCAATCTTTTTTGCAAAAGGCATTCTTAGTCTGCCTTCTGAGCCAAGAATTTCAAAGAGGTCATTAAATCTAGCTCTAACTTCTATAGAAAAAGAGGCCAATTCTTTTATAGCTAATGAACCCAAGACGACAACTTTTTTCATTTAACTGTCCATATTGTGCCACATAAGACACACTTGTCAAGTAAATACAATAAACACCTATCGTTGTGTGTAATTTAATTCAAATCATGAATGAAAATCATCCACGAGATGGGTTAGATTACAAGACTGGCCGTGTGAATTAGCTGATTTGCGCCTTGAAAAAGACAGAGGAGTCTTATAAAAATGCTCTCCAGGAGAGAGACCAAGCTATTGATGTTGGCGATGTCGATGAATTTCTGAGTAACCTTTAAATTCGCACCATCCTTCGCTTAGGCTACACAAGCTCATCTCTAATAGTGCTATCACTTCTACCCAGTCGTTTAGCAATACCCCGCTTACTAACACCTTGACTGAGCAAAATAGCGATAGATTCTCGCTCTAACGCAGTTAATTCTGTATGTGTGTTTTCCTAGCTCATTTTGTCTTGCCACGATTTTTGTAGCTATTTTGCTTTGGTGTTTGATCATATTATTTTTTCGGCTTATCATTCTCAAATTTCCTTTGAACCTCTTTTTCAAAGACGAGGTATCTGTCAAAATCATTTTCAAATAACCTATCCTGAATGATTCTATATTTCTCAAATTCACTTTCTGCAAATTCTTTTGCCAGCTCATGAGTGACCTTGCCTACATCTGCTAGCACTTTTCTGTCTGTCATAGCAATAAATCTATTAAGTCTTATTTCCCAATCCGCCATAGTCATAGGAATGGCTCTTTCTGCCATATCTTCTGCTAGATCCAAAAATGCAGAAACGATTCTTTGCAAACTGGCCAGCTCTGTTTCAGTAAGATAATTTTTTGCTACCGACACATCGAATTTCTGAATTTTACCTCTTGGTGCATCTTTCCAGCTTGTTAGACCCATATACTGTTTTTTCGCATTTGCCCTTGCAATAATTACCTCTGCTGCAGTTTGACCATGTATCGCCCAATGAAGTTTGTTTTGAACTGTCGCAAAGAATCTTTTGGTTACTTCTGCTGTATTGTCATAATCAATACTTGTGGCATAAATATCAGTGATTTTCTGATAAAACTTTCTTTCTGACAATCGAATTTCTCTTATTCGAACAAGCAATTCATCAAAAAATTGTTTGCTCAAAATTGTGCCATTGTTTTTGAGCCGTTCATCATCCAGTACAAAACCTTTGATCGTATACTCCTTAATAATTTGTCTTGCCCATTTACGAAATTGCACTGCTCGTTCGTTTTCAACCTTGAAACCAATGGAAATAATTATTTGAAGATTATAGTGTTTGGTCTGATATTCTTTGCCATCTGATGCAGTTATTAAGTATTGCTTAATACCTGAATCATTTATTTCTCCGTCTTTTCTCAATTTGGTCAAATGTTGGTTAATGGCAGGGATGGATACTCCATACAGTTCTGCTATCAATTTCTGCGCCATCCAAATGTTCTCATCTTCGTAACGAAGTTCGATACTTTGCTCACTGCCGCCACTAGCAGAAATGAATGTTAAGTATTCCGCAGTTGAGGACCGCGCAATAATGTTTTTTTGTTGTTTCTTTGATTTCATATATCTATTTATTGTTCCCTTCAATATCCGCCACAATTCCGTCAATCGCCATTCGTAGTTCATTTTGTCTTGCGACAATCTTGGTTATTATTACTAGTTTGGTATTTGTCAAAGTACTCATCATAGTAAAGTCGCCACTTGGCATTAAATTTTTTATCACCAGCAAAAATATGATCAGTGCCACGCTTGCTTTTAACCAGCTCGTGCAAGCGGCTGGAATCAATACCAAGGAAATCGTACAAAATCCCAAATATTTTGATGGTAGATGCAGACATTTTACTGAGGTACGCATTGAGCTTCACTTTATCGATAGTATCTTGATGCACTCGAAGTTTCTCAATGACCAGATCAACAGAATACTTACTCCTGTGGAACTGGATTATGTCGATTAGAGCCTTTTCCGCTGTCGCAATACGAATAGTTTGTATATCAATTACTACTTCCTGCCAACCAAAAAACCACTTCTCTTGAACGTTTACAAAGCTGTATTCGGTGGCATTCAACTGCGCGGTTTTATATCTGGTTTGTGAGATTGAGATCACTTTGTCGGTTAATTGGTCAAACATGGCGTAATAGCTCAAAGCCGATTCAAAGGAAACATATGACTTTGTAACCAACAAGTTTGCCACAATATAAGGAGAAAGAGACAAAAAACCTCTATTGCTCAAGTCTGAGATAGCGTACAGTCCTCTTTTCAGACGGATCAACCACCCATCTGTAGTGAATTTGGTAATAATATTTTTGACGTGTGTTTCATCCCACAGCAACTTCGCCTTGTCATTAATATGTCTTGAAGTAACAATGTGACCATAAGCTACAAGAAGGTTCTCAAGAAGTTCGCTTTGTTTTGCTGATAGAATGGTTTGTTTCATGTGTTTTAATTCAGCGTTTATGCTGATTTTCTAACATCAATATATACAAACTGTCGGGGTT
>PFLP01000023.1 GCA_002784625.1 Candidatus Pacebacteria bacterium CG_4_10_14_0_8_um_filter_42_14 | reverse complement strand
TCTTGCATGATACCGCTTTTCCATCCCCACAGCATATCAGTCTTTTTATAGCATTTCTGCGTTAACCCACTAGCCATTTATCCTTATCATTTAAGATATCTTCGACGGCCTTGCTGATCACGAATCGCACCGTCTTTGGCAAATTGTAGCCAAATTGTGCTCCGTACATACTTAGTAGCGATGCTTCTTGGTCAGTGAGTGAGAGTTGTATTTTTGTCATAAGTAGGCTTATTGTAATACAAAATCATTACTTTGCAAATGATTTTTGACAAATTAGCTAACCTCCGCCGCACCGCGATCATCCAAAACCTTCATTCTTTCTGCTCCAGCCCAAATAAAATCAAAAAGTTGCTTTTGCATCGCTGCCAGCTCTGGATTATGGATCTCGACGCAGAAAATCTGGCCATTCTGATATGAATAGGTAGCATAAACATCGTTATAAATGAGCACTTCGAAGCTAATTCTCAGTAAAGAAGGATCTAGATAACGAATTTTGGAGTAAGTCTTAACTAATTCAACCACATCAGTGAAACCAGAAAAAGACGGCTTGTTAGTGAGATCGCGAGTCTGGATTTTTCGCGCTACGTACTGTCTTCTAACATCCTCGGCAAAATCAAAGGGCAGAAAATCCGAGAGTCGCTCCATCTCGAACACCCGCACTATGTCTTTAGCTCTTGTCGAGTTGTAACTTACTTGCTTTAGACCTTCTAAACCCTCGAAATAAATCACCTTAGACCTTGGATCACTCATCGCCTCCAAGCTCTGAAGTTTTACCGTCAGTTCTGGAGCGGACTCTAAAAGCAGCTTGGCTTTACTCATTTTTTCCTGGGCGATTTGCTCGAAACGACTTGGATGCACAGCCGCGAACTTTAGCCCACGACTGGATAGTTGCTGCTCCACCAAGCCCAAGTTTCTTAAAGTATCACGAATCCGATACACCTTAGTCCGACCCATCCGAAGCTTTCGGCTCAGTTCCAAAGCCGTCTCTGCCCCATCAGAAAAAAGCCAAAGATAAACTCTGCTTTCCTCATCGGACAGACCGTAAGCTTTTACTAGAGGTAGGAGTTTGTCTGTTTGTTCGGACATCAAATAGAATTATAGCAAATCACACATTATAATTAACCCATGCAAAAAAGCAAAACCAACCTCGGCTCCACCCTCATCATTATCTCCGCTCTCTTTTACTCAACCTACGGAGTCTGGTCAAAACTCATGCAGGCCCCCTACTTTTTCGGTTTCGAACACCTCAGTGTCGGCACGGCCACCCTACTTTTTTACTGCTTTCTCACCCTCGGCGCCTACCTCATCGGCGCCCTGTTTTTCAAGGAAAAAATGACCTTGCCAAAAATCCTGGGCCTCATCATCGCCTCGATCGGCCTCTACAACATCTACGCATTTTCTCTCGAGTCAAACCAAGTTGTTGCCGCGATCGCGACCAGCATCGCCGGACTTATGGGCGCCTGCGCCGTCGTCTTTTCAAAAAAAGTCTCTGATCGCTACAGCGAACTCCAGATCATCGTCGTCTACGGTGTCTTCATTCTCATTGGCAATCTAGCTATGACCCTGTCTTTGGGCGAAACAATGCCAAAATTAATCCTCAATACTGGTTGGCTGGCGCAGCTAGGTTATGCAACAAGTTTCTTACTGGCAAATGCAGCCGTAGTGGCAGGCTTCAGGCACATCGAGCCAAGCGTCGGCGGTGTGCTTGGGCTTCTCGAGGTCGTCTTTGCGGCTATCTTGGGAGTGATTATTTTTTCCGAGAGCGTTACTCTGGGACTTCTGATTGGAGGGGTGCTAATTGTGGTGGGGGCTCTAATCCCTACAATAACCAAATGCGGCTTTTACAAACAATTTGCCAGTTACTTCGAACAACCAACTAGAAAGTTCTTTTGGAGTGGATATTTCAGGAGGCGGAAGCACAATTTCTCCTTTTGCGTCTAAAATACAAGCTAGCTGATAATCACCGAAGTCAACAGAGATAATTTTAGCTCCATTGTTGTACGCTATATTGACATATCCTTGGTTAATAGCTTTTGCATTTCTCTCAAGACACCATAGCATCGATCCAATCTGCCTGAGTCCTCTTAGAGACATAGAATGTTCTGAAGTTTGTTTTCTATCCAATATGCCAGTGGCGACAAAAAAATCATTTGCTTTGCCGTCAAGTAATTGTTTAAATTTATCTATGGCTTGCTGTCTTATTGAAGACAAGTCATCATCTGCTTTCCGCACGCCTCTCACAAAAACTTCTCTGTCGACTAATTCGGGTACACCTGGCGAATATTTTCTTGCCTGCGTGAGATTGATTAGTCCACAAATAAAGGCGTGATCATAAAGAAGCACTGTTGTTGACGGTGGTTTGGAATCCTCAGGAGTAGGATCTGTATTTCGCTCTTCGAGGTGATCCTCCCAAAGTTTGCTCTGCTCTGCTGAATTATAGTCAATAGCCGTGGCAGTGATTCTGCCTCCTGGGCTGACCGCAAATCGACAATCAATACCATGAAAACCAAGAGTTGGGTATCTGACAAATGTTTCCGTAAAGTATCTACACAACGCTCTTCCATCCTGTTTCAGAAAATATTCCACTACTACCCTAAAATCTTCCTCTAATCGTGAGACACTCCTAAAGAAGGCCGCTAGATTAGGTGTCTTCCTGGGATTGGTCTGTACAAGTTTCCCGTTAATGACCTGCGCCTCAAGATCAATTTCTCTTACAGGAAAATTCGGATTCCTGGTTCCAAAATCTCTAATATCACCACCGTTTCCTATAACTGAGAACCTCAGTGTCATGGTTCTTGTTCGAGGATTAAAGGCAGCAATCTGACAAACAAATGAGCCACTCAATTCAACTGGCCGAACCTCTTCAGCTGGTTCCATTACCTTTTTCCTTGATGCTAATCTATTAGAAACAGCGAGAATCGTTCTATATAAATATTCCGAATTGTGTAAATCCCAAAAAATATCATCGCCTCTTGAAACTAATTGTAGTGCATGGCCATCTTCTCTACCTGAAATAGACCATATATATTCTGACAAACAACTAATACGCTCTCCTTGAATTGAAAATAAAGCAACAATTTTGTCACGATCGTAGACTTCAATTTGAACCTCTCCTGGTTCAGAATCAGAAGAAAGAGCACATGTTAAAGTTGAGTTTGGGAAATATTCTGACAAATCAATTGCTGGCTCAACTGTGTTCTCACCAGTTTGCCGAGAAACAATTTTGTCTCTTATGGCAGCAATAGGAGAGGGAAAAAGATCTACAATATCTCCAGGATTAATTAAATGCTCCTTCGAATGAAAAGTAATTCCAACAACTTCTCCATCTCTAAATATAAGTTTGTCTTGAAAGTCTTGCTGTGACGCAATCATCACGAATGGTTTTAGATTGCCATTTCCTTTCCCACTTTTTTTTATCCTTACTCCAATTCTCTGCCTTCTTTTTAGCTGCATTTCAAGATATGCATGCATAGTTTTTTTTGTTAAGCCCGAAACAATTTCCCCCTTATAGCGCTCATATGTTACTTTGCTCCAAAATGCTCTCGACGGAGTAAAGCCCACTTTCACAAGTAAATATTTCTCTATCAGATGCTGTGATACTGCATCCAGACTCGTTCCGTTTACGAGTCCAGCCAGGATAGTACCGGCAACTGAAACCAAACCATTCACTCTATCGGATCCAGTTAAGGCTTCGAGTAATTCGAGAGTAAATTCAGGGATGCCACCCTCTTTTTTGATCATGACATATTTAGTACATATATAAGGATCGAATTATATCACTTGAGTTTATTTTTCTAGCAGACCTGTTCTAATACTAAGCAAGTAGGCCATGATGGTTTCTGCCCTGCCCACTTGCATTTGCATAAGACTCAGCGGCAAAAAAGCCTGCCTGACAACTTCTGGATACATGGAGGTATCAGGGTTAGATGGCTCAAAATCTTCATGTCCGAAGTGAACAAGTCCTGCAATTCATGATTATTTGCCAAGCACGATCTTGCTTCTGAAGGCGCCAGCGACTGAATTTCAAGTCCCATGATTTCCTCACTTTCCATCTATAATACCTCTCATGCACCAAAAACTTCTCCACCGCCTCCAGCGCGAGTGGTACATCTTCCACACCCTCTCTCTCGACTCGCGGCTACATGATCTTTGACGCTTTGCTTTATACCTATGCGTATGCCTTCATGTTCTCAAAAACGGAGTCATTCATCGCCGTCGCCATCTACAACATCGCCTTTTACATCACCATGGTTGGCGGCTTCTACGTCAACGGCCTGCTTCTGCGCGTCTTCAGCTCCAAACAGCTTCACATCTGGAGTAGCATTCTCCAGGCGCTGGCCATTCTCGCTATCTTCTTTTTCCCAACGATCAACCTCCTCACCATCGGCGTCGCTGGCCTACTAAGCGGTTTTTTCTCCGGTATCTATTGGGCGATGCGAAATACAGTCTATCTTTTCTTCACTACCGACGAGAATCGCCACTATTTTGAGGGCCTTCGGGTTTTACTTGGAACCAGTAGCAATACCCTCTTAGTCGCTGCCGCGGGCTGGTTTATCGCCACTAGCGAGGTTTTTTCTTTCATGTCAAAAACATTGGCATATCAGTTCGTGGGCGTGTTTGGAGTACTTATTATGGTTGTTGGCACCCTCCAACTGCTTCGGGTTTCGTTCCCTAAGATTTCTGTCAAAAAGCTTCGGCCCACAAAAATCACCCCGCAGTGGAAATTATTCCGCATTTTCATCCTTGTTTCAGCTGTTCAATTCACACTGACGATGACTGTTCCAGAGACAATTATCTTGTATTTTCTTGGCAATGAAGGCGTTCTCGGCACTCTCCAAGCCATCTTTATTATTTTTTCCACCACTATCATTTATTTTTTGGGCAGAAAATCTTCTAAACATCATAGAGTTCATATTTTGTTAGCCAGTGCCGTGCCACTAGCTCTCATTTCTGGGCTGGTGCTCTTTTTTCATAACCCGATACTCATCATTCTTTACCTTCTTATCATGAATATCAGCGACAGGTTGTTCTGGTTCGTCTACTTCCCGATTTTTTCTCGAGCAGTCGAGTACGAGACGACAAACTCCGACGAAGAGTATGCCTATATTCTTGATCACGAGATTTTGATCGATTTCAGCCGGGTCGTAACCACTCTTCTGTATATTTTGTTAATTCAGTACTTTGGTGACGTAAATGGCATGTTTATAGCCCTTGCCGGAGGAGCTTTAATGCAAGTCTTGACGGTCGCTGTGGCCAGGCCGCTACTTAGGATGCAGAATCAAAGTCAAATATAATCCCTACAAATTCTCCGAAGTCTCAATATACTCTCTTGCTTCTGTTAGCGGAGAGTAATCAACATTCCATGAACCGGAGAATGGATTATCCAAATCTACGATCAGGGTGTATGAAAGATAAATAATGAATGAAACGATGCCACTAGCAAATATCTGTACAGCTAAGCTCTCGAAAGGAATGAGGAAGAACAACACGCCCGTCATCACTGACAAGAAAATAAAGAGAAACTTTAAAAACATTGGTAGTCTATTAGTACTGGCATCAAGTCTTCCACCCCTTGCACCAGACAACTGCTCAAAGTACTCGAATAAGTGAGGTAACACAGCGGCGTCTTTTTCATTATCAACAGTCACTAAATCTATCACACGCAAGATCGCAATTAGCTCATCAGATGGATGCTTAGTTCTCTTGCACATTGACGCTTCAGTTCGCTCTTCATTGAGAACTTTATCAATATATTTGACTAAGGCGGGTCTCATTTTTTTATCAATTTTCTTGTCGTCCAGATAATCTGTGAAGTTCCAAAGAGCAACTAACGTACTTGCTTCCTTGGCAACAGATGCCCCGAGAGAATTAAATTGTCCCCAAACCTCAACGATAATAAAGGCAATGATCAGTGTATAAATAGTTGAAACAGCGCCGGTCACGGAACCGAGTTTACCAAGATCGTCGACTGAAATCGAGTCGTGTAGAAGTACTCGCAAGAGATATGAGAGCACCAAGGCTAACCCTAATACCATGACGGCTTTTTGAATAATTTTCATAGATGAATTGTAGCACGAGATATAAACAATCCTCAGATTATTCAGACAACTTGTAATTATCAACCAGCCACCGAATAAACCCCGACTTACTCATCCTTTTTATCTTTGCAACCTCACCAATGTGCTGATTCATTTCAGCTGAAATAAGCACGTTTAGTCTAATTTGTTTCTGCTCCTCCACCGCCATCTTGATACCAAACACTAGCTCTTCCTCAAGGTTTATATTGTCATACTCAACAGGAAATACACAGCTATTATTCTCGACATCTAACATGAAAGGCACTCTTCCTCCCTGGAAAAAAGCCACAACTGGCTTATTAATGCTTATGCAATGATGTAGCATATGCCCAACTCCCAAGCTTGGGATTGACGTTTCAAAAACACAAACATCTGAACTAGCAATTGCCTTGGTGGAATCTATATTGTATTGCGTTTTCTTCTCAATTGACCAGCTATCTAACTCATCACACTTAGCATGTTCGATATACTTCTCTGTTAATTCATATGGAAGTTTGTGTAACTTTTTATAAATACGATCAATCGAATCAGGATAGACTGCTTTCACCCTAGGTGTTGTTGAGAAAAATAATTTCATTCGTTATTAGTGGGTTAAGTGACATTTCGCGTTGGTTTTTAGCGT
>PFLP01000072.1 GCA_002784625.1 Candidatus Pacebacteria bacterium CG_4_10_14_0_8_um_filter_42_14 | reverse complement strand
TTTTGTCGATGGTCTAGATGACATTTCTGAAGAAACTCGGATGAAACTTATACAAAAACTCCAACAAAAATGAACAAACGATCAAATTTTCTACTTGGAATATTTTTCAGCATCGCCTTACCAATTTTTTCACTAGGAACCTATATCCTTATTACAAAAGGTAGCCTGCGACCAAAATCTTTTTTTACTTCCTGCTTTGAGGTTATAAAGAATGTACAGGAACACATCCACTTGCATCCACAAGCAATGCTAGGAGCTTTCGTTATTACGATTTTTTCTATCTCTATTATTTTAGTAATGATTCGGCTTATAGCTTTTCTGATTTCTTATCAACATTTAAAGGCACTGCCAAATGATGCGGGTAAACCACTCAACATAAAATTAAGCAAGTTGCTAAAAAAACACAACATAAACGATGAGATCGTCACGGTTACCGAAGGTCAGAAACTAACTGCCTATGCCTTTGGTCTTTTTAAGCCGAAGATCGTTATCTCGAAGCTGTTACTACAAAAATCAACGAATAAACAGCTGGAGGCAATAATCCTCCATGAATTATTTCATATTAAACAAAGGCATATTCTGTGGATCTTGGGAACTCAAATGATTAGCTCTGTTCTATTTTTTGTTCCAATTGTTAGATACCTCTATGCCCAGTTAAAAACAGAGTTTGAGCTTAGCGCTGATGCCTACGTCGAAACCGTCCAAAATACAGACAGATACTTAAAACAGGCCTTTGTTCTTAACTTGGAAGCTAGTCAAAATAATTTTCCCGATTTTGCCTCGTCCCCAATCGAAACACGAATAGAATATTTAGTAAATAAAAGATCGACCTTTGAAAAAGTTAGGCCTTGGCAACTTAGCCTCAGCGTTGTTAGTCTTCTTCTTATGCTAAGCATAGTTGCTGGCTATCCTAAACAAATTTTTGCAAAATTTATAGCCGACGACGACCTAATTTGTCAGACTCAGAGTAACTGTGAAACTCCGGGATGTAATGAAAACGGCCTTATCCAGCAAGACGCTTTCACAATTTTTATACCTGCTTCATTCCAAACCTCCCTTTCCCGTTGACAAGATAAATATCACCTCCTACACTTGTAGGAGATAATATTATTTAAGATTCTTTTATGACAGATTCAAACCTTTCCTTCAATGCAGTAAGCACGTTTGCAGGCCAGAATTTTCTATTAATCCTGCTGGCAGTGTTTTTACTTGGAGGCGGATTTTTCACCGGTTCCATCTGGACTGAAAATAAATTGTTAAAATCTGGCGCAACTGGGTCTGTCCAAGGTGCTACCCAAGCTGCTGCGCAACCACCTTCTGCTCCAGCACAACCGACAACGGGCACTGTGTCTACTGACGACGATCCAATTCTGGGAGATAAAAACGCACCCGTAACTATCGTTGAATTTTCAGACTATGAGTGTCCTTTTTGTAAAAGGCATTTTGATGAAACGCTGCCTAAGCTAATTTCAGATTATATTGATACCGGAAAGGTAAAGTTAGTCTTCAGAGACCTTCCTCTCCCTTTTCATGAGCCAATGGCCACGAAAGAAGCTGTTGCCGCAAATTGCGCCAGGGAACAAGGTGGAGATGAAAAGTACTTTGAATTTCATGATGAAATATTCACGCGAACGATTTCGAATGGAAATGGTCTAGATGATGCAAAAATCCAGACAATAGCCAGTGATTTAGGTCTGGATACTGCATCTTTTACCACCTGTCTTTCAGATAAGGCAATGGAAGATGAAGTTAAAAAAGACTTGGCTGACGGTGGAAAAGCTGGTGCCTCAGGTACCCCAACTTTCATAATTGGCAAGTCAACTAGCGATGGAGAGATCAGTGGCGACCTAGTTGTTGGAGCACAACCTTACTCAGTTTTCAAAGCTGTCATTGATCCACTACTTAAGTAGTTTATGAGCACATTAATTAGGGTCTTCTCTCGATTGAAGTATTCATTACTATCAGTGATAATCGCTGTCATTGTTGTAGCTTTCGCAGCGTGGCTGCCAAATTTACATCTGATAACAAAGAGCTTGTCGTCTCAAACTCTGACTTTGTGGGAGAAAGGCAATCTCATTACGAGCCTACTTGGCTCCCTAAGAACAAATTTTACGACTTGGTCCTTGTTTGCGACAATTAGTATTGCAATTTTGACAGGAATACAATCTAGTCTAGTTGTTTATTACTTAAAACAATCGTTTAGAGCAAAGAAAGAGGTGGGCATCTCTTTTGTGGGCATATCATTAAGTATGCTTGGCGTTGGATGCGCATCCTGTGGGTCTGTTGTTCTCACTACATTAATTGGAGTTAGTTCCACGGCAACCATACTTTCCATACTTCCATTCATGGGTCAGGAGTTCGGGATTATTGGAATCGGAGC
Organism: Candidatus Pacebacteria bacterium CG_4_10_14_0_8_um_filter_42_14; assembly: GCA_002784625.1. Lineage (GTDB taxonomy): Bacteria > Patescibacteriota > Microgenomatia > UBA1400 > PJMF01 > UM-FILTER-42-14. Next base: position 4,840 of record PFLP01000072.1, on the reverse strand, counting down.
TATACTAGTAGCCATTAGTTTGTTAATACAAAAAATTAATCAGCCAAGTACTTGTAAAGTTAGGAGAGCAAAATGAACATAGATTATCCAGACGAATGGAATCAGCTTCCTAGGCATGAGCGTAGGAAAAAAATTAAGGAACTACGACGGGGTCAGGGACGAAAATCCAGTCTAACAAAGAAAGTTCGCAACTGGACACTTGCGCTCGCCGCATTGGTTTTAGCAATTGTCGGAATTATTCAACTTACTAAAAAATCTCCCGAACAAATCGCCTTTGAGCAACAAGTTGAAGCTGTATCGTTAGATGGCAAAGTTGAAGATTCTGAGATCGAGGGCAGCAACCACGTACCATCTAGTACAGAGGTCGAGTACAAGACCAACCCTCCTACTTCCGGCGACCATCTAGCTGAAGCCAAAGGCTGGGGTGTTTATAACAAAGAAATTGATGACAAAGCTGGCGTGCATGGTCTGGAACACGGAGGGATCTGGATCACCTATAAAAATATTGATGATGAAACTAAGCAAATACTTGAGGAAATAGGTAAATCTAACTCTCAAAGTGTAATTGTTTCTCCAAGAGAGGCCAATGATGACAAAATTGTTGTTGCTTCATGGGGAAAAATGATGAAACTTGAATCAATTGACAAGGCTGCGATTCAAAAATATATAGACTCTAATAAGAACTTGTCACCAGAAAAAATTGCTCGTTAAACCATTCAGATTTCATCGTGCTTTCATATTAAGTAGAGTATCATTACAGCAAGTTTAAAAAAGAAAAAATTGTGTATACGATATCAAAACAACTTACTACCTCCTTCGAGGATGCTGAAGAGCTAATCCGAGCGGCCCTCAAGCAAGAGGGATTCGGAGTACTCACCGAGATAGACGTTCAAAAGACTTTGAAACAAAAGTTAGACATAGCATATAAGCAGTATAAGATTTTGGGGGTTTGTAATCCAAGCCTAGCCTATAAAGCACTTACGGAAGAACAAGAAATAGGCGCTTTTTTGCCTTGCAATGTCTTGATTTACGAGAATTCAGGAAAGATTAATGTAAGCATCCTGAAGCCGACCTCGGCGCTAGGCCTGTCTGCTAATCCCCAAATAGCAATCATCGCAAAAGAGGCAGAGCTAAAACTTGTTAAGGTGTTAAAAATATTAGTTTCAAAAGAAAGGAGCTCTCAATGAAAAAAATAATTACATCTGGATTGATAATTTTTGCTGTATTTCTCTTAAGTACTACCCGAATCGCTAACGCACAAAGTGGCATGCTGGAGACAAGCAACCAAGAACAACAAGCCCCGTCGGACACTGACGCGCATGCAGAAAGTATTTCTGCTGTTCTTACTGACATACTTAAAAGTCAAGGTGTTGCTACTGTTCAAAAACTTGATCTTTCCAAGATAAATGATGAGGAATGGGAAAGACTTGGTGAGGCTGCAATGGAACTACACCATCAAGGACAAGCTCACGAGATAATGGATGAAATGATGGGCGGTGAGGGTTCAGAAAGTTTACGACAACTACATATCAATATGGGCAAAGCGTATCTGGGAGATGGTGAAAGAGATGGATATGGAATGATGGGTAGAGGTATGATGGGAAATTGGGATGATACAAATAGTTATCAAAGAAAGGGAGGAAGCTATATGATGGGGAATTTTGCTTCAAATCCTATGGGATTTTATGGCTTAGGTTTTATAACCATGATTTTATTCTGGGGACTAATCATCTTTGGCGCTGTTGTCTTAATAAAATGGTTACTAAACCAGGGCAGAAATAAAACTCAAGCAAGGTCCGCTCTAGACATTGTTAAAGAACGCTACACAAATGGCGAAATTGATAAAAAAGAATTTGACGAGATGAAAAAGGACTTGAAATAAGGTTAAACTTGTTATTTAACACAATCTGGAGAGTTCTAACTAGTATAAATTAATATAGAAAAGGAGTAATTATGGGCTGCTGTAACGACAACGACCAAACTAACAAGGACAAATGCAAAGGAGATCATACCTGTGGTCAAGGCTGTTGCCAAGATAAGAATGACTACTACACCTGCTCCATGCATCCTGAGATACATGAAGACGAGCCGGGAAAATGTCCAAAATGTGGAGGCATGGATTTAGTGCTTAAGAGCTCTGAATAAATATGGATCATCAAACGAATCACGATCACAAACATAAAAGCGGTGCTGGAGACTACTATACTTGTCCCATGCATCCAGAAATTAAACAGGATAATCCTGGTAAATGTCCTAAGTGTGGAGGCATGGATTTAGTGCTTAAAAGTTCTATGGACAGCGGTGAAGCTCAACACGATCATGCTAGCATGATGGCAACTCCTGAAGCAGCCACAGACTTCCTTAAACGATTCTTTATCGTCTCCGCCCTACTCGTTCCATTGGCACTCTTTTCAGCACCAGCTGTTAAGTTTTTAGGTGTTCCCGACTTTGCGCTTCGACCTCTTCTAGAGTTTGGAATAGCCACAGTTATTTTCTACTTTGGATTGGTGTTCTTCGAGCACGCCAAAATGGAAATTGCAATGAAACAGTACGGCATGATGACGCTTGTTTCGATTGGCGTCGGGGCTGGATATTTGTTTTCTGCAGCCTCAACTTTCCTGCCTGCAATAAATACTGAGTTTTACTTAGAAATTTCAACCCTTATTTGGGTTCTCCTTTTTGGTCACTTTTTAGAGGCAAAATCATCAACCGCTGCGGGAGATGCTCTGCAAGAAGTCGCTAAATTATTACCGAAAGAAGCACATTTAAAAACAGATAATGGTATCAAGGAAGTGGAAATATCATCTCTTAAAGAAGGAGATATCGTTATCGTAAAGGCCGGTGAAAAAGCGCCAGCCGATGGAGAGATTATCAAAGGAAGTGGAAACTTTAACGAGTCACACATAACAGGAGAATCTAAACCAGTTGAAAAAGTTGTGGGCTCTGAGGTAGTGGCGGGCGCAATTAACCTAGATGGATCAGTAGAAATCAAGCTCCTTAGGGTTGGTGATTCTTCAACCATTGGACAAATACAAGCATTAATTTCACAAGCTAAACAAACAAAGCCCTCTGTACAAAAACTTGCAGATCGCGCAGCTGGGTGGCTTACACTCTCAGCTCTTTCTGTATCTATAGTAACTTTACTGTTTTGGTCACTTATTGCTGCTCAACCATTTGTATTTGCCGCGACCCTGGCTATTACAGTTTTAGTAATTGCCTGTCCTCACGCACTCGGGCTTGCCATTCCAACTGTCTCGACCATTGCCACAAAATTAGCAGTTAATAATGGCATTTTTATCAAAGATATGGGAAAAATCGAGGTAGTAAAAGCCGCAGATTATGTTGTGTTTGATAAAACCGGAACCCTAACCAAAGGTGAGTTCGGTGTCACTGATGTGAAAGTATTATCTGGAGAAAAAACAATGCTCCTGCAAATCGCAGGATCAATTGAGTCTCACTCTTCTCATGTCATCGGAATGGCGCTTTTAAAGTATCTAAAAGACGAAGATATTTCTCTTATAGAAGCAAACCAAGTTAAAAACCTTGCCGGACGTGGTATGCAAGCAGAGGTCTTAGAGAAAATCTATTTTGTTGGCAACAAACGCTTAATGGAAGAACAACATGTTTGGACTTCAGAAGCAGAAAAAGAACTTAAACAGTTATCAAGCACCGGGAAAACACCGGTATTTGTTGCAAGTAAAAAAGTTTTATTGGGAATAATCGCCCTGAGCGATGAGGTAAAGGCAGAGTCTAAACAGGCCATCGAGGAGCTGCATAAACTTGGCGTTAAGGTCGCAATGTTAACAGGCGATACTAAAGCATCGGCCAACTCAATTGCAAAACAATTAGGTATAGATATGGTATTTGCAGAAGTGTTACCTGAAGACAAGTACAAGCATATTAAAGAGTTGCAAGCAAAGGGAAATATAGTCATCATGGCAGGCGATGGGGTAAATGACGCTCCAGCACTAACACAAGCCAATGCTGGGGTCGCCATAGGCGCAGGAACCGATGTCGCGGTGGAAGCAGGGGATATCGTTCTCACCCAAAGCAATCCGCAGCACATCGTTCGACTTATTGTTCTTTCGAGAAAAGTTTATAAAAAGATGGTAGAAAATCTTTTTTGGGCCGTTGGATACAATGTCCTGGCCATACCCGCGGCCGCAGGTTTGTTTATCCCCCTTGGATTCAGACTAACTCCTGCAGTTGGAGCTCTTCTCATGAGTATGTCTTCTGTTATCGTGGTCATAAACGCTATGAGTCTACGTAAGGCAAAGCTAGAGGTTTAGGAAAATTAAATAAAAAAATACTTCATCTTCACTTCATGTCTTATCTAGTAGCATGAGAACATGTTTAACAAAGAAAGCCAAAGCAGCAGTTTTATCTATGTTTTCCTCCAGGGATTTATCGGTGGGTTGTTTGCATTAAGTGCGTTCTACTATATTTTGTTGTACGCGGTCACAAGCGATCCTCTTCACCCATTCAGCCAGTTCGGTCTTTACCAGCCATGGATGAGCTTTCTTATTGTTGGCTTTGGCATTCAAATGGGACTATTTTGGATGATGCACAAGGGCATACGATTTAGCCTTCAAGAAAAAAGTGATGCAAAATTATCAGCTGGCACTGGCACAGCTGTTTCGGGCATGGCGATGGTCGCTTGTTGTGCTCACCATGCAGTTGATTTATTACCAATTCTTGGATTGTCGGCCGCTGCAGTTTTTCTAAGTGAGTACCAAGAGCAACTATTAATATTTGGGGTCGTTACAAATCTGTCAGGTATTCTTTTCATGTTGTGGTTTATTGCAGGTAAGCCAAATTCTAAATTAGCTATTAACTATTT
>PFLP01000049.1 GCA_002784625.1 Candidatus Pacebacteria bacterium CG_4_10_14_0_8_um_filter_42_14 | reverse complement strand
AGAAGACAAATAATTGCTGCATTTCTGAAACAAAAACAACGCTAAAAACCAACGCGAAATGTCACTTAACCCACATTGTTTGAGCAGGCAAAAAAAATTGTTGAAGTTAACAATAGGTATAAAAATGATATAGCAAGCCAGGATGATGTAGCTACTGAAATTGCTTCATTTAATTTATATGCTGAGATGAATTGGACTCATGTTGGGTGGTTTGTCGCTGATTATGAAATATTTGACGATTCAATTAGCAGTCTTTATGAGTATCTATTATACATAAAACCTATTCTAGAGGATTTTGAACTTCCGAGAGACTTATGGAGCTTGGGAGCCATGGTCGCAAGTGTTCAAAGCAACTTGGAAAAAATTAATGTTGAAATTGCTTAGATTTATCGCGAGCTTCAGCAGTCATTTACAACCCGCGTCTCCTCATACCGATACCCAAACTTCCCAGCCAGATATATCCCAGGCTCAATAGTTATGGCCATTCCGGCAAGAATTTTCTGAGCATTATTTGCATTCAGTGATGGTGGCTCGTGGATTGATAAGCCGAGACCGTGGCCTGTGGTGTGAATGAATTCTTTGCCGAATCCCGCCAGAGAAATGCTGTTTCTTGCGGCTTCATCTAGTTGTTGCGCCGTGCAGTCAGGTTTTTCAAGGACGCTCGTCGCCACAGAAAAGGTGGCTTTGACAATTTTCTCGATTTCCAAAAATTTATCATCAGGTTTATCGCCGAACCAGACAGTTCTGGTCAGGTCAGAGCAGTAGCCATCGAATCGAGTTCCACAGTCGATAAGCACAGCCGTGTTATCAGTTAACTTGCGATCAGTTGGTTGGTGGTGGGGAAGAGCGCTGTGATTAGCGAAAGCGACGATAGTGGGGAAGGCTAGTTCTTCACTGCCCAAGTCGCGGAAAGTTTGTTCGAGTAGTTTCTCGACTTCCAGCTCCGTCATGCCGACGGCTAGTTTGCCAATAGTCTGCTTGAGACCTCGCTCGGTAATACTGATAGCTTTTTTGATTGCTTTCTGTTCTTCAGCATCTTTGATCATGCGAAGTTGCCAGAGTCTGCCTGTGTTTAAAGTCTTGATCTCAAGACTGAGGGCATTGAAAAGTTCATACTCGCTGACGAAAATTGCTTCTTTATCTAGAGCTAGAGTCTTCAGACCTTCGGCCTCGGTAAGTTCGCGAAGTTTGGCAGTCATGACACTCGGGGAAATCGACGGATGATGAGCGAGATTCTTTTGAGACGTCACGGGAGAAAAGGCACCATGACAGAGCAAGGCAGTTTTTTTAGTGATGATTAGGAAAGCCTCGCGCTCTGGGGTGAGGGTGACGAAGCCGGTGAAGTAGCGAATATGGTCGGGATCAGCGATGAGGAGAACCTCAGACGAAGAGACTCCGAGTTGGAGGCGTTGCAAACGTTCAGTGAATGACATGATTACTTTTCTTCGGACAGGGGAGCAAGAGAGCGAATGGTGGTGCCCGTGATGCCGTCTTCATCTTGGAAGCCGGTGACTAGCACGGTGAGATCAACATCGAACATATCTGAATCAATTTCGGTGCCGTCGGAGTCTTCGAATAAAGCGCTTTTGGCGACTGTAATAGGTTGCTCTTTGCTGTCGCTTCTGCTGATGATTACCAATTCTTTAGAAGTAAGGCTTTTCAGTGTGCCGAGTAAAACAATTGGCTCAGGTGGTCTTAGGGTTTTCGATGAAACCAGAACAAATCGTGGTTCGAAAGTGCCGTTTTCTTCAACACCAAGGGTAATAGCCCATTCATCAACGGCGATATCGTCGATGGTGGCGTCTTTGCCATCCTTAGTAACTGAGACATCTTCGGAAAGGGGGACGATGAGCACACCCTTGTGGGTTTCTAGGGTGATGGTTTCACTGGAGACGCGGTCAATACGGCCGACGAAACCTCTTTTTTTTGTGGAAAGTTTTGCGACAACTTCGTTAACTTCTTGTTTCTTTTCTTCAACAACTTTTTCGATTCGTTTTTTTAGTTCTTGAGTAGTTTTACCACTTTCAGATGCGACATCCTCTGCAGAGAAGACCATAGGAACTGTACTTAGTAATAAGACTACGCCCAAGATACTGCCCAAGAATTTGGTTTTTTTCATAGTTATTTGGCTTTGGCCGCCGAAGAAGCCTCTGTATCGGCTCGAGTGTCTGGTTGTTCAGATAATAATTTGCTGACAACAACAACGCGCTCTTCCGCAGCGCCAACCCCGTTTTCATCAATAGCGTGAACACTCAGTATAGTACTTCCTTCCTCAAGCGCAACTGTAAAACTAAAACTACCAGAAGCATCGGCGGAGCTGATGAATTCTTCGCCATTCACAAAAAGCACGACGATGGAGTCAGGTGTGGCGGTTCCGGTGACCGTGACTTCACTTTCTTCTTGAACGTGGCCATCTTCTGGACTAAGAATTGTTAGCATAGCGCCAGCTGGTGTTGGTGTGGCAGTTGCGTTAGTTGGAAAAGTGATAGTTGAATTTGTTGTTGGGGCTGTTACTGCTTTGTGGACTCGAAACAAGCCGTAAGTAATTATCAGGCCAAAAGACAGACCAATTAGGATAGCCACGACTACTTCTTTTTTCATAAGGTAGGCTGCATTATAAACCAAGACAGGCCAAGAACAAACGTCAGTCAGCGTGGTATAGTACTGGTATGATACTCACATTCCACGGCCACTCATGTTTTAAATTAAAGGGCGCTGACGGCACAGTCGTTACTGACCCATTTCACGAATACATCGGTTATCCTTTGCCAAGCATGAGCGCTGATATTGTGACCGTTTCCCATAGTCATAAGGATCATGCTTCTTCCGACAAAATTCGTGGCACGGCCAGAAGGAAAAATCCATTTTTAGTCAACAAACCAGGCGAGTACGAGGTTTGTGGCATTTCTGTTTTTGGCGTGCCTTCATTCCATGATGACTCCAAGGGAGCAGAGCGCGGACCCAATATTATCTTTACTATTTTGATCGATGATATTCGCGTCTGTCATCTTGGTGATCTAGGTCATGAGCTTTCCCAATCAGATATTGAGGCCATTGGCAGCGTTGATATCCTCTTGTGCCCGGTTGGGGGAACTTTTACTCTTGATCCAAAAACTGCCGTGAAAGTTATTCGTGCCATCGAGCCAAGCATTACTATCCCCATGCACTACAACACTCCAGATCTTGATCAAAAAGTCTTCGCCGATCTGAAAACTCGCGAGGAGTTCGCGAAAGAGTATGGCGCAGAAGTTACTCCTGTTGTTTCACTTGATATCTCTCGATCGCAGCTGCCAGAGGAGAGTGAACTAGTACTTCTTGAAAGAACGTAATAAGACATGGCACAACAACCAGCCAGGGTGCCACCCCATAATTTAGATGCCGAGAGATCACTCTTGGGAGCGGTTCTGATTGATTCAGATGCCATTATTTCTGTGGCTGATCGGATTAAGGCTGATAGTTTTTACGACCCCAACAACCAATACATTTACACGGCCATGCAAGAGCTCTACGAGTCGCGCCAGCCGATTGACGCCGTCACTCTGACTTCGCAGCTAAAGAAGAACAAGAAGTTGACTGCTGTTGGTGGTTCTGCAGCCATTGCTGAACTTTCCAATGCTGTCGCCACCGCCGCCAATGTCGAGCAGTATGCCAAGATGGTTTCCGAGGCGGCAATGCGCAGGAGGCTGATCTCGATATCTGGTCAGGTTTCGCAACTGGCTTTTGACGATAGTAAAGAAGTTCAAGATGTTATTGATCTTACCGAGCAAGAAGTTTTTGCTGTTTCTCAGACAAATACTACGAAAAGTTTTGCTCCGGTCAAAGACACTTTGGTGGAGAGTTTTGAGCGACTCGATGAACTGCAGCGCTCTGGTGATGATCTTAGAGGTGTCGCCACTGGCTTTGCTGATCTGGACAATGTGCTAGCTGGTCTGCAGAAATCAAATCTGATTATTTTAGCCGCTCGACCTGGTATGGGAAAAACCGCTTTGGCCTTAAATATTGCTCATGTTGTCTCTGTAAAATCAAAGAAAAAAGTGGGTATGTTCTCGTTGGAAATGAGTCGAGAAGAGCTCGTTGATCGTTTACTTGTCTCGCAGGCAGATATTGATGCTTGGCGATTGAAAACTGGTCGGCTAAATCAACAAGATTTTCTTAAACTTTCTGATGCCATGGGAGTTCTCGCTGAAGCACCACTTTTTATCGATGACACACCTGGGCTTTCTATTTTCGAGATGAGAACCAGAGCCCGCAGACTGATGGCAGAGCACCAAATTGACCTCCTTGTTGTTGACTATCTTCAGCTTGCCCATGGACGTACTCGCGATAATCGTGTCACTGAAGTTGGTGAGATATCCCAAGGACTCAAGAACATCGCTCGTGAACTGAAAATTCCAGTTCTAGCCTTGTCACAGCTTTCTCGCGCCATTGAAAATAGAGGCGAGAAGACCCCACAACTTTCAGATCTTCGCGAATCTGGCTCGATCGAACAAGATGCTGACGTGGTCATGTTCCTGTATCGGCGCGATGATGACGTGCCGGAGGCCATGAATATCAAGGTTGCCAAACACAGAAATGGTCCATTGGCAGAAGTTGATCTCTTCTTCCGTGGCGACAGAATCAAGTTCTATGGCATGGAGACGAAGAGGTAATCTCTTAAGCGCGTTAAGTCAATCTTGTCTTAGAAAATTTATTGGGCAGCCACTACAGGTGTCATGCCAAATAGCAAGTAAAACAAAGTTCCCGATAAGACCATAAACATCAGCAGGAAACCGACATTTCGTTTGATTGCCAAAGAGGACTTATCTGGATTTGGATTATCTGTGCTGACGATGATAACGGTCGCAATAATTACCCAAACAACAGCTCTAAGAATCAGCGACTGTAGAGTAGTAATGTCAAATAAGACGTGAAAAATTTCAGTTGGCGACATCGTGCAATAACTATGATCTAAAGACGCGAAAATTGCAAGTTTTCCTCAGGTGCGGGTGGTATATAATGCTCCTCTAGAGCCGAGATGGCGGAATCGGTAGACGCGTGGGTCTCAAAAACCCATGAGCCAAAACTCGTGAGGGTTCGAGTCCCTCTCTCGGCACAAAAAGTTATTTTATTTTGCTTTCAGCACAGCTTTTGCCATAATATCAGCTAGTCCAGGATGAAAAGGGGTGGGAATAATATTTTCCGCCGTTGGCTCGGTTACACATCCAGCCAGGGCATGAGCCGCAGCTTGTTTCATTTGTTGGGTGATGCGTGGCAATCTGCCTTGGATCACAGCTCGGAAGATTCCAGGAAACGCCAGGACATTGTTTATTTGATTCGGCATATTACTTCTGCCCGTGGCGATGACGACAGCTCCCGCTTTTTTTGCGAGTTCAGGATCTATTTCTGGAATGGGATTGGCGAGGGCAAATACGATCGGTTTGTCTGCCATTTTTTTTATAATTTCTAGTTTGATCGCGCCGGGTCCAGAAACGCCGATGATCACGTCAGCATTTTTGGCTACTACTTCGAGAGAGCCTGCGAGCATGCGTTTATTTGAACTGTCAGCGAGAGATTGTTTATAGACATTTTGCTTCTCCCTGCCAGCTACGAGAGCGCCGATTCGATCTACGCAGATGACATCATTTACTCTGTCTACTTTTGGCAAAAGAGTACAGGTTTTTCCCAAGCACTCGAGACCCAGTAGCATGCGGGCTACTGAGAGACCGGCTGCCCCAGCCCCGACGATTACCACATTCAGACTACTGAATGGCTTGCCAACAACTTTAGCTGCATTCAGGAGAGCTGCTTTGACCACAATGGCTGTGCCATGCTGATCATCATGAAAGACAGGAATGCCAATGTCTTGCAAGGCTTCTTCGACCTGGAAACAACCAGGTGCTTTGATATCTTCCAGATTTATGCCGGCAAAGGTTGGTGCTACTTGGCGGACAAAAGTGATGATTTCTTCCGGTATCTGTGTGTTGATCACCAGCGGGAAGGAATCAACACCGCCAAATTCTTTAAGCAGGAGCGACTTTCCCTCCATGACGGGCAGGCCGGCGAGGGGACCAATGTTGCCAAGGCCCAGAACAGCAGAACCATCAGAAATAACTGCGACGGTTCGACCTTTAAGGGTGTGGGTGTATGCGAGGTCTGGTTTGTCAGAGATGGCGCGACAGACATCAGCGACTCCTGGTGTGTAGACCAAGGGGAGCAAGGTTTTGCGAAGTTTTCCCATTCGGGCGACTGTTTCGAGTTTGCCAGTGTATTTTTTGTGGAGGTCGAGGGCTTGACTGTTCATATTGTTTCAGTCTACTGCATCTAGGCCCATTTGTACTATCTATTCAGAAGTTTGATATACTATCTTCATGAAAAAAATAACTGCTGATTGGCTTTTAACAGCAGCGGGTGATTTTGATAGTGCGCAATATTTGTTTGATGGTGCAAGATATCCACATGCAGTTTACTTTTTGTGTTTAGCTATCGAAAAGGTACTAAAAGCAGCTCAAGTTGAGTTCACAGATTTAACTCCAAAAAAGATTCACCGACTTGAAAATTTGGCTAAAGATTCAACTCTCGATTTTTCTGAGGATCAGTATGATAGATTGTCTGACTTATCAAAAATTTATAGCAAAATAAGATATCCCGATATTGCTCAAGCTTCTTATAACACAAAGGAAAAAGTAGGTCCTTTGTTTGAAAGCGGAAAGGAGTTTTACTTATGGACACTCGAAAAATTGAAGAATCTTTAAAAATATTTACTGACGCGTTGCCAAGCGAGACCAAGCCTTTCCAGGTGATAATTTTCGGTTCCCAAAATGACGGATCTGCTCAAGAAGATAGCGACATTGATGTTCTGGTGGTCTCTGACTATTTTGAGGAAATAAGTGAGGACAATCGTTTAGACATCCTATACAAAGCCTCAAGATTTATTTCTCCAGAGATTCACCCATGGGGAGTGACAACAGAAGAACTTGCTCACGCAGACAAGCAATCGACTCTAGGATCTGCGCGAAAAATTGGAACGCAAATTACCTTTTCAACGTAAAAACGCAATCGCCACCAACACCACCACCTGCGGTGCTAATCCCCACAGCATATTAGGAATAGAGTGATGAAATTTGCCATGAAAATTATTTAGAGGCTTCAGGAACTTTGGCTCCCACTTTAGAAAATTACGCGGTGCCTCAAGAAAATCGGGGAGAAGACCAAAAAAAGCTCCAATCCAAATATGCCACTGAAATAGCGACTGGCCACTTTGCCACAAGTAAAAAATTAATAAGATCGTTAATCCCAAATCAATAAACTCCAGCTTCAGAGCCGTGGATTTTTTTCGACTCCCATTCGATAAACCCGTGCCGACATCCCAATGTGGAATCCAATCTTCGAGGTAATGGAGGCCGAGAGCTAGGGGAATATAAATGATCGGGTGGATGAACTTGGAGGCGACAAAAGCGCCAGTGGTAGCGTGTGCGAGCGATAGCATGAGGGATTAGTATACCTCACTCCTCGAGAATGATACAATGCTTTTGCATGTTTCCTGTTATTTTCTCGATTGGCCCTTTTGTCCTACCCACCGCCGTTGTCTGCAATATCTTGGCTTTTATTCTGGCACTTTACACTTTTTGGCGCAAAGGTCGCGAGGAGCATTTTGAGGAGCACCAAATTTTTGATACCTTCCTACTTGCAGTTATCGCTGGGTTTTTGGCAGCTAGAATTGGTTACATCACTTTTCATTTTGATGCCTTTGGTTTCTCAGTCATCAAATGGCTTGATTTAGGCCAAGCTCCAGGCCTGATTGCAGAAGTCGGAGTTCTTGCCGCTGCCTTGGTCGTTCTTTATCTCGCAGCAGAAAATAAGTGGGACAAATTTGAGGCCCTCGATTTTTGGACCTTGGCGATCGTGACAGGTTTTCCTCTGGTCTTACTCGGAATGTTTTTCTCGGGAAGTGGCATTGGCAAAGCCACGAACATGCCATGGGGCGTGGTTTTTCCGGGGCTAGTCGACCCACATCATCCAGTTCAACTTTATGCCTTGGTTTTTTTCGTCGGCCTCAGCTACTACCTTCACTGGGTAGAGTCTAAATATCGAACTTTTGTCTGGTACAGAGCCAGTCGCACTGGCGCAGAGACTGGTTTTCTGGTTGGGGTTGGCAGCTTGACCACCGGCGTTTACTTTTTGCTTTTGTCGCTGGTTCGCCCCGGACAGCTCGTGGTTGGCGGCCTGACTCTCGATTGGATTCTTTTCGTCGCCTTGGCGATTTTTGGCTTTGTGGTTCTTTATCTTCGCTCCGGTCGGACTTTGTTCAAAAAACACCAGAGCACACCGGCACATTTCAATGACACAACGGTTTAATTTTCTGGTCGGCAGCGCGGCAATACTTGCCTTGTTTCTTGATCAGATCAGCAAGTATTTTTCGTCCACAGCGCAAGTGAATACGGGCGTGGCCTTTGGTTTTTTGGCTAACAGTTTTTTCTCTGTCAAATTAGCTAGTCTTTTCTTTTGCGCTTTTGCTATCTTTATCGTTTGGCAGTTTTGGTCAAAGTGGCAAAAAAATCCTATTGCCCTGGGAATGTTTACAGGAGGAGTTTTTGGTAACTTGCTTGATCGTCTTGTTTATGGCGGAGTTCGCGACTGGTTAGCATTGCCATTTACAAATCTAACAAATAATTTAGCCGACTGGTTTATTTTCTTAGGTCTATCTTGGTTGTCTTTGAAAATAATTAACGAGAGAAGGGGAGTGAAATGGAAATTCTAGAGCACCTCTTGTACGAAGATGACGACATGCTGGTCATAAATAAGCCTTACGGCTTGGTGGTGAATCGGGCCAATACGGTGAAAGTGCCGACTGTTCAAGACTGGATGACTGAGTACTTGGGAGAGCAGTCAGAGTGCGAGTGGCAGTCCTTAGTTCCTGCTGATTTTTCTGTCGAGTATGGGACGCCTGAGGAGATATTTTCGGAGCGAAATGGCATCGTTCATAGACTCGACAAAGACACCAGCGGCGCCTTGGTTATCGCCAAAAATCCTGGTAGCTTGGTAGTTCTTTTAGAACAATTTAGAGAGCGAAAAATTCAGAAAACATATACTGCGCTTGTGCACGGCCATTTTCCTTTTGGGAAGGAAATAATTACTTTGCCGATCGCGCGTTTGCCAAAAAATACTAGTAAGTTTGGCGTTGTTCATGATGGTAGACCGGCGGAAACGATCATCGAAACTGAGCAGCATTTTGACATAAAAAAACCAGACTGGCCGAAGTTTTATGGCAAATTTTCACTTGTTAAAGCCATGCCAAAAACGGGCCGAACACATCAGATTCGCGTGCACTTAGACCACTATCAACACCCGATCGTTTCTGATAAACAATACGCCGGTCGTAAGCACATGAGGCTCGACCTTTCTTGGTGTCCAAGGCAATTCCTGCATGCAAGTCAGATAACGTTGACTAACCCGCGCACGAAGGAGCCATTGACAGTGGAGGCGGAGTTGGCGCAGGACCTTAAAATTGCTCTGGATTCGATTCAGTAAGTTTTATTAAGCGCCTGTTGTTTTCTTGAGCAATACCCATACAATACATACCAATTCTCTGAAAGGAGAACTGAAGCGAGAGCACCAATCCAGGTTGCTTTCGCTCCCAAGTAACAATCCCTGATTTCATAGGAAATAGGGGGGGCAACCAAGAGAGCGAACGTATCTTGAGGAGGTGTTTTTTTGTTAGTTGAAGTTGGAGATGCCCGCCAAAGACCAGCCCTGACCTGGGAAGAAGCCAGAATAATTTTTGCTGAGTTATTTCGAGAAATTGTTGAAACAATAGGCCAATACTGTCATGGAAATGCTTATAAGTTTTTCCGAGAATTCCTTCAGGAAGCAGAAAAATACTTTTGCCATAATCAGCCTCTAGACAATCTAAAGTCAGCAGCGTTAGTGTCTGAAGCTGAACCGCAGGAAGCTACGATAGAGGATGATATAGAGCCACTTTTAGTGACTGCAGAAGACATTAAAGCTGTGATGTTTTCATATTACGCCACCAGAGAGGGCAATGAGGAAGTAACGCTTTGGCGAAAGTTGGTCGAGCAGATATTTGAAATTATTAAACAGCCAACTGCTGCCCAAGTTTTTCAGGAAAAATTTCTATCTGAAAGATCGATTCCTGAAGAATGGCCGCACTTTCTTCAGGCTTTAGAAAAAATGGGCAAAATTGTTTCTTCCTCTCACAAAAAAACTGATCCCGCTCGCCACAGTTTAATGGCGACTCACTGCTATTTTGAGAAAGCTCAGGAAGAAAGTTCGATGCCAATTGGCCAACTGCAATTATTAATTGAGGTTGTAGCAGTGTTACTTCACGATGTTGGCAAAATTTTTGGTCCTAAGTTTGTTGCTCATTCACAATTTTCATGGCTGATTGCCTCGGGGATTCTAAATGAAATTTCGCCATATATAAGACATCTTCAAGCCCAATTAGATATAAAAGATCAGACTTGGACTTCAGAGAAAATTGAACAATGGTTTGCGTTTCTGATTAGTTATCATGATGTTTGTGGTTTAGTATCTTCCGGAAAGATAGAAATTGAGAGACTTTTTGATTTAGTAGATAAATACCAAATAACTCCAGAGATGTGGCAGGCATTAGGTCGAGTCCAAGAGGCTGATATGGCTGCAATTGAAGGAATGTCGGACAAGTGGAAAATCGAGAACCGACAAATTTATCATTTAATAACCCATCATATACGCGAATCACAGGCGGGTTATACTAATGAAACTAAGTAATCAGCTGCAGAATTGAGCTACCAGATTATGAAAAACAAAAAACTTCCAGATAATCAAATAGCGTTTTATCAGTCTCTCGATGGATCGATAAATATCGAAGTACTTTATGCACATGAAAATATCTGGCTAACCCAGAAAAAGATGTCGGAACTGTTTGATTGTTCATCTGATAATATTTCGTTGCATTTAAAAAATATCTATAAAGAAGAAGAACTAGATCAAAGTTCAACTACCGAGGATTTCTCGGTAGTTCAAAAAGAGGGCAATAGAGAGGTTTCTAGAAAGCTTGCTTTTTTTAGCTTGGAAGCAATCATTGCAGTTGGCTACAGAGTAAATTCCGAAAGAGGTACTCAATTTCGTCAATGGGCAACGGGGATTTTGAAAAGTTACATTCATAAAGGTTTTGCGTTAGACAGTGATCGCTTCAAATACGGCTCCCGTTTCAGCGCTCGATATTTTGACGAGCTTTACGAAGAAATCAAGGATATCCGCACCAGCGAACGGATGATTTATCAGAAGATTACTGATATTTATACCACTGCCATTGATTATTCACCAAAAGCATATGAGAGCAAGCAGTTTTTCGCTACCGTTCAAAATAAACTCCATTTTGCTATCACAGGTAGAACTGCTGCTGAAATAATTGCTAAGCGGGCGAGCAGTAAAGAAGACAAAATGGGACTTACTTCATGGAGGAGGTTTCCGCGGGGTAAAATCATGCCCAGCGATATAGTAATTGCTAAAAACTATCTGGACAAAGAAGAGCTGACCCATCTCAACAGGATCGGCAACATGTATTTGGATTTTGCAGAGATGCAGGCCGCCAGAGGGAAAGTAATGACGATGAAAGACTGGGTAAAAAAATTGAATTCTTTCTTAAAGTTTAGCGAATATGAAATTTTGAAGGACGCTGGTAAGATCAGCCACGAAGTTGCAAAAGAATTGGCGCTGAAAGAATATGGAAGATTTAGAAAATTCCAAGATGAGAAATACATCTCAGACTTTGATAGAGTTGCCGCAAAACTTTTAAAAGTTGAAAATAAATCCAAGAAATAATTAGAAGCTGCAATTATGATTATAATTTAAAAAACAATGTATACTGCATTAAGTGCATGACTGAATTTACAGCCTTATTTGCTCTTACTTCACTTGATGGCAGGTACCAAAGTCGTACCAAAAAACTAACCGAATATTTTTCCGAGTTCGATCTAGTTAAATACAGAGTTAGAGCGGAGATAGAGTATCTGTTGGCGTTTACTGCTGAAACAAAAGTAATTAATATTTCCGTAAAATTAGCCAAGTCCCTGCGATCTATTTACACTTCTTTCTCAGAAGAAGACGCTGAAAAAGCTAAGGTTCACGAAGCTAAATGCCATCATGATGTCAAGGCTATCGAGTATTTTCTCCAGGATAAATTTCGCGAGCTAGGCTGCGAAAATTTCATTCCCTATATTCACATCGGTCTCACTAGTGAGGATACAAATTCTATTGCTTATGGTTTAGCTTTGAAAGAGAGTCGAGACAATATTTTGTTACCGACTCTTTGGGAAGTGATCGAGAAATTGGCAGAGTTTATAAAACAACATCTTGAATTGCCAATGCTGGCCCGCACCCATGGTCAGGCGGCTGTACCGACGACTTTGGGAAAAGAATACGCTGTGTTTTTGTCGCGACTCCTTCCAGAAGTTGACAGTCTCGCTGAACAACCAATTGCTGCCAAAGTTTCTGGAGCAGTTGGGACTTTTGCCGCTTTAGAACTTACTTATTCGAAAGTTGATTGGTCAGAATTCGCTGAAAAATTTCTGGTTAGTCTTGATTTAAAATCCGATCCACTCAGTACCCAAATTGTTTCGCCAGAGTCATACATTCGTCTTTTCCAGAATTTTGAGCGCATTAATAACATCCTTCTCGATTGTGCTCGTGACTCGTGGCAGTATATTTCTGATGGCTGGCTAGTACAAACTCTAAAGGCCGGCGAAGTTGGCTCATCGACCATGCCGCAAAAAGTTAATCCAATCGATTTTGAGAATGCAGAGGGAAATTTTGGCCTTGCCAATGCGCTTTTCTATCATTTTTCCGCCAAGCTCCCAGTTTCCAGACTTCAGCGTGATCTCTCTGACAGCACGGTGAAAAGATCCATTGGATCGGCTTTTGGTTATTCCTTGCTTGGGTACCAGTCAGTTATTCGTGGATTGGGAAAAGTCGCTCCAGATGAAGTTGCCCTAAAAAAAGCTTTAGATTATCATCCGGAAATTATTGCTGAAGGTTTACAGACTTTGCTTAGAGCGGAAGGTCATGAAGATGCTTATGAAGCTCTAAAAAACGCCACGCGGGGGAAGAAAACTTCGTCAGTTGTTGAGCTTCAAGAATTAGTAACGAAGCTCACAAATAACCCCTCAACAAAAGAAAAAATTGCCAAACTTTCTCAAAACAGCTACACCGGCCTTGCCTCTGAACTGACTAAACAGACTCTAAAATTAGTAAACAACTATAAAAAGAGGAGGGAGCATGCCAAGTAGACCGAACAGTTTTGCCTTTTGTGGCGGCGCTTATGGCGATGAAGGAAAGGGTCGAATTGTTGATCAATATGTCAGTGACTATTCCGCTAAGGGTCCTGTCTTTGTTTATAGAGACAATGGTGGCTCTAATGCTGGACACACGGTCTCATTTGGAAAGACTAAAGTGGCCTTGCACCAGCTTCTTTCTGGAATTTTTATTGAATCTGCTACTACAATCCTCGGCAAGGGCATGGTTTTACATCCTGGAGATCTGTTAGAAGAGATGGCGGAAGTAAAAAGAGCCACAGGAGGAAAGATCCCAGCCAAAGTTTTCATTGATGAAATGGCAGTAGTTCTTCTAGACACACATAGAGCTTACGAATCAGTTCTCCAAGACTGGCACACGGGCAATCGTGGCACCACAGGGCGGGGAATTTCTCCGGCTTATGTTGATGTTTTGCTCAGACACCCGATTAGAATGAGAGATCTTGCCTCTTTTGATACTGAAAAAATTACTAAGCATTACAGACTCTACAGAGATTTGTGCAAGGGACTTGGTCAAAATGTAGCCGAAAAAGAAGTGACTTCGCTTGCAGGTCCAAAGCAAAAAGTTGGCTCTGAGAAAGAATTTGTTGCAAGGGTAAAGGCGCAAGCCTCGGAACTCAAGCCATTTATTAGTGGAGTTTTCGATCTACTTTCTAAGGCATGGTCAGACAGAAAAATTACCTTTGTTTTTGAGAAAGGCCAAGCTATTGGTCTTGATGTCCGTTGGGCGGCTTATCCAGATTTTACAGCTTCAGATACCACCTTTAATGGAATTCTGGGATCCACCGAAGGAGTTGTAAATCCTCATGAGATAGAGATTCGTGCAGGAGTGGTCAAGGCGACTTATATGTCGAGCGTTGGCATCAGGCGACTCCCGAGCGAAATGGACGAAAAACACGCGCACCAGATTCGTGAGCATGCTGATGAGTACGGAGCGACGACGAAGCGTCCACGTGATATTTTGCACTTCGATGTTCCAGCAGTCTCGTTTTTCACCAGGGTCGGGGGGCTTACGCATTTGGTGGCGACCCACATGGATATTGTCTATCCGAATCAGCCAGTTAAGGTTTGTGTTGGCTACACGCAAAATGGCAAAAAAGTAGGCTACAGGCCAGACCAGCTGTATCTAAATACTGTTAAAGCAGTTTATCGTGAGTTCGCACCTTGGGATGTTAAAGCTCTCAAAGCCGCTAAAACAAAAGCAGAGCTTCCGAAAGAAGCACGAGAGTACATTAAGTTTTTAGAAACAGAGCTTGGCGTGCCGATGCTCATGATCACTACTGGGGCGAAGAGGAGTGAGGGCGTGAGGTTTAGCCAAAATGCCTTGCGTTGATATTTACTCGAATTGTTGATTCTACATCTTTATAAATTTTGACTTGTTGAGTTGAAATATATGCTGCAACTATTGATTTAACTTCTTGCCAAGCTTCTCTTGTCCAGGCTGTTATTGTGGGAACATTAATATCTTCTAGTCCTGAAATTACCCAGTATCCTTGCTTATTATAAACCAAGGTTATTCTAAATTTCATACTACCATTTCTTGCAGAAATAGTGAACTCTTCTTCTTTTGGATTATGTTCTTCACTAATGTCGATTCTGTCAACCGTATTCTCTCTAATTATGTCGCCCTGATGCGTTGATTCATCTCCAATTGGATTTCGCGACCTTTCTTTTTCATGAAAGACTGCCTTCCATCCTTGTGAATTGCCGCCTTCAAGACCCATAACTCCTGCCATGCCAACCTCCATTCTTTAATTGTATCAAATTATATCACTCTTCTGTTCCAGTAGAACTCCCAGCCAATCTATGCTAACCTAACACATCTTATGACACTTCTAATTTACCATGATTAAATCCTCCCTCCCATCCCACACCTCCCGTTCCACCGCCTAACAAATCTTTCTTTGTATTTGTAATTGTCCCGTGTGCTAAACTCGGGGCATAGGTTGTTTGAAAGGAAGAAATGAAGAAAGATATAGTTTACAGTTTAGTCGCCAAGGAGCTTAGGCGCCAAAAAGAAATGATAGGGCTCATTCCATCGGAGAATACAGTCTCACCAGAGGTTTCTCGGGTGTTATCGTCGTGTTTGTCAAATAAATACTCGGAAGGGTATGCGGGCAGGCGCTACTATGAGGGGAATCAGGTTATTGATCAGATCGAGTTTTTGGCCATGGATCGAATTAAGAAATTATTCGCCGTGCCGTACGTGAATATTCAGCCATATTCGGGCAGTCCAGCCAATTTTGCCATTTATTTTGCCTTGATGCAGCCGGGAGATACCCTCATGGGACTAAAGCTCTCGATGGGCGGGCATCTCACTCATGGTCATCCAAAGGTGACTGGCTCTGGTCGATTTTACAACTCTGTGCAGTACGGGGTGAAGAAAAATGCTCGCATCGATTTTGCGGAGGTAGAGGCTTTGGCCAAAAAACATAAGCCAAAGGTGATTGTAGCTGGAAACACCGCCTATCCGTTTGAGCTCGACTTTAAGAAATTCAGGAAAATTGTTGACATGGTTGGAGCATGGCTCGTGGCCGATATTTCTCATGTGACAGGGCTGGTTGTCGCTGGTGAGCACATGTCTCCCGTGCCTTATGCAGATGTCATCATGAGCACCACTCACAAGACTTTTCGTGGTCCTCGTGGAGCCATGATTATTGTTACTGACCGTGGGATGAAGAGGGATCCAGAACTTGGTAAAAAGATTGATTCTGCGATTATTCCCGGGCTCCAGGGTGGTCCACACAATGCGACAACAGCCGCTATTGCGATCGCTGCCGGAGAAGCGAGCACGGCGAAATTTAAAAAATATGCCCAGCAGATTCGCAAGAATGCAACTGTACTTGCTGATCGACTGATGAAGAATGGGATTAGCTTGGTCGGGAATGGCACGGAAACTCACTTGATGGTCATTGATCTTACCAAGTATGGCCCAGGTCTTGGTACCCAAGCGGCTTTTGCCATGGATGTGGCTGGCATCTATGCCAATAGGAACACGGTGCCAGACGAGCAGGGCTCGCCATTTTATCCGTCCGGCATTCGCATTGGCACGCCTCTGGTGACTTCTCGCGGTATGAAGGAGAGAGAGATGAAAAAGATCGCCGACTGGATTGCGGAGGTTATTCTTCATGTCAAAAACCAGCCGTTGCCAGATGACAAAAAAGAGCGGGCGGTTTTCCTTAAAGAGTTCCGAAAAAATGCTTTGAAGGATCCAGTACTAAAGAAAATCAGACGAGAAGTGAGAGCTTTGACGGCTGGGTTTCCGTTGTTTCAGTCTTAAGGAACTATGAAAATTCAAAAGTTTGATCTTCTAGTCTCGACTTATGTCTTTTGCATCATGGCGGCGGAGCTCATGGGTGGGAAAACAATTCCGCTTATTAATATTGGCTCGATTCACTTAAGTGCCAGCGTGGCGATTTTTGTGATTCCGCTTTTGTTCACTATCAACGATGTGATTACGGAAGTTTATGGTCCGGAGCGGACACGCAGCGTGATTCGCTCTGGCCTGATCATGATTTTCTTGGTGATGCTGGCGTCGCTGTTCTTTACTTGGTTGCCCCCGTCAGGGCGTTTCCAGGCTTCAGAAGCTGCCTACGACACTATTTTTGGGTTGTCTGCGAGAATCTCCGCTGCGAGTCTGACTGCTTTCGCTTTGGCGGAGTTCTTAGACGTGGCGGTCTTCGTTCGCCTCAAAAAGAAAATGGGCAAAAAAGCGCTCTGGTTTCGTAATAACGTCTCGAACTTTGCCGCCCAACTCATCGACACCGTCGTCTTCATGACTTTGGCGTTCTATGCTTTTGGCACGCCAGTCGGGGAGAATGCAACCTTTTTGATTGGACTGATTTTGCCGTACTGGCTTCTGAAGTGTGCTTTATCGGTGATCGAGACGCCACTTGTATACATTGGTATCAAATGGTTAAAAAGTGACGCGAATGTTGGGAAAAAACCATGAAGATAACTCTTGCTATGGTGATGTCGGCCGACGGCAGAACGACCAAAGGAGATGACCCGAATATTTATTCTTGGACTTCGCCAGAGGATCAGGAACATTTTTTCTCACGTATTGCTGAAAATAATCTGATAATCATGGGCAGAAAAACCTATGAGTCTGCAGCCGAGAAGATTCGATTTGCTCCCGAGAGACTCAGGGTGGTGATGACGAAAAATCCAGGCTTGTATGCCGAATTTACAGTCAAAGGTCAACTGGAATTTAGTAACGAAAATCCCGCAGAGTTGATCAGTAGACTAGAGGAAAAAGGCTTTAATCGCGCTTTGCTTGTCGGTGGTGAAACCTTGAATTGGCATTTTCTAAAGGCTGGATTGGTTGATGAGCTTCTTCTGACAGTAGAGCCGCAGCTTTTTGGCTCTGGCGCAGGGCTTTTCAGCGGTCCACTTGATTCTCTGAAGTTAGAGCTTCTTGAACAAAAACAACTTAACGATCAAGGTACAATGTTGATGAGGTATAAAGTATGAATAGAAAAATCGGCGCCCATGTTTCTGCCGCGGGTGGCATAGACAAAGCTATAGAACGTGTTGCTGAAATCGGTGGAAATTGCCTTCAACTTTTTTCGGGCAGTCCGCGTGTTTGGGCGAAGATGCCGTTGGAAAAACAGCCAGTGGCAGCCTTTGACTCAAATAGAGAAAAATACAATGTCACACCAGTCTTTACCCACGCACTTTATCTGGTAAATTTAGCCTCTGACAAGGAAGAGAACATTCGTAAGTCGTTCGCGTCTTTAAAGTACGAACTGGAGTTCGATAGCTTGGTAAAAGGTTCGGGGATTATCGTGCATCTTGGCAGTCATCAAGGTCGCGGCTGGGAGGCTTCGTGCGCGCAGATCGCGGATCACATTGATCAGTTGCTTTCAGAGACTCCGGACAATTCTACTTTTCTAATAGAGAACTCTGCGGGTCAGAATGGCAAAATAGCTTCTGATCTTGAAGAAATTCGCTGGTTGTTTGATGAACTTGAGAAAAGAAATAAATTGGTGAGTACTGGCAGATTGGCATGGTGTTTCGATACTTGTCACGGTTTTGCGGCGGGGTATCGTCTGGGGGATCATACCAAAATTGCCAAGGATGAAAAATCAGCGATTCAGGCTATTAGCGATTTGAATCTTTGGGAAACTTTGAAAGTCGTTCACGTCAACGATAGCAAAGATCCATTCGGCAGCGGGCGAGATAGACACGACAACATTGGCGACGGCACAATTCCAGCTGAAGAACTGAAATTTTTCCTGAACTACGAAAAACTCCTAGATATTCCACTCATTCTCGAGGTTCCTGGGATTGATAAGGAAGGGCCGGATGCGGAGAATATTGAGAGACTGCGGAAGATTGCCACAGAGTAGCCAATCAATTACTCTAGATCACAATTTTATAGAAACTTTGTTATGATCAAGCTATGATTATTACCAAGAATGAGCCGTTCACTACAGAGGAAGTAGCCAAGCTTTCTGAGGAATTTGAAGTTTACATAAAAACAGTCATCGATATCGATAAAAAAATTTGCAGCGCGGGCATGAATCGCCATTTTGATTTTAATTCATTTATCAACATTCGTCCCAGAGACAATAATACAAAAAATGAAATCCAGAGCGAGAACATCAAGGAAGTTTATAAAGAACTCTCAGAGTACTTCTTTAGGGAGCTAGCATGACGGATACAAATTTACTCATTGGCTCGCTCTCTAATGACTTATTTCGTGTTGCCAGCTTGGCACAGAGAGGATCTAACAAGGCTGCCAGTAGATTTTTAATTGAAGCCAAACGCTGGTCGAAAGATTTGGAAGGCCACCAAGTTGCAGATCATATTTCTCGCTTAGCACTAGATATTTCTAGTCGAGACTCAGAAGATATCTCCTTATCATCCGCAGAACAATATCTGATGTATGGTGTGCTTCTTCAGAATTACGCGTTGCATAATAGGTAGGAAAAAGTTATTTTTCCCACTTGCCCAATACTTTCCCATTCTGCTATTGTTGCTTTGCTGTGGAACACGGTGTGAATCCGTGACTGTGCCGCAACGGTATTGGCGAAAGCCTGAGTCCGATCTTCAGCACACTACAATCTGACGCGCATCGGGACATTGGTTTGCTCCCTCTTACGGGAGCTTTTTCATCCAAAAAAAGTAGTGTGAGCCTCCACAGCTGTATTTGTAGATCTGTCTTTTTTGGGCAGGGAGGAGGAAGTATGGTAGAGCGAGCAAAAATGTATGCTGAAATAAACCCACTGGAGCAATTTAAAAAATGGTATGGTGGTTTTAGAGATGCCTTTGCGTTATTAGCTGAAAAACAGGGGGCAGCAGCGATTTCTGTCTTGGCAAATTTGGGAACACCAATCGAAGGCAGTCGCAAGCAATTTCCTGATTGGGTTGAGTCTTTGCTACAGGCTAGAGCAGCAACGGAACTGCTAAAAAAGTTCGGAGAGCCTAAGGGAGATGCGTCTCAAGCAGTTGCAATTAGATTAGAGTCAAATATGGAGCATTGGAGAGAGTTCTCCGAAGTTCTTGGGTCTGAGCTGGCGCAACAAATCGAAGGATGGATCGCAGCTGTGTTTCAACGGTACTTCACATTGCTAGCCAGGAAAGAAGAAGCTGAGCATGAAGTGGCAGAAATGCAGCAGGCCGCAGTAGACGTACGACCAGAAGAAACTCATGAGTCCCTCAGGTCTAGAGCTCAGGTGGTATTTTCGAGAGTGAAAGATAAGCTGCAGAAGTCTTTGGTTGTTCGAGATAATATCTCCTCACAAATTGAACAAATAGAAGCCGCCGCAGTTGGTCCGCTTGCTCGCATTATGCGCTTGTTTCATTTAGATAATTCTTCAACACTAGTTGCTACCCAAGCCTAACACGCTACAATGGTGAAACTATGAAACAACTCGGACTCATTGCCCTTGGCCTAATCGCCGCTTTACTTGTCATCAGCCAAGTAGGGGTCTTTACTGGGAATCACAAAACTGACTCGCTGCCTACTAAGCAGGTCCAAATGGAAGAGAAAACTGGTGAAGCCGCGGAAGCGTCTCCAGAACCGGTAGTGGCTTTCGAGTTTGGCGCCACTGAGGATGACACCAATGCTTTTGACCTTCTCAAGGAATCTGCCGAGGTGACTTATGATGAATATGACTTTGGCGTCATGGTGACGAGCATAAATGGCATGGCGGTTGATGATGATCACTACTGGGCTTTATATGTGAATGATGAGTATGCGATGCAAGGCGCTGATCAGACAGTTCTTGCCACAGGTGATACGATGCGATGGGTATATGAAAAAATTGACAAATCTCCATTTTAGTAAACGTTTTCTGAGCATTTCCGGTGCCGCGCTTATCTTTGCGTCGCGGTTTGGATTTTTGCCGGCTAATGTTAGTCCTTTGGGAAGTTTTGGTTTTTTTAGTCGCCAGTTTGGCTGGTATTTTCTTAGCATAATCGCTTTTGACGTTTTGCGTGGGGGTTTTTATCCCGGTTTTTTGTTTACCTATCTAGGATTTTTTATGTACCCATTATTTGGATTTTTGGCTGGTAAGTCGTTGAGAAAGAGAGTTCTACTTTTTTCACTCGCATCGCTGAGTTTCTTTCTTGTCTCAAATTTTGGTGTCTGGTTTTCATGGTATCCACACACCCTCGAAGGTCTGCTAAGTTGCTACACTTTGGCCTTGCCATTTTATCGAAACACCCTAATTGGCGACGGTTTATTCGGTGGCGCAATGCTAATTTATCAAGTTCTAAAAGAGCAGAGGGCACTGAGTTTTATTTCAAACAAACTTGAGGTTCAGGCATGAAAATTTTTGATGGTCTAAAAAGAGCAGAGGAGAGAGAAAAACTTTTGGCAGCTCTCCTGGTCGATTTGCAATTGTCAAAACGATTAGTTGTTAGAGCCATTTTATTTTTCGAAGATGCGGGTAGTGTTTTATATACTGGACTAAAGAGAGAAGCGGCCGATCGTCTCGGTATGATTTATGAGACGCGTGAGTTTTCTCTGAACGATGCCACAGAGTTAGTTATTGCGGCGATAAAAAAGGCCAATAACGACGAAGCTGTAACTGGAATTATTGTTCAAAAGCCCAGCCGCGCCGTCTGGCAGAGGGTGACTGGTGAGACCTCTTACGAAGCTTACAGAAATTGGTGGTTAGCTCTGACTACCCAAATTGCCCTAAACAAAGACGTCGATGGTCTTCACCCAGATCAAAAAGTTATTTTACCTGCGACCTGTAAGGCTGTTCTGTATATTTTGGCAGAGGCGTTGGGCGGCACGTCAGACAAAATTGCCCTGGAAAATCACAAAGTTCTTATCTTAGGAAAATCAGATCTTCTGGGAAATCCTTTGTATCGTGAGCTTCAGAAGCAAGGTGCCCAGGTTGAGTTACTCGGTAAAAAAGAACTGGCTGCGAGAATGGATTCTGGTGAGAAATTACTTGACGCAACGGTGGTAGTTTCAGCCACGGGAGAGCGCGGTCTAATTACCGGCGATATGATTAGCGATGGAGTCGTCTTGATCGACGTTGGTGAGCCTGCCGGAGATGTGGACAGATTGACTGTCGGAGAAAAACCAAGCTTCATCACCCCAGTTCCAGGTGGCGTGGGTCCGATGACGGTGGTTAGCCTGATGGAGAATGTAGTCGATATGCTACAATACCCACCTAGTAATAATTTGTAACCAGTGTTCGTATCAGCCCCGTCCTGAATTTGGCGATACGCGCACCACTAGTGAGAACTAGAAAGTAAGGACAGTATGAACGCACAATTTTTCGATCTCCCAGAGAAATCCCCAGATGTGGATTTAGCAGAACTGCTCGAAGCAGGGTGTCATTTTGGCCATCAAAAAGTCAAGTGGAATCCTAAAATGGGTGAGTGGATCTACGTGGAGAAGGATGGCATTCATATTTTTGATCTTGTCAAAACAGCTTCCCAACTCAAGAAAGCCTATGACGCTGCCTACATGCTCGGCGCTGAAGGAAAAAGTCTAGTTTTTGTTGGTACAAAGCGTCAGGCTCGTGACTTAATCCAAACTGCAGCCACAAGTTGCGGAGCTTCATATATTTTGTCTCGCTGGCTTGGTGGCTTGCTTACCAACTGGACACAAGTTCGAAAATCTCTTAAGAAAATGATCAAGATCGAAGAAGGTTTAGAGTCTGGTGCTTACAAGGGTTACACAAAATACGAACGCGTCCAACTTGAGAAAGAAATGAATAAGCTTAAACGCTTTTTCCAAGGCATTCGCAATCTTTCCCAGATGCCAGACTGTCTTTTTGTTATCGACACAGTTCGTGAAGATATCGCTGTTACTGAAGCCCAAATCACCGGTGTGCCAATCATTGGTATTTGCGACAGCAATAGTAATCCTGATGATATTGATGTTGTGATTCCAGCTAATGATGATGCGCGAAAAAGTATCGAATTAATTGTAAACTTTGTTGCTGCGGGATACGCAGCGGGAAAACTTTCTAAAGCCACCGGCAAAAAGGCTGCTTCAAAGAAAGAGGTTCTGACGCCAAAGGAGGCAGAGGCTGTAGCAGAAGCTGAAACACTGATAGTAGAGAAGGTGAAAGAGGAAAAAGGGGAATAATATGTCAAATTACACCTCCACAGACGTAAAGAAACTTAGAGAAGAAACAGGAGCTGGAGTCATGGATTGCAAGAAGGCTCTTGAGGAATCAAAGGGCGATTATAAAAAAGCTATTGAAATAGTACAGGCTCGTGGCATGGAACGTGCTGAAAAGAAACAAGACCGCGAGACAAAAGAGGGCTATGTGGCTAACTACGTCCACACCAACGGCAAGATTGCTGCCCTGGTGGAGCTACTTTGCGAAACAGATTTTGTGGCCCGAAATGAAGAGTTTCGCGCACTTGGGCAGAGTATTGCTATGCAGGTGGCCTCAATGCAACCAGAAACTGTTGAAGAATTACTCGAACAGGAATTTATTCGTGATGGAAAATTCACCATTGATCAGCTTATGAAAGCTCTCAGTGGCAAAATTGGTGAAAAAATTGCCGTGGCCCGATTCGTGCGTTACCAAGTGGGTGAGTGATATCATCCTCTTGTATGCCGCCATTCTCATTTAAGCTTCAAGCAACCCTCGGAAAAGCCAGAGCCGGTCAAATTACTACTCCGCATGGAGTGATCAATACTCCGATATTTATGCCGGTCGGCACGGTGGCGAGCGTGAAGTCGTTGGACTCTAATGATCTGGTTGAGGCTGGGGCTGATATTATCCTTGCCAATACCTATCATCTTGGCATTCGCGAGAAAACTCTAAAGGCACTACAGGCGAGTGGAGGAATCCATGACTTTATGAACTGGCAGAGGCCAATCTTGACAGATTCGGGTGGTTTCCAGGCTTTTTCCCTGGGAAGCAAATTCCCGCATAATACCCGCAATTTTCTTGCGGGAATAACTGACGACGGCGTTTCTTTTCGCTCACATCTGGACGGAAGTGAGCATTTCTTTTCACCAGAGTACTCAATGGAGCTTCAGAGAGTAATTGGTGCCGATATTATTATGGCTTTTGATGATTTGATGCCTGATGCCACAAATTTGCCCGATGGGAAAACTTCTCTAGAGCTAACCCACGCCTGGGCAGAGCGCTGCAAATTTGACTGGGAGAAGAATTATCGTCAGAGTCAGTATGGAAAGTACCAAGCTTTGTTTGGAATTGTGCAGGGAGCGCTTCATTCAGAGTTGCGTCAGCAGTCTGCCGAGTTTATGGGAAAGCTTGGGGTCGATGGCGTTGCCGTTGGCGGGGAAACAATTGGCTACAATACGGAAGGTACCAAGGACGTGATGGCCTGGATTGAAGACATTTTGCCCAGAGAAAAACCTCGTTATGGTATGGGAATTGGCAGAGACCTCTCGGATGTCGCAGTCGCAGCCAGCTTGGGCTTTGATATGTTCGATTGTGTTGGTCCAACTAGGTTGGCAAGAAATGGTTCATTATTAGTGGGGGATGTGGCCTGTGAAGGCGAATCTTTCCGCATTGAATCAAAACATCCACGAGGGCGCCTGAACATTGGTCGCCAAGAATTTTCAGCTGACACCAGAGTTTTGCAAGAGAATTGCGACTGTGCTACCTGTAGAGAAGGGTATACGAGAGCCTATCTTCACCACCTCTACAAGGCGAAAGAGTTAAGCTATTTTCGCCTGGCCACGATTCATAATGTCCGCGCCATGCTTCGAGTCAGTAATAAAATTCGGGAACACATTTTAGCCAATGGAGAAGAGGAGTGAAAAAAATAATTTTGGGTTTATCTATAGTGTTGATGGTGGTTTTGCTTGTAGCATTAACGCCTCTTTTTCTCACCAAATTCGGGTCAAAATTACTGTCTGGAACTGATGAATTATATATACTCACTTCAGAAGAAATACCTGAAAATACCAGCACTTTATATATCGCATATACAGGGTCTAATCAACTTCAGCCACAGCTTTTTGCCATTGACGGATCGGAACAGGTAAAGGTTTCGGGAGGGTACGGTCAGTACAAATTAGCGTCAGTGGTTCCGCTTTTACAAATGGAAGGGAAGTCAGAACAAGAAACTGCCGCGGCACTAGCTCGCGCGTTGGGTTTGCCAGTTAGCAGAATTATTACTCTCAAAGAACAGATTCCCCAGCCGGCCACAAAATCAGAATTGGTTAGTGTTTTGTATAAAAGTTTGTTTAAGCAACTGACTCACTTTGCCATTCCTAGAGAAGAACTGCTTTTTTTAGAGGCAGTTCGTCAAGCGCCCATATTAGAGGTTCTGCCACTAAACGAATCCCAAAAAGCCATCAGCAGGTTACTCGATTTAACGGCCCAGGTGCAACAGTTTTCTCTTTGTTCCGTAGCGATTGTAAACACGACGGGGGAGCCTGGGCAAGCCAGGCAACTCGCGAATATGCTCGAAAGAAGAGGTGGTAGAGTCGTCAGAATAACTGATACACAGGTGCAATCAGAGCAAACTATACTGCATTACCACGCTGAGGCGAGTTCGTGTCAGAGTATTATCTCCGTTGTAAAAACATGGTTTTCCAAGCCATTAGAGATTTCTGAAAATTCTTTAGAAACAGAAAAATATAGATCTCAACTGGTGATTTTTATTGGGATGGATTCTATTTAGGAATCATTGCTGTTGCTGTATGACATGCCGCTGTCTGGCTGTTTAATATCGTCAAGTGTTTTCTCGACATCAGAGTCATGATTGAGGATTTCAACTGGTAGTTCTTCATCAAGTAGCACAAAGTCATCCATCTCTGAATTAGTGTTTAAACTCGTGCGTTGAACTGGGAACGATAAAACATCACTATTCTTTTTAGATGAAAATTTTTCCTTCAGATAAACACTACAATTCTTGGTGTTGGCTGAGTGAATAGCGCAGTGATAAAGATTGCCAGCTTGGATTAGCTTAGATAAGCGGAAAGAAATATCTTCTGGAAGAGAGCCGACATACTTACCATCTGTCTCGATGGAAATAAACCGCTTTTTAATTTTTAGATCGCAAATTTGCCCGGTGATCAGGGACTCGAGAATTTCTTTACCTGAAAGACGGTGGAGCTCAACGATCTTGGTTTTTCCTGGTTCTTCAATGAATTGTTGAGCCGAGAATGAAGGCACAGCAACAGTTTTCTTTTGTTTAATAGTTGCCAGGTGCTTTTTTGCCAGAATGTTGGTTTTATCCAAGCCAATTACTGTCTCAAACACGACCTTAGCTTTTTGGGCTTTGCCGAGCTGCAAATAAGCTACCCCAAGGCGATTAAGCGCCTGAAGATCTTGGGGATTATTAGTGATGATCTCCTCGTTTAGAGTCGCCACTAGCTCCCAATCATTATTTTTTGCGGCGGATATCGCCTGTTGTTTTAGCGAAAGCGGGTCGTTCATATGCTGTATCTCCCAATCTTTTCTCGGGGAAGGATAACGTCATGTCAGGCCAATGTCAACACGAAGTTCGAGGTATACTATGGACACAGGTTATTGTAGCTAGGAGGGTGCGTATGTCAGGACATAGCAAATGGAACAATATCAAGAACCGCAAAGGCGCAATGGATGCGAAAAAAGGTAAGGTTTTTAGTGAAATTGGTAAGTTAATTCGGATTGCGGTCAAAGAGGGCGCCTCTGATGATCCGGCTAGTAATCCTCGACTACGACTTGTTTTGGAGAAAGCCAGAGCGGCGAACATGCCTAAAGACAATATCCAGAGGGCCCTTGATAAAGGCATGGGTCGGGGCGCAGAGGGCAGGCAAGTCCAAGAAATTTTGTATGAGGCTTTTGGTCCTGGTGGAGCTGCTTTAATAATTGAAACTGTGACTGATAATCCCAACAAGATGAGTTCAGAAATCAAGTTTGCGCTAAGTAGACACGGGGGATCACTGGCAGGACCCCACGCAGCCCAATTCTTATTTACTAAGGAAAATGTTGATGGATCGCTACAATTTACTCCAAACATGGTGTTGCCACTGTCGGAGGAAGATGCCTTGGCCCTGGAAAACTTAGTTGAGGCAATAAAAGAGGTTGAAGATGTAGAGTCTGTTTACACCACCGCGGGATAAAAATTATGCGTCGGAGAGAAAAATTTGTTCTAACAGCTATCGTGTTGAGTCTTGGTTTGCTAGCCGTGCAGTATGTAGCTCTTGAGCAACGTTATTGGGCGGTCCTGATTTTGAGCGTCATCTCATATGCAGCTGCGACTTGGGCATTATCGGAAGATCTCCAGAGAATAGAGTTGGCAATGCTGGTGCCAATTCCAGCGCTTTTTGCTGGGTCTGTTGGTCTATTCTACTTTTTGCTTCCAGCTAATATCGTGTCACGCTTCACAATTTTGGGTATTTTTGGAGTCGGTGTTTACGCACTACTGCTTACCTCCAACATATTGTCAGTTGCCAAGGGCAGAACCATTCAACTCCTGCACGCTGCCCACGCCATAGGCCTGTTTTTTGCCCTTATTGTCTCTTTGCTCATCACTAACACCATTTTCACTATTCATCTGCCATTTTATCTAGTTGGAGGGCTCGTCTGGTTGAGTCACTTTCCGCTGGTGATTACTTCATTATGGGCAGTGCGCTTGACTAAGAGCATTGAAGGAATTGTCTGGCAAACCAGCATTCTACTGACTCTATTGTTAGTAGAGCTTTCGATGGCCCTCACATTTATACCGATTTCAGCCTGGTTTGCGGCGTTATTTATTATGTCCCTTTTGTATCTTGGGGTGAGCATCATTCGAAGTTTCTTGATTGAGCGGTTATTTACGCGAGCGCTAGCCGAGTACGCCCTGGTATCGTTGTTTATTTTGATTTTGTTCGTTGCAGAGTTTCCCTTGAAGTAACAGCCCTTTTTTTGCATTTGCTGCAGAAATAGGGGAGTCTAGCGGGGCATTAAGGCAAAAGCTCAGTTGAGTGTCGAGACCACAGGAGGCTTCAGGTTCTAGGTTAACGATTCAATTTCGGGCAAAAACATGCGTCAAGTTGAATATCTTTGCTGAAAAACAAAATAAAAACACAGAGCAGGGGGAGTCAACAAATTTTTGTTTCCAGGTGGAAAAGGGGGAGATGATATAGTTTGATACACTTTAAGAAGTGTGGATAACTTCATAGTTATAGGCCTTACCCAGGATAAAGATGCGTGAAATATGCCAGAATTTTCGGTGTGAAACCATTACTTACTAAACACTTTTGAGCTCTAAAATCAAGGCCTACCAGGCTTAAAAAAGGTATTATCGTATATAACCCGAACAGGTATTTCGTTGTTTGCTGGGTGAGGAGCTCATAAAGAGCAATAACTTTTTGGTTAAAATTGTGAGTTGTGACAACACGCTCGGCAAAAGAGAGACGTTAATTGTTGTACTTGCTTACTCGTTTCCTCTCCCCACACGGAGAGTGGCTGGTTGGTCTCTAATCGCTCTCTGTCTGTTTGTTCTATGTCGCACAATATTACTTTTACGACATACAGTCAAGAATATGAAGCTGCTGACTTTTTATCGTTTAAATTGACGTTAGTCCGTGCGCTTGTGTATTTGAAGTAAGAAAAGATTTTTCTCGCTCTTCCCGATGATGTCTAGGTCATTAATTAAATAAAAAGCCGTTTTTGAGCCCTTTAGGAAGCTCTACCTTATATGAGATGTAAACTAAATATTGATACATCAAACAATAAAGTATAGCCTGAAAGCATGATTTTATTGATTTTTTTGTCTTAGTACGTGTCACAGCATCACTTTAGACTAACGGTAAAAATTGTTTGTGTGTTTCAATCCTCGTTCGCTGTCACTTAGAATTCTATGAATTTATTTGTTATTTTTTTTTGCTCAATTAGTTCAGATTTTACAAAATATTTTTAAAATTTAAAAATTGTTCACCACAAAAATTTCGCAACTCAACTTAATCAGATTTTTTTCTAGGCTCCTTAAGTTGAATTTAACTTTAAAAAATGTAACAAAGATTGAGATGTAGAAGCTATCAAAGA
>PFLP01000018.1 GCA_002784625.1 Candidatus Pacebacteria bacterium CG_4_10_14_0_8_um_filter_42_14 | reverse complement strand
TGCCCATAATCGTATCAAATGTTATTTTGCGACAAGTCTACTCACCGATTAGTTCGTAGGGAAATAAATGTTTCTCTTATTTAACCATATTCTGCCCCTATATGAAAACTTTGGGGATTATAGCAGGGAAGTGATAACCAGTTTTTTTCTTAAGCTAAATTTGTGAGAAAATTAATCTCTTTCCATGGGTATTAATCCGTATCGCATATTTAATTTGTGACTACCTGTCCATCTATTCACACTTAGACCTGACTTTTTTAGTCTACTCTCCAATCTGGTGAGGATTGTTGAAAACTGCGCAGAGTTAAGAACGATTCCAGCATTATTTTCAACTCTCTCCACCACTTCCTTGAAGGACAAGCCGCATGGATTTGAAGTGGGATCGATTAAAAACAATACTCTTACAACAGCGTCAATAGCAGATGATTTATAAGCAGACTTCCATGCCTTTTTTTGTTGTTCGTTGGCAACTGATAGCGAGACAATATTAGGAAGAATAAAATTTTGATTTTCTTTTAC
Source organism: Candidatus Pacebacteria bacterium CG_4_10_14_0_8_um_filter_42_14 (assembly GCA_002784625.1). Taxonomy (GTDB): domain Bacteria; phylum Patescibacteriota; class Microgenomatia; order UBA1400; family PJMF01; genus UM-FILTER-42-14. Next base: position 7,045 of record PFLP01000018.1, on the reverse strand, counting down.
TTGAACATCATAGTTATCCGTCAAAACTACCACCAGTGGCATTCCACTATTCTCTTGGTAATATGAGCTTATATTTTCAAGAGCCCTCTTTACATCATGTTTCAATTTATGTGGGTCACTATGCCACTCGATGCCACTCTCTATCTTTTCCAAGGGGATACTGACTCCGGGATCAGAACTTAGTAAAACTCTCATAACTTTTACAATAAAATCAGAAGTTGAATTTGGAAAACACAGTTCTAGAAACTCTTCCTGAGTCAAACCACTCCAAGAATGCCCTCCATCAACAACCTCTTGTTTCGGAGAGTGGCTGATGGGACCACTGCTCCTTTCAACTAATCCATAACGAGGATGAACTCCCCACTGAGCAGAATCGGGATATTTGTGTAATGAAAGTGATCCCATGTGCCGACAAATTATTTCAATGTCTGAGCCTAATATAGCTGTCACTGAGTGGCTGCTCGGGTTGTCTCCATATCGATCTCTAATAAGTGAACAAATTTCATCCACAGAAAGGCCCATTGGAAATTTGTATGGATCAAAAGAAATTAACACATTAAAAACTTTCGCTGCCAAAGGTCTGTACGCTTCAGGAAAAGAAGAAGTAAAATCTTCTAGATTGAGCGCTTTATTTGTTCTTATTAATGCTCGTCTCTGAAGAAACATCGGTTTTTGAAAAACAGGATTTTCATCAATACGAATCAACAATCTTCTACCTACTCCAGAGTCAGTTGAAACAACAATTGGAAAGTTATTATCTGAAGAAAAAACTTTTGCCAGACGACTCACGGTAGCAACGAATGTCGTCCGATTCATAGATGAAATCAAACTCATGATTTCATCAACAGAATGCCAACCTTCTTGATTGCGAAAATAATTAAGGCACACCACTAAAACAGCATGTTGTGCTGGTGAAACCCCCTCATTAATAAGTTCCACAATCCTATTTATTGGAATTCCATTATAAAAAACTGCTCCTCGTTGCTGACCAGAATTTTCAAATTCACCACCCTCAGCACCTGCTTCTTCTGCGGGAAATACAAACTGATCATTCTCGATGATTCTAATCTCGTCGTTATCAAATAATATTATCAATGGTAAATTTGCTTGTTTGTCAAACTTGGCAGCTAGTCTACTAGCGTGTCGTCTCAACCACCCCCTAGCACTATACATCGCTGGACTATTACTTGAATCTAAACCAAACATCCTAAACAAATCATTTATTGTGATTCTTTCTTGAACAGATTCTAAAAGAAACTGGAGCAGCTCTTTTTCTTTTGTGGTTAATTTCGGGACAGCATCGCTATCTTCATAAGAAGCTATAACTTGTTCATATGAGTATGCTCGCTCAAAAATATTCTGAGAACTAAGTACAATATCTTGAGCTATATATGGGAGGAGAACCTCATCAATAACTTTGAGCTCATCATCACCCGTAATGTATGCACCAATTTGTTTTCTCCAACGAGTTAGCTCTTCAGGATTTGACCCGATCGTTTGCAACAGTAGCGCACGAATTGTTGATGGGGTTGCCTCACTAACACTTACTCTGCCCTCAGGAGTAGAAAATTCTTGAGTCACCGTAAACGAAATTTGAGCTCTCTTGGACAATAACTCGTAGGCAGATCCTTGGCTTGTAACGAATACCAGTGTAGTAACTGGATCTGAGCCAACAGAAGACAGTACTATACAAAGACCTGGGGACAATAAACCTCCAGATTCCTTAATATGTGAGGGTTCCCCTTCAGTTTGTGATTTTTTCATGCTATTGACTTGTAATGTTAATTAAAATGGCTCCATCAATTGGAGCTCTCTTCTACCCCACCCGCTCTTCTTCGGCGTAAACAACGCACTCCATAGCGCCGGAGTACTCGAAGAGTTCATCAACGTTAAAAACAATGTCGATTTCTCGTTTGGCATCTGCTTCGTTTGAGGATGCGTGGATGAGATTTAGTTGTTGGCTCATGCCGAAATCACCGCGAATCGAACCGGCCTCAGCCTCGCGACCAAGGGTGGTGCCGACGAGCTTGCGCACGACAGGAATGGCGTCAACGCCTTCCCAAGCCATGGCAACGATTGGCATAGAACCCATGAATTCCTTCAGTTCGCCAAAAAAACTTTTAGCCCTGTGTTCTGCGTACCACTCCGAAAGCATGGCGTCGGTCATGCTGACCATCTTGAGCCCGACGAGCTTCAAACCCTTGCGCTCAAAGCGGCTGATAATTTCCCCGATGAGTCCACGTTGGAGGCCATCTGGTTTCACAAGTACAGCTGTTTTTTGCATTTTCATAACGACACCCTTTCTGTCTGGTAGTTGTAGTGTAACACGATAGCAAACTATTTTTCAGTATGCCTGCTCAAGACACTCAAATATGGAATGCCGTTAATCATTTCCTCAATAAGACTGTCACCTACTTCTCGAGAATAATATATTTGAGTCATTTCTTTCTTTTTTTGCGAAAGAATTATTTGCCAATTTCTCAGAATACTGGCCTTGGAAATCGTCTGTCTAACTTCTTTTGTTCCTACCATCTCTAGTATTTCGTCTAAATTAACCTGGTATTTATCAAGAATAAGATACATGTCATAAAAATCACGATAGCGAGCTCTATCACTCATAGCCCTGATTTTTTCAGCACAAATTTCCTTGATATTCATTACCGGAACTGAAAAATCTAGACCCCAAACATTCTGATACTTCATCTTCGTGGGCGCTATTAAAACATTTTGCAAAAAATCTACTTCCACCTTCAGAGAATTTGGCTGCAGCAATGGACCGAGATAATGATTTCTAGCTGTTGTCTAGTAAGCATAACGGCTTAGTTCCCAATCTTATACTTATCAAAATACTCGTCATAGTAGAGTCTCCATTTAGCATTGAACTTTCTATCGCCTGGAATCATCCAATTTGTGCCTTTCAGATTTATTATTTTTTTCTGCAAATGGCTAGAATCAATGTCTAATAGATCGAAAATTAGACCAAAAATTTTGATGGTAGTTGTCGACATCTTGCTCAAATAATTATTAAATTCTTCCATATCTAGCATCTCTTGAAACTCCTGAATTTTCTCGATTACCAGGTCTATGGAGTATTTATTTTTATGAAACTGGACCATGTCTATGAGCGCCTTCTCTGCTGTCGCTACTCTCACCAATTCCTCATCAACGCTAAATTCTTCCCAGCCAAAGGAAAACTGCTCGCTAGTTTTCACAAAAACATACTCGTTGTTGCCGACTTTAGTAGTCTTATAACGCTTTTTTGAAATTGAAATAATTTTATCCGCCAACTGATCAAACATGCCGTGATATGACAAAGCTGTCTCGAAGGAAACATATGAGTCCCGGTTCAACAAGCCAGCAACAACCAGAGGAGAAAGTGAAAGGAAACCTCTGTTGCTGAGGTCTGAAATAACAAATAGACCTCTCTTCACTCTGATAAGCCAACCATTTTCTACGAGCGAGGCTATCTGCTTTTTAGCCTGGATCTGAGTCCAATCTACTGATGCCACTTCATAAATTTGCTCAGAAGTCACTATCCTCTGATACTTAATGATCAATCTTTCTAAGAGTTCACTTTGTTTTGCTGAAAGTATTGTTTGTTTCATGTGTAGAAAGTAACGTTTTTTTATGACTTACTATCTTCAGTATAAACAATTTACTTGGAAAATGCAAGAGGTCTCACTTCCAAAAAATTATTCATTTCTGATATGCCTGCTGGCGATGGAGGATTTCGAGAACGGTTACTTCTTTTATTGAACGATCAAAGGTATAGATAATTCTGTATGGCCAAGCTCTGAGAGAATGTAATCCGGACAACCTTCCTCGAAGCTGCTTTCCTGCCTGTGATTGTGTAGTAAGTAACTGCAATTTTCGTCGCACCTTGCGGTACTCTCTATCCGGCAGTTGCTCGAGCTGTTTTCCTGCCTGCTTTGTAAGTACTACTTTCATTTTTTTTCTGGAAAATCATCAAGCGGTATTACTTTCCCCTCAAGAGCTTCCAGCTTTGCTGCTTCAATACTCTCCAAAGCGCCAGGAATGGATAAGATTTCTGCCGTTTCTTGGAGGGATTCGTACTCTTCCATACTGAGTAGAACGACAGGCTCCTGTTTTTTGAGACGAATAACAAACTGCGTAAGACCGGAGCTGGCCTGGTCTATAAGTCGATAGAGGTTTTTTCTTGCTTCTGAGGCAGTAAGAATTTTAGTTGTTGGCATGATTGAATAGTACGTTTTTGCGTACGCGGTGTCAAGTGAAATCATGCTAGATATTATTACTGACAGAGCTTACGGGAAGTGTGATGGGAATTGTAAACAGTTTTCGAATTTCACTTACAGAAAATATACAGAAATGACTAGTTTCTGTGACTCAAGTATCTTAATATTTATGCAATTTCTCAATCACATTGAGGATTTACATAAATCTGGTAGCTAACATTTCTACCCGCACTCTTAGTCTGAACGAGAATACCCTTCTGCACTAGATCGGAAATTTCTCTGCCGGCAGTGGCTCGACTGGTTTTTGTCATACTGACATATTTTCTGGTAGTGAGCCCACCTTGGAAACCATCCTCTCCAGCATCGAGAAGTTTATTAATCACCTTTCGCTGACGATCATGGAGATTCTTGCCTTGGTGTGTCTTCCAAAATTCACTCTTGGCAAAAGTTTTTTGTAATAAAGCATTAGATTTGCTCAAAGCTTGATTAAAACATTGAAGAAACCAAACCAGCCAGTCTGTCAGATCAGAATCCCCTCGCTGGGTAACCTCCAGCGCTTCGTAGTATTGTTTTTTGTCAGCAACTATTTGCTCAGATAAGCTGTAGTAGCGTTTCTTCAGACCGTCGTCCTGAGCGAGAGCCATGTCAGTCAAAGCCCTGGCTATCCGGCCATTACCATCCTCGAAAGGGTGAATCGTGACAAAGTAAAAATGAGCTATTCCAGATCTGATTAAGCCATCGACTTGGGTTTGACTCGAATTCCACCACTGAAAATAATCTTTCATTACATTTTCTAACTGGGCCGCTGGCGGAGCTTGAAAATGAATGATTTCCCTACCAATTAACCCAGAAATAATTTTCATCTGTCCCTCAGAATCATTTCTATACTGGCCAGTTCTGATCTTCATCAAACCAGAATAACTTGTGGGAAATAAAGCTGCGTGCCAGGCACAAAGCTTCTTTTTTGTAAGCTTCTGGTCAAAACTAGTTGTTGCCTCAAGCAAGACATCCACTAGCCCTTCAATGTGTCTTTTCGTCTCTGGCAGTCCTGCGAAAGACAAGCCTAGTTTTCGATTTACTGATGATCTTACGGTAGCCAAATCATAAACTTCGCCCTCGATTAGGGCTGTTTTCATTGTTTCAGAAGTCAATATATCCGCTTGAGATTCTAATGACTCATCGGAGTGGAGAGCAGCGATTTTCGCAATCAGATCTCCTTGCTTAAATCGAGTAGAACTCAAGATGTTCAGCAGTTTCTCTTCACGCCAAGAAAATTTTGTCCAGTCGGTGTTTTGCCAGATGTAGTGAGGCATATATAGTGATTAATTGTATCAAATTATGAAACAATTACAATGCTTAATCGACTCAAACATTACCCTGCCGACCCTTTTCTAATGAAATCTTATACAATCTTATATAGCCAAAGTATAAATGGGGTATTTTAGCAGCGAGGGCAAGGCCTCACCCATTTTGCTATACTACCAACATGACAAAGCAATCATTGCTCTCCCAGACTCAGCCAATTCTCGCCGCCTATGGAGTGAATAAGGCTGCAGTTTTTGGCTCATACGCCAGAGGTTCGCAAACAAAAAATAGCGACATTGATATTCTAGTAGAGTTAGGCAAGAAGCTCAATCTCTTCGATTTTATTGGCTTAAAACAAGAGCTTGAGGCAAAGTTAGGAAACAAAGTCGATCTAGTTCAGTATAAGACAATCAAGCCATCGTTGAAAAATTATATCCTTAAGGATGAGGTTGTTTTTTATCAAACATGAAAAAAATTCCTACGCCCTATCTTGAGGATATCCTGAAATCAATTCAGTTGATTGAAGCATACTTAGAAAAGATTGATAAGAATAAACAAATTTTTGAAGCAGACACAGAAAAACAAGATTCGATTATTCGCAGATTGGAAATTATCGGAGAAGCAACTAAGCGCTTGAGAACAGACTTCACGGACCAATTTGCCAATATTCCATGGAGAAAAATGACGGGCATGAGAGACGTGCTAATTCACGACTACGATGAAGTCGATTTAGAACTGGTTTGGAACGTTGTTATTGATGAACTTCCAGAACTAAAACGATCAATTAACAAAATAATCGCCGCCGATTCCTCAATCTAAGCTACACAAACTCTTGAAACTCTTTTTCCTCAAATGGACCAATGACTGCCAAGCGCTGTTGGCCTGGAACGAACAGCTCTTTTGCCAAATTAGTTAATTCTTCTAATGTAACTGATTGAATTTTCTTGGTGATTTCCTCTGGTGACTCGATCTCGCCCAGAAGCAAATGGCGCATGCCGTAAAACTGAGCCACTGATTTGCTATCCTCAAAACTCAAGACCATCGAGCCAATAATATGCTCCTTAGCCCTGACTAACTCCTCCCCAGTGATCGGTTTAGAGCCATCAGCCAGAGCGAAACACTCCGCCAAAATCACTGACAACGCCTCTTTCGTGCGCGTAGGATCGACCCCCGCCGAAGCCCCAACCACCCCGAGTTCGTGATAATAATCTACGTCAGAGCGCACATAATAACAAAGCCCACGCTTCTCGCGCACCTCACTAAAAAGCCTCGAGCTCATCGAACCTCCAAGAATGGTGCTCAGCACGCTCAGGACATGCTTTTTGACCGAAGTTCGTGGCAACCCTGGCCAACCAAGCACCAAGTGAGCCTGCTCGGTTTTGCGCGTCTCTACAAGGAGTCTGGCTGGTTGAAATTGACTTGGGTCAAAATAGCTCTTAATGTCGATTTTACCTTTTGCTCTATCGCTGTCTGGCAGATCAAAATACTTGGCTATAGCTGAAGGCAAATTTTCATCCTCCAAAGCT
>PFLP01000012.1:5364-10023 GCA_002784625.1 Candidatus Pacebacteria bacterium CG_4_10_14_0_8_um_filter_42_14 | reverse complement strand
AGTGTTGTTCCTTATTTTGCGACAAGTCTACTATTGAGTGGCTAAACACGTTCCTATTAACTACCCCGACACTCCACAATATCTATAAATTGAGTTCTAGAGATCTATAGCTATCAGGTTCATCCTCAAAACCAAAACTCTCGTAGAGCTTTACCGCAGCCAAGTTGTCTTTATGAACTGCAAGTCCTACTTTTTTTACTCCCTTTTCCTTTAACCAAACAAGACCCACTTTCATCAGTTGTTTTCCCAACCCTTGATTTCGGTACTCAGCAATTAAATAAAGGTCGTCAATAGATCCTCGTCCTTTGTAAACTGAACTCACCTCTACTTGGATAACACCAACCAACTTCCCCTCATCTTCGGCGACAAAGTAATTAAAATCTTTAATCTCGATGTTATCGTTGAAATGTTTAGTTGTTGTCCCCCTAACTTCCTGCTCATTAATTGATTCTTTTTCAATTTGGCTTTTTTGAAATAGATTTGATTCAATCAATAGATTTAGGAGTTGATCTTTATCTTGGGGTTGAAACGTCCTGATCTTAGACATAGTTAAATCATATCATTTTTAGTAAAAGAAAATTCTTTCTGAAGCAAGAGTTCGTGTTCCAGGCAAGTCGTCCTACCGGCGGCATTAAATTAAAAAAGAATTGATAAATAAATATAAAATAGGTGTATTGAAAAAATGCTCCCCCTGGTTGACTTGTTTCGGAACAGAAAACTGAAGTTTGAAGTGAGCTTCCAGAATCTTCAACTGTTCTCAGAACCCTCGGTGTTTGCCCCCAGTTTATAGTTGCAGCTTTCCTAGTTATGAATTGTGGCTATAGCAATTTCATTGGTTGAGTTACATAATCATCTAATATGAACGAGAAAGTGGAACCAATTGAAGCGTTAGCTCACTTACAAAATGGTGCTGTTGATTTGGCTGATCCAAAGCAAGCTCATGTAATTGCGCAGGCAGCAAAACACTTAGGACAATGTCGAGAAACCATGGCATTGGTGGAATCTGCATTAACTGGAAAAAAGTTTGGTCCGATCAGAAATAACATGGAACGACAAATCGATGATTAGGAAAGCCGCTTATAATTGTTGGTTCAATAGCAATTGACTTTTTTTCAACATTAAAAAACAAGCCTTGATCCTTTTTTGATATTCTGTGCCATGAGAGCCGTGGTCAACACAAAATCATAAAGAAAAAATGATTCGGCAACCATTTTTATAAAGTACCCGCTTCACTATTTAACATCTTTTACAAAGAGCTGCTCATCTTGTGACCACCTGAGTAATAAAATATTGGTAAGCATTTCATATCTTTGAATGACTCTCATAATTGCATCTGCTTTGACATCGACAATACCTTTTATGTTGCGTGGGTCGGGCATAGTAACTCTATCAACGCCTAAGGCCGTAGCCGCGATATCTGTTTCTTTTGCAAAAGCAGGGGCAATCTCTACCCCATTGTGTCCTCTATAAGATTTTCTCGATTTAGCTCCTTGGAGTTGAACGATATTGAGATCAGCTTCATATTGCATTACATAGCTGATAACAGACACAGGACAGTCTTTATAGAGTAAAAGAATGCTGAGATCCCCTGTAGTTAGAGTAGTAATCTCGTCTCGCTCGGATCCAATAAAAACTTTTAATACAAGTTCATTTAATTTGAGTTGAGGAGTAATTGGTCTTAGAAATTTGCGATCTAAGACATGGGGATACAAAGTTCTTATTGAATCAATTTTCATATTCCACATTCAAAAACTAAAGTTATTAATAATCTTGAGAAATGGTGAGGCTAGGCAAAGCGCAATAGATCATTAATTTGATCATAATTGACTAGCAGAGCTTGCACCAAGGTTCTTGTGGACTCAACAGAAGTTAGCCTTGGGCATATGGATTCTTCTTCATCGACCTCTACATCACTTGCATTGTCATTAGGTAGGGTTCTTGATACCTCAAAATCAAGAAGAAGGTCTTTGGTGTTTATGATTAAACTCAGAGCAGTGTTTAAATTAGGATTCTGAAGTAGGTCTAGAATAATTTCTATTCTAATTCTTTGTTGTGGCTTGTGTTTCAACAGCTCGAGATGCCGAATCGCAGCGATGTCTTCTGCAGTGTCGCATGATTCTAGGGTTTCTATCGTTGCTTTTAGAGCTGCTAATTGTATGTCAAAAAATGCACGAACTTCTGCTGTCATTCTATCAACCACTTCTTTGGCGTAGACAGCCTGTTCTGGGTCCGCAATGACAATTTCTAGAAATTCAAGCTGGGTTGGTGTCATTTTGTCGACAGCTTTGCGGCTTGCTCTAGCAGAAGAACCAGCATCAAAAATCTTATCGCCTGGAAGGTGCTGTTCATGGGTTATTGGCATACGACTCCGATCATTTGAATTAAGTATATCTTATTATATCACTTCAAAGATTAATATTTGCTCATTTTCGAAGCTGAACAATGTCAAAAGTGCCTCCTCTTTCGATAACATTATCGGCGTATCTAGCAAGATCATCTGTTGTTATTATTGATGCGCCCAACCCATTTGTGTCGAACACGGCATATGCCTTTTGTCTTGTTAATTGTCGCCGCAGATCTCTGGGAAGGTGCTGTCTCGGAATTATGGAAAATACATGACTGCTAATTGGACCAGCTTCATAGTGCTCAATCCCAAGAAACCCAGCTAATTTCCCCTTCAGAGGCACTTGCAAATCGCTTCTTTTGCTTTCTAAAATTTCCTCAATTTGTTCTCCACATAATCTTGGTCCAATTCCAATCATCCAAGAAGGTGTGAAGCCATTGCGACACACCAGCTCCAACAGCCTCTGAGCTGATGAGTCGATTGGTGATGTCAGATCAATTAAATGAGGTGATGCACCCAGCGAATGGAGAGACAAATCAACACATCCGTGATCTACATTAGCGTCTAAAGCCTGTTCGTAAAGTAACTGAGCTGAACGAATGTTATGTCTTACTCTAGACTCAATTTTCATAGGGCGAATTTTACCATTTTCAAGCTTCTTTTTTTGACTAAAAACTACTACTACTCTATTTTTCTTCTCCAAACCCATCTGGTTTCATCTTTCATAGCTTGGAGGGCTTTTCCATTCGCACTTTCATCAGTGATCTTTCCAGGAGCCCTTACAACTTGGATGTTTTGTCCATCGTGTCCAGTATATTCACCCATTTGATGAACATTTTTTTCGACAAAGACATCAACATCACTTTCTCCAGGTTTATGGTCTCCTCTAGATCTACTGCCGAATAACCCAACTCCATCAGCGCCGTTGTCTCTTTCATTGCGCGCCGTCTTTAGAAAGCCGAGCCACTGTTCTTTGTTATCAAATGTTTTTTTTGACATATGTTCTTATTAAGTATGTATTAGATGCGTATTATAGATACGACGTCAGTCGATGTCAAATAATTATAGGTCTATTACAAATGATTGAGAAATTGTGCGAAAGGTCGCAACTTGCTACACTGGATAAGTGTCAGAAATACATGACGAGTTTGCAATCTCCACACTTGAGCTGCTTTACCAATGTAATGACTTTTTTTGTTTAGAAGTAGCCAAACTTAGAAAAGCTTACGATATAAAGATTAATGATGACGGGATATTTGAGATTGACGACTTAATGGAACTTGATTCAAGATTCATTAAAAACAATCCCTTACAAAAAAAGTTTCAATCAGATGTTTTCGTTTTGTGTGAGAAATTTGACCTAGTTGAAAGCCAAGAAGAGACCCAGATGTTTGTAGAATCAGGCCTTTCTTATAACGACGCTTCACTCAGAGCAAATCTTAGCAAACCTCCAGCCACGAAAATTAGAGATAAAGCCATTTATGGAACTAGTGATAATGTGCCAGGTATGGGGGTAATTGTTGAGCTTTTCATTACCAGGCCAATCTCAGCAAAAGGTTTAGAGAATTGGTTAGATCAGAATAAAGAAAGAATACTGCTTGCCTGCAACGAAAACTTCAGGGGTATCAAGGCAGCAGTCACAAGGAATAAGCAGCTTCCCAGGATACTCGAGATTGTGAAGCTGAGAGAAAGTGGCAAATCATTTAAGGAAGTAACTGACACTGTCTGCGATATGTTCCAAGACGACCCTGATGTGATTGATGGAAAAGTTAACGAACAGAGCGTCAAAATGACGTACTACAGATATACCAAAAGAAAAAAGTAACAAGTATAAAAGTAACGACTGTTGCTTTCTGCTATGTTGTCGACCTTTTAAGCCTCCTGCTCTATTTTTAGAGTCTAATGGAATCAGAAACAGTTTATCCAAACGCCCGTCCCGCAGATCTAATGTTTGACAATGAGAGTGTCTCCAAAATTCGCGATCTGTTTTCGCTTCTAATTGAAATCGACAGAGAGCAAAGAGAAGCGTCTGAAAAGAAAGAAAGAAGGCTGTCATGCTTGACACAATAGTACTAGTTCTTTCTGAAGGTTTTTCAATTAATGAGCCAGATAGATTCCAGCCATCGGTTAGGACGCTCACGAGAAGCGGGTACATTGGTGGTCGTGGATACTTGGTTTGCAAGCTTAACCCCACGACTTCAGATCTTAGAGCTGGTAACTACAGCGCAAGATTATCTCTAACAAAAAGATTTACCAATGGCGGTAGTTTTGGCATGTCATTGAAAATTGAGCTGTCACTACCAAAGCTCATGCAT
>PFLP01000012.1:2531-5347 GCA_002784625.1 Candidatus Pacebacteria bacterium CG_4_10_14_0_8_um_filter_42_14 | reverse complement strand
ACTCATAGACTCTGATTTTGACACTGTGATTGACAAGCTACATGAGAAACTCAAGGATCAAGGGGTATTCATATACCGCTCTGTATTAGCTTCGGCGCCCGTTTCTGCCATTCACTACTCAAAAAATATAGTACTCACAGACGGAAGACTTCCCAAGTATTGGCTAGACACTCTTGCTGAGGCAAATATCAGTAAGCGTATGGATACAAATAAAGATGCATATAGAAATGAGGGTCATTTATTTAAAACCCATGCCAAAACATTTGAGGTTGCCTTCTATGACAAAATACGGGACTTACAGCAGGCAAATGTGTCTATGGACAAAGCTTTCGAAAATGACAATGAAGTTCAACTAGGTCTTTTTGACACGCTGTCCAAACAAAGGAAGTTTTTTGAGGTCCTAAGATTTGAAGTTCGGCTTAACACCAGAACCAAAATAAAATCTGTTTTCAAAACTGTCGGTATAAAAAGGCCTCCTACGTTCCAAGCTCTCTTCCGCTCTGATTACGCTATGAAAGTACTTCTATATTATTTAGATGACATTAGAAGTAAAAGACCAGCGCTACTTGATTTTAAGCAATGGACAACCAAGAAACTATTGTTACAAATCATGGTCCAGCTTCCAAAGATGAAGCCCTCTACCCTTCTTAAGATAGCGGGTATGAAAGCAATAACTGATGAGATGGGTCTGAGGGAAGCTCGGCAGATCATGTTCTGCTATTCAGACAAGAGCTGGTATAGATTCATTGCCGAAATGAATGCAATTAGCTACCCAGATAGAATCGATCCTTTGCTAGAGCTGCGACAAAAACTGGTCACTTATGAGCCAGTTCATATGGTTGACTACGAGCAGTATTTGATAAACAATGATAAATATGGAATTAACTGACGAATACTACTCAATCCAGGAAGTTGCGGATAAGCTGAAGGTGGCTTACTTGACTGTTTATAGGTGGATTAAGGCTGGGAAGCTTGTTGCCGTTAAGGCTGGTAAACAGCACAGAATAAAGAGAAATGACCTTAATATATTTCTTGAAGAAAGGAATGTTGAAAAAACATAGCTTCACATTTATTGATTTATTTGCAGGTATTGGCGGTTTTCACTTGGCACTTCATTCTGTTGGGGCTAAATGCGTTTTTAGCTCTGAATGGGACAAGTATGCAAGGCTGACCTACGAAGAAAATTTCAAAAGCATTTCACCAGGAATTTTCAACGAAAAGTTATTTGCGGGGGATATCACCAAAGTAAGTACGAACGATATTCCAGAATTTGATATCTTGACTGGTGGATTTCCGTGTCAACCGTTTAGCCAAGCTGGATACAAAAAAGGGTTTGCCGACCCGAGAGGAACTCTTTTCAACGATATTGTAAGAATTTTAAGAGAGAAAAGGCCTTCGGCTTTTTTTATTGAAAATGTACGTCATCTGCTTAAACATGACGAAGGCAGAACTTTTGCTGCTATTAGAAACATCATTCTAAATGAACTTGGATACACTTTTGATTATAAGGTTGTGAAAGCATCAGAGTTTGGGTTGCCACAGCACAGACCAAGGTTATTTATGGTGGGGTTTGATAAAAAACGCTTTGGGAAAGTGCATTTTAAGTTTCCAGAGCCCCAGGAGGAACTAAAATACACTATGTCGGACGTGCTCGGTGGAAAATGTGATAAGCAGATCGGTTACACGCTAAGAGTTGGTGGTAGGCATTCAAGCATTGCAGATAGGAGAAATTGGGATTCATACTTGGTAGACGGAAAGGTAGTAACCCTAACCATAGATCAGGCAAAAAAAATGATGGGCTTGCCTGATAGCTTTTCATTTCCAGTATCAGAGACTCAAACTTTCAAACAGCTTGGAAATAGTGTTGCCGTGACAGCCATTGCCGCCACCGCTAAGGAGATAGTAGATAAACTACAGGAGTTAAGTGCAAAAAGCGAATAAAGGTGAATGGAGTGAATTTTATGTGCTTCTAAAGCTGATTGGAGAAGGGCGCCTTTTTCTGGCTGATAAGTATTTAAAGCCAGATAAAGAAAGTTTTTATATAGTTCTGAAAGTATTTCGTGACGAAAGACTAGGAAAAATTTCATACGACCTAGAGAAGATTCCTGGAACCATTGTTATTTCAGACAGTGAGCAAAAAATAATTGGAGAGGTTAATCAAGGGCAAATTGCCGAAAAAATTTCATCTGTTTTTAGTGAGATAAATAACAACGAAGAAAGAACATTCACGACAGAACAACTAGGTTCTCTGGTAGACAAATTACGCTGTCAGCAAATTCAAGCAGGTTCGCAAAAAAAAGTTGATATTCATGCCCTAGTCAAAAATAACAAAGAGCTATTTAAGCAACCACTCTTAGGATTCAGTATAAAGTCAATGCTTGCAGCGCCATCGACTTTATTAAATGCATCAAAGTCAACCAACTTCACGTACTTAGTTGAAGGATTATCAAGTGCTGATATTGAAGAAATTAACTTGATTAAAACCAGATCAAAGATAAAAGATCGTCTTGCAAGAGTCAGAGAAAAAAAGGGGAAAATCTCATTTGAAAAAGTTGAGAGCCAAATTTTTGATAGCAACCTTAGGAAGATTGATAGCAGCTTTTCTAAGTTATTAGCATCTGTATTACTTGATTATTATTTAGGATTTGGCAGCAAATTAACAAGCTTAATAGAAAACAACAAAAAGAAGTTTTCATTTATGGAAGTCGATTATCTTTTTAAGAGATTCTTAGGGGCTATCGCCTTAGGAATGTTTCCAAACAAAAAATGGGATGGGCTAATGCCAGTTACGGGGGGATATATCATTGTTAAAGAGG
>PFLP01000012.1:0-2496 GCA_002784625.1 Candidatus Pacebacteria bacterium CG_4_10_14_0_8_um_filter_42_14 | reverse complement strand
CCGCACAAGGAATGCCTGATAGTTATGTGGTACCGTAGGAAACCAGAAAGTAACAGAGCTATCACGCCTCAAATTTGAGTTATGCAACAAAGCCAATTAGGTTTATTAAATGAATGCCATTCTCGTAGCCCGAGTCAGCACCGAAGAACAAAAAGACGCAGGTAATTCATTGCCCGCTCAAGAGCATCGCATAGATCAGTATTTCAAACGAAAAGATTTCCCTATCATCCAGCGTTTTAGCTTCGATGAAAGTGCGTTTAAGGATAGAAGAGATGATTTTGACAAAGTGCTTGCATTTATCGCTACGTGCAAAGAACCGACTGCGGTTGGATTTGATAAGGTAGACAGGCTTTCGAGAAATGTATTTGATAAACGAGTATCTGATCTCTATGAGCAAGCAGTTGATGGAAAAATTGAGTTGCATTTTGTATCCGATGGACAGGTTATTCATAAGGATATTTCAGCCGTTGAGAAGTTCCAATTTGGAATCAATCTCGGTCTAGCTAAGTATTACTCGGATGCCATTAGTGACTCAGTAAAAAGAGCTATTGAGCAGAAGCTGAGAGTAGGTGAATGGCCATCCAAGGCCCCATACGGCTATGAAAATTATCGAGTCAATGATGATAAAACCGAGATCAAAGTAGACGAATACAAAGCCGCCATCATTAAGAAAGTTTATGAGTGGTATGCGTCTGGTGCTTATTCAATGGACTCAGTTCGAGCAAAACTTAAGGAAGTATATGACATTTCTTGGTCCAAGGGTTATCTCGATAAGATTCTTAAGAATCCTTTCTATTATGGGGTCATGCTTTGGAAGGAAAAGTCATATGCACACAAAGTATCCCCCACTATTGAGCAAGCGCCTTTTTGATGATGTACAGGCTGTTAAGAGTGGTCGTAGTACGAAGCGCTCCAAGTACAAAAGTAAGACCAAGAGTTTGTACCAGGGGCTAATTCGCTGCAATGATTGTGGTTGTAGCATTTGCCCAGATCCGAAAAAAGGTCATAAGTATTATCACTGTACTCAATACCACGGCAATCATGGCGCAAAAAATATCACTGAGGAAGAAATAACAGAGCAGCTTTCTGTTCTATTTGAAAAACTTACCGTGCCAGAAGAAATACTAGAAAAGATTACGACTGACATGCAAGTGCTTCATAATAGCAAAATTCAGTTTAAGGATGAACAAGAATCTGAGCTGCTTAAGAACAAGAGAAAATATCAACAAATGCGAGATAGAAACTATCAGGCTTGGTTGCAACAGCGTATTACTGATGATGAATATGACAAATATGACAGTAACTTCAAAGAACAACTCGCTGACATGGATTCTAGACTGTCACTGCTCCAAGATGCTGACGACCAATACTTTATCTCGGCTAAATACATCTTAGAAATATCGAAACGAGCAAAGCAGCTATTTGAAAGTTCGAAAGTCGAGCACAAACGTCAAATTATTAAGTTAGTACTCTCGAACCTTACTCTAGATGGAAAAAAGCTTCGATACGAAGCGATAAAACCCTTTGACACAATCTTGAATTGTGCTGATAGTCAACGATGGCTCCTCGGGTAGGACTCGAACCTACAACCCTCCGGTTACATGAAACCCATATATTTCTATACGGCATGGACTATATCTTCACCATGTTTTAAATTTTCATTAAAAATTTAGGTGGTGGGCGCTCTGCTTGCTTTTTAAACAAGTCTGGGTGTAATCACCTAGTCTCTGAACCTTCCCCAAATTGGGGCTTGGCTGCGGATTGCCATTGCACTAGGTGCAGAAGGTTTCCCGCAATTCACCCACAGTTCATTCCTGTGTTTCCACTGGAAGCTGCAATTTTTTACAGCCGGATGCTCTGCCATTGAGCTACCGAGGATCGATGTTAATGTGCCGACTCTACAATTGCGGAGTCTATGACATGCTGCATTGTAGCCAGGAGGGAGCGATATAGCAACTGCTTATTGGGCATTTATTCTGCATATTTGATTTTAAATTTCATGTACGATAGATAGGTGATTGATAAGCTATTCGCACCCGTCTCAGTTGTTATTCCCGCTTTCAACGAAGAGGATTGGATAAGTTCACCCATTGAGGGGCTACTGCGACAGACATTGTTGCCAAGTGAAGTCATTATTGTCGATAATAACTCTTCTGATAAGACAACTGAGATCGTAATGGAATATAAAGAAGCTTTTGAGAAAAAAGGAGTAGTATATCGAGTCTTACAAGAGCTAAAGCCAGGAGTCGCCAATGCTAGGAACTGCGGTTGGTTCGCGGCTGGGCAACCCATTATTGCTTCTACTGATGCCGATACCATTTTGCCTGATAATTGGATAGAAAGTATTGAAAGGTGTTTTGAGAAAACAGGAGCAGATGCGATTGCCGGAAAAACTGTCAGCTCTGACGCATCATGGCTCGCAAATAAGTTAACTTTTTTGGTCTTTCCAATTTATTCTTGGATTACGGCCTAAGTAAACTTTTGCGTTGGTTTTCT
>PFLP01000037.1 GCA_002784625.1 Candidatus Pacebacteria bacterium CG_4_10_14_0_8_um_filter_42_14 | reverse complement strand
TTAAGTGACATTTCGCGTTGGTTTTTAGCGTTGTTTTTGTTTCAGAAATGCAGCAATTATTTGTCTTCTTTGAAAGAGGGTTGTGCCTCTATGAAAATCAACGTGTCGTTGTATTTGTGCGTTGATTCCTCCCTCTATTCTGTTTGATGTGTTCGGTACACTTGCTATTTTCAGATACTGAAAAAGACTAGGGAAAGCATTCTTTAGATGAGAGTGGGCTGCGTGTAATCTGCCGTGGGTGTAGTGCCACTTAGGTCTTCCAGTGAGGGTTAGGTTATCAGCTTGATAAGTTTTCTCTTTAAGAAATGATCCGAAATCTAAATGCCAGTGTTTGTAATTAACAAGCCAAATCTTTAAATCATCTCGTGTTTTGATATTGATAATATCTTGAACAACTATTTTTAGTTTCTGTGCCGCTCTAGTTTCCGGCTTTTTGGTTAGAAGTATGTTGACATGATGGATAACATGGAACTGACATCTCTGAATAGCTATTCCAGGCCAGCGGAGCTTAATCGCCTTTAACATACCCTTTTGACCATCGCAGACTATGACCCTTGGAAAAGATGGAATGTTGTTGAAAAACTCTAACCAGGTTTCAAAGTTCTCTGTGCAAGTGAATGACCAGTTAACCACCTTATTACTGGTTGTTTGGGCAATGAGAACAGTAGCGCCACGCTGTAAGCAATAACCATCAATGATTAAAACACCACCCCTGACATCCAGCTTTATGGGTGTAATATCTTTGTCTCTAAAGGGTTTAAACCATCTATCCAGAGTTCGACGACTGACTCCATACTTAATACCAAAATCTGTAAGAGTGAGTTTATTAAGAAGCCAATTTTCATACAGCTTCTGATGACTTAGGGAAGTAATATCAGGTCTTTTTCTGGTTGCTGATGAAGCGCAGCTTAGACACCGAAATCGATAAGAACCACTCTTATTTCTACCCCATTTCTGCATGGGTTTTTGACACACCAAACATCGTTTTTTTTCGTCATTTAATCTCCCAACACCTTAAAGTGATGAGATTATATGCTATAAATCAATGGAAAGTAACTAAAAAACCAACGCGAAATGTCACTTAACCCAACAATAAAAGATGCTGCATAATTCTCTGCTTAATGGCATCATAGTGTTTCAATTCTGCTCGCTGAACCTCAAGCAGATCCGCCTCTAATCCCCAGTCTTGCTCCTTTAATTTCCCGCCTAGCTCTTGAGTAAACATAATCTTCTAATTGTATCAAAATATATCAAAATGTGAAGTGGCTAACAATCAAGTTATTTGTGACACGATATTGTGGACCGGAAGAGGATCGAACTCTCTACCTCTGATCAAGAGGTATATTGGCCGCAATCTCTTCAAGTTGCTTCCTCAAAGGAAACACATGATCGTAAATAGTTTTCCAAACTATTTCCAGTTTGATTTCATCATAACCATGGATAAGAATATTTCTCATTTCAACTGCCTCTCTCACAGGCACCTGAGAATTCTCAGCCCTGAATTCTTTTGAAAGTTTATTTGCGGCTTCACCGACAACTTCTAAAGCATAAAAAACTGCAAATTGCGTCCTGTCATCTTGAACGAAACCATCGAAGTCTGTCTCTTTAAGAAATTTCTCGATTTGATTTATCGAGGCAATCATATCTTGGACGTAGACTAAATCAGTTTTTTTCATAAATCATTTGTAAATCTCTATTTATATATGGCTCCAAGATTTTTTTGACACTTCCTCTCATAGTGATGTCAACCTTTTTGCCCAAAACATCTTCTAGCCTCATTTTCACTCGAGCAATGTCAAACAACGACTGCGTTTGATCAAAATCAATCATAAGGTCAACGTCGCTTTCCTGAGTTTCATCTCCTCTGGCTGCTGAGCCGAAAATGGCCAAGTAATTCACTCCGTACTGGCTAAATAGCGGTTTTAGATTATCGTGCTGAAGTATCTGAATGTATTGAGACATAAAATAATTATACACTCGTCTCGAGGCTGTTGTGGACCGGAAGAGGATCGAACTCTTAACAGCTATTTACTTCTACCAAAATCTCTTTAGATTTTACTGTCTCGAATGCGCGGACCAAATTTATAGCTTACAATAACGCAATGGGAAACAAACAAAAATTATTGCTTGTTTCATTGCTCTTTACTTGCTTATTCACATTCTGGATCTCTAGAGGCATGTCATCTTTTGACATAAACGTTGATAATGCCAGAGATCTAAATGCCTTGTCTAACCTTTGGATTCACCGCATTGTCTGGCTTGGACCACAATTCAGCGTCGGATTTCCAGCGAGCCCACTTTATTTTTACTTACTTTTTCCTGGGCTTTTGCTTACCGGAGGCAGTGCCTACTCTCTCGTATTTTCCCAAGCAGTTTTTGCGATTGGCGCCCTCAGCCTGATTCTTCTTGAAAAAAAGAAGGAGCTCTTTATCTCCAACCTGGCCTTAGTGTTGGCCCTGGTTCTTTCTCCCTGGTTTACCCAAATTGTTACAAAGCCTTGGAACGGACATCAATATGTGATTTGGCTATTAGGGTCTCTCGTGCTCTTGCATGTTAAAAAAATGAACTTTCTGTCAGCATTACTTCTTGGCATCGCAATCAGTATCCATCCCGCCGCACTCTGCGGACTGCCAATCCTACTTTTTGAATGGTGGAAATCACCTAAAAAAAGAAACAACTTTTTGTTATTGCTACTTGGCTTGCTGCTTCCTTGGATACCTATTATTATGTTCGAAATTATAACCAAAGGTTTTCTGACCAGGCAATGGCTTTCACTCGATGCAAAAACCGGCATAGCATTTACCTACTCTGGAATGGCTAACTTTATCACTATCATTCAGCAGATAAATCTGCCACAAATTATCCTTGGACTTTCGGTCATGAGCGCAATAATCTTGGGTACTAATCGAGATAGAGCTTGGTTACTATTAGCAGGCGTCACGACCCTCAGTCTCGTGTTTGTTTCTCACGTTCTCGGTTACTACCTTTTGGGTTTTACTTGTTTGATTTCATTCGTGATTTGCAAAGCCCTAAGCAGGAAAAAACTGGGTCAATTATTATTAGTTTTTTGGCTAATTTCTTACCTCCTAATAATCAACAATCTTGGAACCAATACCTACTCACAAAACTCTCGAACAGTTGGAAGACTCCAAACAACGGTGAGTGAAACTGTCAAAATAAACCAACTATCAAAAACAGAAAAAATTGCCCTTGTCTCAGTGATTGACAAACAAAACTCAACCCCACAGGCAGATGATTATCGTTTTTTCTTTCGAGTAGTTGGATTTAATGCTGTTGACATAGCTGAGTATCCACAAGCAGACAAGCTTATTGTTTTCTTTGAAAGGAGCGATATCGACTGGGAAGGTTGGCGGGATTCGCAATCCGATACCTTTGGTGAAAAAGAGCTTATTTCCAATGAGATAATTAACGGCACAAGAACGCTTGTGTATACTAGAAAATAATCCCAACCCTTTACTGTGGACCGGAAGAGGATCGAACTCTCTACCTCTGCAATGCGAATGCAGCGCTCTACCAACTGAGCTACCGGCCCTACTCTGTCAGGCTGTATTGTAGCAAAGTTTGTTACAATGGCTGACCATGTATATCTCCCGACCGAACTTTCCAACCATAGAAGAACGCGTAGACAAAGATCTTGTTAGATTGGCTACGGAATATTTACGCAACAACTTGGCCTTGGGTAAAAACGAAACAATTCTCATTGTCACCGTCACCGAAATGCTCAAGACCGAAGCCGCTATTTGGACGACAGCCGCACAAGAGCTTTCAGAAAGCATCGAACTTGTTTGCCTCCATGATATGAGTCACTCTGGAGAGGAACCTCCGGAGGAAATCATTGCCGCTGCCACTAACGCGAGTGTGACCATTTTTCAGACTGACTTCTCTCTCACCCACACCCAAGCTGGAAAGAATGCTCTTCTCTCAGGTGGCCGTGCTTTAAGCCTCCCTGGCGCAGATCTAAATTTGATCAAAATGGCACTGGAAACAGATTATGTAGCCCTGAAGACACTTGGGTTATCTCTAGAGAAAAAATTGAGAGCTGGTGAAACCATTCGGGTGACAAGCGAAGAAGGCACAGATCTCACCGCTGGAATTCGCACCGATGCCGTCGAAGCCGAGACTGGTTTTCTCTCGCAAGGGGAAATTGGAAATCTGCCGAGTGGTGAAGTTTTCTTTGCCCCACTTCTAGGAACTACTAACGGCACGCTTGTGATTGATGGTTCTATCGCTGATGATGTGCTTGATTCGCCAATCACTGTAGAGATTAAAGACGGCTCTGCCGTAAAGTTTTCGGGTGGTGTGGCAGCAAAAAATCTGCAGGAGAAATTATCTCAATATGGTGAAAAAGGAATGATAGTAGCGGAAATTGGTATTGGAACAAATATCAATGCTAGAGTCTGTGATAACTTGCTTGAAGCTGAAAAAGCTTACGGCACTGTTCATGTCGCCTTCGGCAATAGCAGCGCCATTGGCGGTGAAAACAACGTGCCAATCCATATTGATGGGCTGGTAAGCAAACCAGCAGTTTATGTAGATGAAGAAAAAATACTAGAAAACAAGGCATTTATTTTATGATAAAAATCAGCAACCCGATCCCCTTCACCAAAAAGGCGTATGACAAATTACTGAGCGATCGCTCTCGCCTACGAAAAGTGCGAGTAGAAGTCATGAAACGCCTCAAGGTCGCGCGCGAAATGGGCGATCTTTCTGAAAATGGTGCCTACACTTACGCCAAGTTCGAGCTCGGGTCGATTGGCAGGCAGCTTAGGCGAATAAATCAACTACTTGATGACGCCTTTGTAGTTGAGGAACGCGTCCACGTAATCGTCGAGTTTGGCTCCAGCGTCACCCTGGCAGGACCACGGGGAACGAAAACCTATCTCATGGTTAGCGAGCATGAATCTGATCTACAGGCAAATAAGCTTGCTATGACCAGCCCCATCGGTTCGGCCATCATGGAAAAACGCGTTGGTGATAAGGTCAGCGTTGTTACTCCTCGAGGTGAAGTAAAGTATAAAATTACGGCGATTTCATAGTGAACTTTAATATTAAAGTTGATTCCATCCTTGATGTGTTTTAATATTAACTTGCAATGAAACAAACTAAAAAAACAACTAGCAAAAACTCTGCTTTAGAGAGAATATTTCAAATTGGTGAGTCTATCAGCACCCCTGTTTCAGACTCGAAACAGGCTAAAATAGCCTGGGAAGAACATGCCATAAAGACGATTCATGGTACCAATAAGTTGACTCCCCAACTATAGGCTGTTACAATCCCCTCCACGCATGATAAACAATTATCGTCAAACACTAGCCATCCATCATCACTCCCTCCATATAATGGGAGTGCGTTCTCGTGTTTAATTAATTTATAAAATACACCAAACCAAAGACTCGCTCCCCCCAGGGAGCTTTTTTATGCTTCCAGATCAAAATGGTTTGGTGTGATGAAAGAAGAAATGAAAAGTAAATTAGAAACACTAATTAAGGAATCAACAGTAGTTGCTCTTCCTGGAAATCAAGATCAACTTGGGACAATAAGGTTTTTATGCGACAAAGCTGAAATACCTTGGGAACCAGTTCGCATGCGTGGAGAAAATAATCCTCCAAGCTCACAGTTTTTTTGGAATGCAAGGCTAGCACTTCTTGGAATCTCCAGGAGACCTGCTGAAGTGGCTGCCGCCGTAGAAGATCCTAGAGCTAATGCAATGGCCGGAATCACAGGTTCTGATATGTTAATTGAGTCACGAGCTGGAAAACTTGATTTATTTGACCCAGGTAAACCTGGAAAATATCGAGCCACTGATATTAAATTCAGTCAAGGGGAACTTCCATCACCCCCATATTGGTGGGTCGGCGATCTTCCAGTCGATCAAGGTAAGCTTAAGAATGGCGAATTCGTAAGTTTACTGCGCAGAAAACCGACAGTCACGCTCATGGAAAGAGATCTTGGAAAAGCTCAAGGAGATTTTATTGAGAAACTCAGACTACTGCTTCAAGATCCAGATTTTGATCCGATCGTAGTAGCTGCTTTTCCAGTTTTGACCAAGCAATGGCTAGAACAATTAATAGGTGTAGAAATACTTCCAGGAAAAATATTGTGTGTCGATGGAAAGGGTGAAAGCACTTGGGGATTATATACCGATGATGGCGAAGCACCTTACACAGCCGATATTGTATCGACTGGAGCATCGATGCTAGATAATGGCTTGAGGCCAATTACAGAGATATTTCAAGCTGGCCTGTGGTTCATCCAAGCATCTGACGAGCTAAGAAGAAGAAAATCATCTGCTAAACCAGAAGATGTTCAAAGACTTGCTGATTTCCAGGGAATACTTGGGCAGTGGTGCGCAAATATTGCTCAAGAACTTTTATCAGACTGGTCTAGCGGATCTTTCAGAAGAAGCTTCTACCCAGGCTACAGCTTGCCACAAAATAATAGAAACAATAAAAGGACTTAAATATGCAAGTTATTAAAATCTACTCAAGTAAAAAGATGCCAAAAATGGTAAGGCAAAGAATCTTTGAACGATCTGGTAATGAATTAACAAATGTTGTTAAGGCAATTACGCCCCTGATTAAAGAGGTTGAGAAACGAGGTGACGAAGCAGTTTTAGATAAATATGCACGACGCCAAATTCCAATTAAAAATCTCAAAGTTTCACGACTAGAAATATTGGATGCAGAGAAAAGAGTTTCTTCAGGATTCATTGCTGCCTTTGAACAAACAAGAGAAAACATTACCGCAGTCTGCACAGATCAACTTACGGGACTCCGAAATCAGAAGGTCACGACACTTTTAAATGGTAATTTAAGAGTCTGGCGCAAGTGGCTGCCAGAAGAAACGGTAGGAATTTATGCTCCAGGAGGACGAGCTAATTACCCCTCTACCGTTTTGATGTGTGCGATACCCGCGCTCGTTGCTGGATGTCAAAGATTGGTGCTCACTGTGCCTCCACAAGCAGATGGAACACTCCCTCCAGAACTTCTTGTGGTGGCTGATCGACTAGGTATTTCTGATATCTTTAAGGTTGGAGGTGCACAGGCAATAGCAGCTCTTGCTTATGGCACACAGACCATTCCCAGAGCAAGACTTGTTGTTGGTCCAGGAAATCAATATGTAACTGCTGCAAAAGTGGCGCTCTTTCCACAGATCAGAATTGATTCTCCAGCGGGACCATCGGAAAACTTAATTATTGCGGATGAAAAGGCTAACCCCGCATGGGTAGCGGCGGATCTCATCACCGACTGCGAACACGGCCCAGATTCCACAGGTATCGTTGTCACCGACAGTAAGGATTTTGCAGTCGCCGTTCAGAAAGAGATAGAACTGCAAGTAGCTACGCTTTCTACATGTGAGGTTGTTAAAGAGTCGCTCAAGCAGTATGGGGCGATCATAGTGACGAAAGACCTTGCCGAATGTGTAGAACTTGCAAATGAATACGCACCAGAGCATTTACAAATAATGACCAATAATCCGCTTAAAATTGCAAATAAAATCACTGCGGCTGGCTCAGTATTCATCGGGCCATTCAGCTCAAAGGCAGCTGGGGATTATGCTACTGGTGCTAATCACGTACTGCCAACAGGAGGCCAGGCAAGAAGCTTTGGGCCTCTGTCCGTAGAAACATTTGGAAGGTTTATTGAATTTCAAGAACTCGACAGAAACGGTTTGACAAAGCTGCAGTCGACAATTCAAAACTTTGCAGATGTGGAAAGACTGCCAGCTCACAAACAATCAGCCTTAATTCGTTGTGAGTGAAAATAATAAATTGTGCGGGTAGGGCTAGAGCTTTGCCCGCACTAGGTTACAATAAAGAAAGAAAATTATGAAAAACACACAAAAAGTACAAAATCTAGCTGGCTTCCGAGATTTTCTCCCCGCTGAGAAACGCGCCCGCGATGCCGTCCAGGCTTCAGTGACTAAGGCTTTTATTCGCTTTGGTTTCGAGCCCATTGAGACTCCTACTCTCGAGTATGCGTCCCTTCTCTTGGGAAAATACGGCGATGAAGCCGATAAACTCGTCTACTCTTTCGAGGACCGAGGCGGTCGGGCTGTGGCGCTTCGCTACGATCAGACGGTGCCTTCCGCTCGCCTACTCGCCCAGTACCAGAATGAATTGCCACGACTTTTTCGTCGCTACCAGATTCAAAATGTTTTCCGGGCAGATAAACCCCAAAAAGGTCGCTATCGTGAGTTTACCCAATGCGATTTCGATATTTTTGGAAGTAAAGATGCCATAGCCGATGCCGAGATTTTAGCGTGCAGCTATGCCGCTTTTAAAGAGGTAGGTTTTGGTAAAGTTGAACTTCGTGTCAATGATCGCCAGACGCTACTCTCTGTGCTCTCGCCTTTTGCCACAGAAACTGTCGATGTCTTCTCGATCATCCAAACGATCGACAAACTTGATAAGAAAAGTGAGTCGGAGGTTATCGAAGAGTTAGTGAGTAAGGGTCTTGAAAAAACGGCCGCAGTTGAAGCGATTTCTAATTTGCAGAAAACCAAGCCTTCTGAGAACCTGACCTCTATTAAGGACTTGGTGATTTCACTCGGCATCCCAACCGATTCGATCGTCTTCACGCCGACTTTAGCGCGCGGACTCGACTACTACACCGGTATGATCTTTGAGATCGTTGTTCCAGAGTATGGTTCTGGATCGTGTGGCGGTGGTGGTCGCTATGACAATCTCATTGGTGATCTAAGCGGGGTCACGGTGCCAGCCGTAGGCGTAGCTTTTGGCTTTGATCGTATGGTCGAGGCAGCCAAAGAACTTGGTCTTATCAAAACTGATAAATCGACTGCAGACTTCGTCGTCACAGTTTTTTCTCCAGAACTTCGTCAAAAATCAGCCGAAGTGGCCCAGAAATTGCGTGAGCTAGGCTGCAATGTTCTGCTCTATCCAGGCGTTGATTCCCTGGGCAAACAACTCAAGTATGCTGATCAGATAGGGGTAAAATTTGCCGTGATTATTGGTGAAGATGAGGCAAAGTCAGGAATGGTGACGCTGAAAAATTTGGTCAGTGGTGAACAAGAAACGCTTAGCGTTGACGATATACCTCGCGCCTGTGCCTGACGTCAAAAACCATGACAAGTAGCTTTTCTTTTTGAGTAATATATATCACTCGATAATTTCCGACTCGAAGACTCCAGAAGTTTTTTAAAGAACCCTTGAGTGGCTTACCAAGCGTCGGATCCAAAGCCAATTTATCTAAGGCGCTTGAGATCCTAAGCTGCTCCTTCTTGGAAATCTTTAAAAACGACTTTTCGGCTGACCTAGTAAATTCAATGCCGTACATGACTACAGATCTAGCTCAGCCTTAATATCTTGCCAACTCTTTGTTTTTCCAGCAATAACATCCTTTTTGCTCTGTTCTATAGCTTTCATTGTCGCTCTATCAGTTAGAACACTCACTGTTTCCTCTAAATAATCTAACTCCTCTGCATTAACCAAAGCGGCGCGAACTTGACCCTGCACTGTGATGAGAACCTTGTGGGACAACACAGCAGCGTCATCAACAAGGCCGGGCAATTGAGATCTAACTTGAGAAATTGGTAGTGCTTGAACTGTACTCATAATGATTTAATTGTACAACTTGTTGTACAAATTTTCTAGAACTAATTACTAGTCTTCTTCCGCGCTCTCAGTACACTGAAAAAAATCCATTCCAACTGCCTTGGCGGCTCCTGAATCTGACAAACTATCCCCAATCATAAGGACGTCTCTCAACTCCCAGCCAGGCAGTAAAGTGTCGAGCTCTTGTTTGACAAAAAGATTGAAACCCTCTGGATCAGGTTTAGTTAACCAGGTATCGGTTTTGGTGACCAACAAATTAAAAACCTGTAAAATGTCGAGTTCTTTAAGAATTTTTTCGATGGTTGGGCGCGCATTCGAACTCCAAATAATAAAGGCATAATTTTCAGAATGCGTCCTGACGAAGTTAGTCATTTCGTGGTGCTCGATAAATCCAGTCAGTTCATTCACTTCAAATTCCTCGCAAATTCGCCAGCGCTCCTTAGCGGCCGCTTCACCAATCTCGGCGACCACCGCATTCTCAAACAGATGGGAATTAATAAAGTCAGCCCTCTTATGCTTCTTCGAAAGCTTCTCCATGGCTGGGACCATCTTTTTTGAGTAAATTTTCCAAGGCACCTGAATTGTCGCCAAAGTCCCATCAAAATCGAAAGTGAGAGCTTTTTTTGGGTTTTTCTCTAGGTACTTTGAAAGTCTGTCCATAATGCGCTTTAGTATACAGCACCGACGCCCCACTTCCCTCGAGAGCAAACCATGCTATAATTGCTGTTCTTATGAAACACGTAACCGCAAATTGGAATGATGACTGCGCAGTCACTTGTAGCTGTGGCAACACTTTTACAACTGGATCAGTTACTGATTCTCTCCAGGTCGACATTTGCAATAAATGCCATCCATTCTTCACTGGCGAACAAAGATTTGTCGATCGCCAGGGTCGTGTCGAGAAATTCTTAAAGAAACAACAGGTTGCTCAGGTAGCTCAAGCGGCAGCCAACAAAAAGCAAACCAAGAAACCAGTCGCCACCGGACCACGCCAATCTTACCAAGACATTCTGCGCGATCAGAGCCAAAAAGTCCGATCAGCAGGCAAAAATCCACAAGCTGCGACTGCAGCCGTTAATCAGTAGCTGCCCACTCACTCTGTCTTACGCATCTTTCTCGCGTATACTGACAGAATATTTCCTATGACTGAATCTCATCCCTATAGCGAACAAATTAGAAACTTAGAAGCAAAAATTGCTGAAACTCAGGTGTTGGCTCTTGATCCAGATTTTGCCGAACTCGCCCAGACAGAACTCGCCGCGCTTAACTCTCAAAAGGCTGCGCTTGATGCGGCCGCAGAGCAATATGTCACCAGCCAACAACATGAAGAAGTAGGAGTTGAACCAACTAAAGGCCCTTGCATCATTGAAATTCGCCAAGGAGCCGGAGGTGATGAAGCCAAAATTTGGGCTAATGATATTTTGCGAATGTATCTCAGATTCTGTGAAACCCAAAAACTGGCCGTCACTTATATCGACGACATGGTGGTCAAAATTAGAGGATCTGTAAAACTTGGCGAAACTGTTTACTCTGCCTATGAAGTTTTTCAGCTAGAGTGCGGTGTACATCGCGTCCAACGAGTACCTGAGACAGAATCTCAAGGCCGAATTCATACCTCGACTGCTTCTGTTGCAGTTTTGCCAGAGGTAGCTGCCAGTGCTGTCACCATCCGAGATGAAGATATCGAGTGGCAGTTCATGCGCTCTAGTGGCGCTGGTGGCCAGTCAGTTAACAAAACTAGTAGCGCCGTGCGTCTTACTCACAAGCCAAGTGGCATTGCAGTTACTGCTCGCCAAGAAAAGAAACAAGAACAAAATCGAAAAATCGCCATGGAGCTTCTCCGCTCTCAACTCTGGGAAATCGAAGAAGAAAAAAGACTCAAGGAAATTGGCGATGCTAGAAGTGCAATCGGCCGCGCTCAGAGAGCTGAAAAAATCCGCACTTATAACTTCCCCCAAAACCGCATTACGGACCATCGAACTAAACAATCTTGGCATAATCTTTCAGGCATGCTCGAGGGAAATATTCTCGATATGCTTACCGAGCTTCGAGAAGAGTACTACTCTACTGAGCCGCAGTCAGAGTAACTTTAGTCTCACTGAACTGTTTATCTCGCCAAAATCTCACCGTCACTACATCGCCAATTTTCTTAGTATTAAGAATCGCTGCTAGATCTGTGTCTTTGATCACTACGCCGTCAATTGCCACAATAATGTCACCTGCTTTAATGCCTGCAGATTCAATTGAAGCACCTTGTACCAGGGCGACTACATAAGCGCCTTGCGGGACGTCATTAAACAAGGCGGCTTGCTCAGTGATGGTCTGATACTGAATTCCCAGAAATGGTCTATCAAATTGGCCGGTCTCATTAAAGTTATCTACTGAAGCCCGAACTACATTAATCGGAATGGCAAAACCAATGTTCTGGGCACTGGTAGAAACTGCCACATTCACACCGATAACTTCACCCTTGTCACTTAAAAGTGGACCGCCAGAATTACCAGGATTAATGGCTGCGTCAGTCTGGATGACTCCTTCTAAAGTCTCGACTTGCGGACCGCCAGAAGCTTCCATACCGCGACCAAGTCCAGAGATAACTCCTGTCGTCACTGTGTGTCGGAACTCTCCAAGAGCCGTACCAATAGCAATCACGTTCTCGCCCACGCGAATCATGTTTGAGTCGCCCAGCGGCAAAGCCGGATGATCAAAACCAATTACTTCAAGAATGGCCAAGTCGTTGCTCGGGTCACGATAAATTTTGCCAACTTCATACTCGATATCGTTGAGATCAATGACTTTATAAGTAGCTTGTGGATTAGAAACAACGTGTTTATTTGTGACGATCAGATTAGGGCCGACAACAAAACCAGTGCCAATATCTCGCTGGATCTCTTGCACTTGAGCTCCACCACGATTAATGCCAAAAAAGGAAAAAGGGTCGAAAACTTGTTGTTGAGTTTTGGCTGAAACAGTCACGACTGACTCTGAAGCAGCGTCGACCACATCTGGAATCGACAACATGATGCCAGTTTCGATCAGCTGACCAAGCTTGGAGCCTTCGGCTCGACTAGGATTACCAATGGAAATGCCGCCAGATCGATTTGCAAAGAAATCCAACGGCCGAAGTACGAAGATGCGATCCGCTAGTCCCCCAAGAAAAAACGAAGAAAGAACAATGACTGAGACTAATAAACCGAGTAAAAAAGACCGAGTGGTTGGCTTGGGCATGAATTAATTATAGCATTCCGATGGCTACGCTCAGCGCTTCGTCTTCTGGGGTGTCACGATTGTCAAGGACTTCCTTGTCAACAGGAATACCGGTCTCGTGAATCCAGTCACCTCCGGGGAGCTCCCAACGGGCGATGGTGATATGCAGAGCACCACCATTTGACAACTCTCTCCTATCTTGAACTGTGCCCTTACCAAAGGTCTTTTCGCCGACTATAGGCGCACCTAATCTGTCTCTTAAAGCCCCGGCTACAATCTCGGAGGCAGAAGCACTCCCGCGATTCACTAAAACTACTACAGGAATATCTGCTAAACGAGCATTACCTGTAGCTGGGAAACTCTGACTATTATATCGACCTCTCTGGGTAACAATCGTGCCAGAGGGAATAAAGTCGCTAGCAATTTTCAAAGCATCATCGAAGAATCCACCTGGATCATTGCGAAAATCGATAACAATACCGTCTATCTCGCTACGCTTAGTAAGAATTTCTTGGACTGATTGATGCCACTCTTCCATGGTTCTGCCACCAAAGCGAGACACTGATATGTGAGCCGCTTTTTTGCCACCATTTTCAACAAATTCTAACTCAACCGACTTCACCACAATTTCACCTCTATTTATAGTCACTTCAAAAGGCTCTTTGCCGCTAGATTGTCTGAATAGAGTCAAAATAACTGGCGAACCCTCTGGTCCTCGAATGGCATCAACAGCCTCCATAATTGTCCAATCAGCAGTAGCCACATCAAGACCCTTGGCTTCATCCTTGACTCTGATAACTAAATCACCCGCCTCGACTCCAGCTGCCTCAGCTGGACTACCTTTCAAAGGAGAAATCGCAGCTAAAACTCCATCAACATAACCAAGTTCAATTCCAACTCCAAAAAATGCACCAGCCAGATCTTGGCCAGTGCGCTCATTGTCATGAACATTAAGATACATGGTGTAAGGATCTCCGAGTGAGGCGGTCATGCCCGCGATGGCGCCATCAGTCATCTTGACTGGGTCAAGCTTGTCAGTCTGGTTAAAATCCTGCTGTAATAAATTCCAGGCTTCCCAAAAGACAGAAAAATCTACTTGTGAAGCAATTTCTTCAGGAGGAGCTTCATTAAGAACCTTACCAAGGGAAGTGTTGCCAACTTTGACTGACTTGATCCGTTCGAGAGGAAGATATTTTTCGGCGACTTTGAACTGAAACTGGAGAGCAACGCCAAGTAAGACTAGAGTAACTACCCCAAAAATCAATTGAAACCAGTGAAAGAATTTACTCATCGCGAGTCACCATTGTACGCAAATCGACTCTCTTGAGAACTAGCAATTAGAGCGTTTGTGTAAACGGCAACATTGCTAAGAATCGGGCTCGCTTGATGGCCACCGCCAAACGTCGCTGATTCTTTTCAGAAAGTCCTGTCTCTAAACGAGTCAGAATTGTTCCCTGTTCAGTCAAACACTGCTCTAAAAGCCTTGGTTCTTTATATGAGAACGAAGTCATGATCGGTGTCGATCGACGGCGAACTGGTTTTTTCATTGGTTTTCTTATCATTTTTCCCCTTACAAATTACTAAAATGGCACATCATCGGCGATATCTTCGGCGCTGGATGATTCCATTACCTGATCGTCGTCGTCATTTTGTGTTTTTTTCTTTTTACTACTAGCTTTCTTCTGTGCTGGTTTAGATGCTCCATCATCTGAAGGACCCTTTGCGTAGTCATCATCGCTGGCGTTATACTCACCGCCACCAGATCTGGATCTTAAAAGAATCATGTTATCAATGACGATTTCAGTGGTTCTTCGATCTGATCCGTCCTCACCCTTCCAGTCGCGCGTCTGCAATCGACCTTCGACATAAGCTTTATCGCCTTTGTGAAGAATTTGACCACAGATGTCAGCTAATTTTGACCAAGCAACAATATTGTGAAACTCAACACTCTCTTGTTTCTCGCCACCATCAGCGCCGGACCAAGTTCTGTTGGTCGCTATTCCGAAGGTACATACAGCCGTATTTTTCGCTGTGTATCGAAGATTTGGATCTCTGGTGAGATTTCCGATCAATTGTACTTTGTTTAGTGAAGGCACTGCCATTTCTATCCTTTCTTACGTGTTACTAATTTCAATCCTACAACGTCAGTATGACACGAACTGTAGAATTCAAAGTTGTAATTATTCACGCTCCTCATTTTCGACTGGTTCAGCCGCAACTTCTTCAGTTTTTGGCTGTTCCTTCTCTTCTAAAACAATTAAGTGACGGATAAGACTAGTTACTGAGTGGCGAAGATCGGTGTCGATTTTCAAGACAGCAGATGGCAACATCTCGATCAACCAATGAATGTAGCGAGCCTCGTCATAGCGAGTGCCAGCTTTCTTGATAGTGTAAGCCAAGGATTGTTTGCCCCAATCTTCTTGATTCTTAACCTCTGCTTTGTATTTCTTAAGAACGGCGAGAATTTCGGCTTTAACCTTTTCAAATTCCTCACTAGTCAAACTAGCTGGAATTAGGGAAGTCATCTCGTAAAGACGAGTTTCATTTTTCGGTAATAATTTCATTGACATAATGCTCCTGTCAGGCCATTAGTTCGTGAGCTACTGGTTCAAGCGATCGCTCGCTTGACGAACTTTTGGCTATGTAGTCGAGTATTGTACCTCATATGCCGAGGGATACAAGGTATACTCGCTCTCTCGTTTCGGCGCAGAGATAATTTCCATGAGTTTTTTCACGACTGTATTTATAGTCAAATAAGTTTTTCCTTGAAGTTCTTGCGTCTCTTTTTCCTCGAGTGAAAGAGGGCCGAATCCTGTCATGGTGCTTCCAAGCGTGATTAGTGAAATGTCAGGACTTTTTCCGGCCATTTCCTCTGAAAGACTCAACATGACTCCGCGCAAAGCAAACTTGGTGGTGCAGTAAACACTTCTACCAGGCATGGGAAGGCAGCCAGCTCCAGAGCCAACACTTAAAACAAGTGAGTTCTCCGCTTTTTCAAGCAAAGGCATGAATCCTTGAGTCAAAAGAAAGGGGGCCGTAACATTCACCGCCAGAGAATCATGCCAAGCCTGGCGCTCTACTTCCTCAAGTGCTTTGTAAACGCCAATGCCTGCCACGTTGGCGAGTAAGTCGAGCTGGTCACTCTGATTTTTGACCATTTCAATCACTCGATCCACATCGGCTTCCTTGGAAAAATCAGCAACTATATATGTATGGGCATCACCATGTTCTTCAACAAACTTCTTGAGTTCTTCTTCGCTGCGAGCGATTAAAGTCAGCTGCCACTCACCTGTCTGGGCTAGTGCCTCAGCCAAAGCATGGCCAATCCCCTTGCTTGCTCCAGTGATAACGGCTGTTTTCATCTTATTTTCCAATCAGAAACTCAACTACGTCATTTTCTTGCATTATGTAATCTCTGCCCTCTGTTCGCATTTTACCAATCTCCTTGAGGCCTTTCCAGCCATTGTGGGCGATAAAGTCTGCGTACTCGGCCACGCGCACCGAGATCATGTTTTTCTCAAAATCGGTATGAATGACACCAGCTGCCTTCCGGGCTGGGGTTCCTTGTGGAATCGTCCAGGCACGGACCTCTTTTTCTCCTGCTGTCAAAAAGCTCCGGAGTTTCAAAACATCATAAGCCGTGATGATTAAGCGATCGAGGCCGGCGCTATCGAGACCAAGGTCTTTAAGATAAGCGAAACGATCTTCGTCTGTAAGAACTGCGAGCTCGCTCTCGATCTGATTGCACATCACAATCACTCGATTAGCATCTTCACCCAGAAGTGTCGCCTGCTCTGCGGTGAGTTCGGCTAAATCTCGACCTAAAGAAGCTTCGTCGACGTTCACCACAAAGATCTCTTCCTTAGCTGTTAGGAGCGAAAGCTCGTGAGTTACCTTAGCAATTGTTTCGGGTGTGAACTGGGATAGTCCATATGATGCTTTTTTGTCTTCGGAAGCGAGTATTTCATTGATGCTTCTTGCATCTATTAAGATCTTCTTTAGAGCAGAAATAATCTGCCAGCGCTCTTTTCCAGCCCTGTCGACTGTGCCTTTCGGCTCCTGCTGTTTTTCCACGGTGGCCAAATCTGCTAGCTGCAGTTCGAGTCTCACGGTATGAAGATCATCTTTTGGCGTCACTGCTCCCTCGCGAATAACATTCTCATCGCTAAAATCACGAAGAACATGACAAATAATGGCTGATTCGCGAATGTGAGCTAAAAATTTATTGCCAAGGCCTTCTCCTGTGGAAGCGCCTTTGACTAGCCCAGCAATATCTACAAACTCGACCGTGGCTGGCTTAATCACCGTGGTTTTAACCACTTCAGCGAGTTTATCCAGACGGACATCGGGAACTGGCACAATACCGACGTTGGGCTCGATGGTGGCAAAAGGATAATTCGCTGCTAAAGCCTGCTGTTCTTTCAGGAGTGCATTAAAGAGAGTTGATTTTCCAACATTGGGAAGGCCGACAATGCCGACTTGTAGAGACATGAGTTGATTGTAGCACTTACCAGATTGTTTCTACTTGTGAGTAGGTATGCATATGCTTATCTTTTGTAATGAGAGGAATCGCTAATGACTGTGCTGTGGCAAGAATAAATCGGTCTGCTGGATCGCCGTATGGATAAGGCAAAGCTGCTGCCAGGCGAGCAATAGAAAAATCGATTGGCTGTATTGATATTTCTTTCATAGCGGCAAGTCTCTCAATCCAGCTCTCAACTCCTCTAGAGAAACTTAGGCGTTTCTTTTTTTCAAGAAGTACAATTTCCCAAATTGAAATGGATGAAACAACAAGCTCGTTCTTTTCTCTCTCTTGAGCGACAATTTTTTTTGCCTTCGTTGATAGCTCAGAATGATCTCTCGTCCACCAAAGCACTGCATGAGTATCTAGTAATATCATGGGAGTAAGTCCCAATCCTCTAGTCCAACTGGCTCAAGTGGATCTACATACTCAAGAATTTCTTCTCCCAACTTTTTGCGCATCTTTTCTGATTCGTCTTCATATGGCACAACTTGAACCACCGGCTTTCCCTTGTGCGTAATCACAAGCTTCTCCTTTTTTTCTTCAACCATTCGCAGATATTCCAACGCCTTTGGCTTAAACTGGGATTTTGAGATTGTTGCTGACATTATAGTGACTATATTACCATAGTCACTTGAAAAAGTCTTGGCTGTTACTTGCATACTGGAGAAGCACCAAACCAAACTCTTAATCCAGGAATGTTGGCAAAGTGCTTATCGAACGTCAGTAATTTCGCACCTAACTCAATACACTGCGCGGCAATCCACACGTCGTTAATTGGTATCGGCGCTCCCTGTTTTCTTAATTTTGTGTAAACATCACTATAAATCTCTGCGGTTTCGTAAGTCACTTCGCATAGAGTAGCGAACTTACCAATGAAATTTTCCAAAATATCAGTGTTATTTTTCTCTCTACTTCCTTTTTTAAAACCTGCTAGCAACTCACCAATCACAATTGGCGAAAGATAAACTTTGTCGGCATTCTCAATAATTTCTTGAAGTAGGACGTGCTTATGAAGTAAGTGTGAATATGCGCAGGTATCAATTAGAACTGACTTCATTATAACCAATCCGCTGGGTTGATTTCGTCGAAAGCAGTTGTATTTCGCTTGAATTCTTCAAACTCTGCCTTTGACCATGTCCCTGAAAATTTTGAAAGATCTCGCTTCTTTCCTGAACCTATCCCCAATGATGATCTCAGAAGGATCTGAATCGTTTTGTTCAGACTCAGTCCCAACTCTTGAGAATGTCTTCGAAGCGATGATTCAAGCTCTTCATCTAGTTTGTGAATTGTTATGGAAATCATGGTAATTATATTTGAAAATATTGCAGTATGGTTCATTTTAGTATAAATAGTGGTTCATTACAATCGCATTTCTAAATCATATCTCCCCAACCTTACGAAAAGTGTAGAATACAGACCATATGCCATGGTATTTTTGGGCTCTTCTCTCCGTCTTCGCTCTCGCTGGTGCGGAGCTGTCTCAAAAAATTTCGATGACACAGAAGGTGAATATTAGTGCCATCACAAATAACTTTTTCGTCTGGATAGCTCAAGGATTAGGAGGACTAACTCTTGCCTTTTTCTTTGGAGAAATTGTGCTCATGATCGGAGCAGAAAATTGGCTCAAGCTCGGAGTCCTAGCCTTTGCCTACTTTCTTGGTGGCACATTCTTTTACACCAGCTATAAATCAAATAGCCCAAGCATCTCGATTATTCTAGGAAGTGTTTCCATTATTATCAGCACCCTACTCGGTATTATCTTTTTTGATGAAAGCACGTCCATTGCAAAATTCGCCGCAATCCTTCTCATTCTCACCTCAATTGTTTGGATTAATTACAAAAAAACAAAAATAGATAAATACAATCTTTTCGCATTCTTAGGTGGAATTTGTTTTGGCTTTGCCTACACTCTTGATAAATCATTTGCGATAGATATGAATCCCCTGTTGTACGTAGCCTACATGTCAACTTCTGTTGGAGTACTCAGTCTGATTCTTAAGCCCAATCATATTTATAAAGATGCCAGGCGGATGTCTGTCTCAAACTTCTACTCAATTATCTTCGCCGCATTCTTCGGCACTCTTTTTAATGCCTTTACATTTCTTGCCTACAGTCGAGGTGGAAGTGTGGGCGCAGTTGATGCCATGAATAACTCATCAATTTTTCTGATAATCTTATTGGAAATCATTATTTTGAAAGATCGATCTAACTTAAAGAAAAAAGTCATTGCTTCAGCGGTTGTGGTTCTAGGAGTTGTGTTGCTCGCCCTATATTCACACTAAATCTCTACCGCAAACTATACCCACCATCCACGACCAACATTTCGCCAGTGATATAGCTCGCGTCATCAGAAGCCAAAAACAGAATTGCTTTAGCTAATTCCTCAGGCTCGGCGATGCGCTTGAGAGGAGTTTGTTTGCGAAAGGTTTCAATAAGTTCTTTACCCGCCCCTTTGGTCATATCCGTCATGACATTACTTGGAGCTACGGCATTGACTCTGATCGCGGGCGCCAATTCTTTGGCAAAAGATTTTGTCATAGTGATCAGACCTGCCTTGGCAGAGGTATAAGCTAAAACTGGAGCTGCTCCGAGAAAACCATAAACTGAAACAATGTTCACTATCGCTCCACCACCATTCGCTTTCATAAGTTCGACAACTTCTTTTGTCATTAACCAAGCACTGGTGAGATTAACCGCGAAAGTTTTGTCCCAGGTCTCGACATCCGACTTCCAGTTCCCGGGCCTAATAATTTCACCAGCGTTATTTACTAAAATATCAATTTTCCCAAATTTCTCTATGGTCTCAGCCACGAGTCTCTTCACATCTGCTTCTTTAGAAACATCAGCCTGAACAAGTAGATAATTTCCTTTATCAAATCCTTTGACTACATCTAAAGCAGCTTTTTTATTTGTCTTGTAATTCACTATCACCTTGGCGCCTTCTTCATGAAAAAGAATCGCTGTAGCCTTGCCGATTCCCCTGGAAGAACCGGTGACAATGGCGACTTTGTTTTGTAGTTTCATAATTCCCTTCTCAAAACGACAACAATACTACTCCTGCCAACGCCAAAATCGTCCCAACCACCTTCTGTGCAAGTTGCTTTTTCTCTCCAAGATAAATAACTCCAAGCATCATGCTGCCAAGAAAGACGGTGGTCTCGTAAGTCAGTGGCAAAACACTCAGGTTGTTTCTACCAAGCAATGCAATAAATCCTGTGTAGCCAATCACAAAACAAGCAATAGCTGGAATCAGTAATTTCTTTTTTTCCGCAAACAACTGACCTATTTCAGCTTTATTTTTGACACCAAAAAAGGAAAAAACCGTCTGCATCAGCTGTTGCAAGAAAATAAAATTGATCGGATTAAATGTCGCCACCGCTTGTTTGTCAAAATAAAAAGCGGCAGTCAGAAATGCAACAGGAACCATGCTTAGAAGCACGCCTTTACTCGGCCTAATACTCCCTTTTTTAAACATAATCACCAAGCTTCCTAGCAGAGTTAGGAGAAGTCCCAACACTGCATAAATGCCAATTTTTTCACCAATGTACAACCAGCCCACAAGGAAAATGCTGGCATTACTGAGGCGGCCCACCAGCATAACTATAGAGGCGTCAGCGTGCTTAAAGGCAAACATAGTGGTCACACTAGCTAAGGTCCAGGTAAGAGCTGACATTGTGAGAAAAGTAAGAGCTAGAATAGACTCAGGTTTTTCGAAATAGCTGAGCGCAAAGGGAAAAATAAAAAGTACGGCTAAAGCCGACCACCAAAAACTGTAAGTCCAGCTGGAAAATCGTTTGTCATTTGCTTTTTTGAAAAGAATTAAAGAGATAGAGGCCACGGCTCCCAAAATAATGGTAAAGAAAACATCGATATTCATAAAACTAATAGAAGTCTACTGCCCGTGCGGCACCAACTCCATCACTGCGAGCATAATCAGCGCGCCCAAAATCAACGGCAGAATACCTTTAATCTTCGAGCCCTCGTGATCATGATCTCTTGTTTGGGGCAGAAAATCACTGGCGCCAAGGTAAAGGAAAATTCCAGCTGCAACAGCTAAGAGAATTCCAATTAGATAATCGCTAATTGGAAAGAAATAAACGGCTAAAGCCCCGATAAGAGTGATAGTCGCAGAGAGAATATTAACCAAAATAATGCTCTTTTTTTTCCAGCCTGCTTTTAGCAGAATGCCAAAATCTGCGATCTCATGGGGAATCTCGTGAAGAAAGGTTGACACCGCGGTAACAAGACCCAAGCCTGGAGATGCAAGAAAACTCACGCCAATGGCGACGCCATCAATAAAGTTATGAATAGTGTCCCCGAGCAACACAGATGGAATTGATGATTTATGATCGCTACAACCTTCGTGCTCATCGTGATGGTGAATGCCAAGAAAAAGTCGCTCGAAAAGAAATGTTGCCAAAAAAGTTAGAAGAATGGCGACATATGCTGTGTGGCCGATGAACTCTGCAGACTCTGGCAAAATTCCCACTAAAGAAACTGTGATCATAACTCCAGCGGCGAAAGAAATGGCGTGATGCTCTAGAGCATTTGACCATTTTTTGCTGGAAAGCATAACGATGCCACCGATTAAGCCAAGAAAACTTCCCAAAGAAGCAAGCAAAAGTAATTGAAAGAGTGGTGACATGCCTGGTTATTCTAGCACTCAATGAAATTTTCGACTAACAGGCAATTATCTTGATTGGGTATTTATGCAGCTTTTCATCATTTGTGACCAAAATCAAATCTTCAACTATGGCCTGGGAAGCCAGTAATCTGTCAAATGGATCTTTGTGAATTTTAGGCAACTTGCTAAGACCAGCAATATGCTCTAATGAGATTGGCAAAATTTTGAACTGACTTTCTGAAAATATCTCCTCGACGGGGACTCTTACAACAAAGTCCTGTCGCTTTTCTTGTTTTAGAACAATTTCCCAGGCACTACAAAGACTTACATAAATTAGATTGTGCCCCCCAGCTAGCAACTTTCTTGTCTTGTCTTTCATCCTGGCATCTTCGGTAATCCACCATAGGAAGGAGTGAGTATCGAGAAGATATGACTTCATAATTCAGCTTCTCCATAGAACAAGTCTTCAATCTCCTTTATGGGAGCATCGAAGTCGTCAGGGATGACTATCTTGCCTACAAATTTTCCCGGAACCCTATTTTTCGCTGTTGGCTTGTACGGCACGAGAGTGACAAGTGGATTACCTGATTTCGCAATCACCACTTCTTCACCACTCAATGCTATGTCAACCAACTTTGATAGTTGAGTTTTTGCCAAGTACATATTTATCATTTTCATAACTAGACTAAGTCTAGTCTACTTTTATCAAACAGTCAATATTACTCAGAAATTATGAAGCATTAGTCTTACGCAAAGTGTAGAGTCTTACTTCTTCCCCGTCTCCAGTTTTCTTCTCGTCTCTCTGAGGGCTATTTTGGGAATCTTTTCGCTATGAAGATCAAGAAAAGCTGCGACCTCACTTATGTGATGGGTAATAAGCTGACGAAGTAACCAAGAAATCGCTTTGGTAATCAAAATATCCTTTTCAATCATCAGTTTTTCGATAGTTATAAAGGCTTGTCGTTGCAATCTCAAGTCATCTGACTCACGAATTGGCTTTACTAAAAGCACAAGGCTGGCCCTTCTCTGACTGACTGATTTACTTTCAGATAATTTCGTCAAAAATGGCTGCCATTCATTCCATCTCGCCAAGACTTCTGAGGCAGTGAAGCCCGACTGGCAAGTATTGTCTATTTCCGCCCAACCTTCCAATCTTAAGATCCATTTGCCTAAAAGTTCAACCGGCAACACCTTTCGATAATCTGAGAAAAAACTTAACAAATCAGCGGTCAAAATTCGCTCGTCATAAAGTTCACCGCTATATAAAGAGTCGAGCAAATCAAGAAACTGCTCATCAGAAATATCTACGTGTTTTTTACACCAGTTTTTAATGAGTTTGCGCCTTACAGCTGTTTTTATTTCGAGTAACTTTCGAGGTGTGCCGCAGTAGTGCTCAACAAAATCTGCTTTTTTTTCATCAGAATAGCGACTGCTATTTTCAAGAAGCAATCTAAAGATTTCTTGGTGAAAAGAATTCACCTACTCTTCCTGCGGAATCACGATCCAACACAAGACATAGGGAATAAGTCCAGGTAAACCCCCAGGAATGAATAAAATCAGCCAAACAATGCGAATGAGGGTGACATCTATACCAAAATAATTGGCAAAAGCAGCGGCGACGCCAGCAACTTTCCTACCCTTTTTTGGGATCACTAATCTTCTTTGTGGTTTTGTTTGTTTTGGCATAATACCTAGTAGTATACAGTTTTAGTCAATTTGCTCAACTGTTTGCGTGCCGAGAGCAACGTCTTCGACTTTGTAACCTGCCATCAAGATTTCATTTCTCAGCTCATCAGCTCTCTGCCAATCCTTCATTTCGCGGGCAGTGGCGCGCTCAGTCAACATTCTTTCTATTTCTTCAGGAATTGCTTTTTTCTCAGGCTTTTCATTTTTTTGCTCAAATCCAAGTTGTAAAATACTATCGAATTCCCTAAAAAGAGTCAGTTTTTCGACGTTGCTCAAATCTGACTTCACCATCTCCCAAAGAGTCGCGGTAGCTTGTGGAGTTTTCAGATCATCCTCGAGCGCTGAGAAAAAATTCTTCCGTAGCTTCTCGGCCTTCGGACTAAGCTCAGAAACGGTCTCACTCCCCCAACTAGCCACAAGTTTTTCTAAACGATCATAAGACTTTTGCACAGCTCTAAGTGAATCCCAAGTGAAGTTCAGCTCATCACGATACTGACTACCCATAAAAAGTAGGCGCAGGGCGCGAGGATTAAAGCCTTTTTTAACAATGTCATCAATGGTATAGAAATTCTCCAGTGATTTGCTCATTTTCTCACCATCCACTCGCAGAAAATTATGATGCACCCAGTAGTGCACGAACGGCACTTTTCCAGTCGCCGCCTCTGACTGCGCGATCTCATTGGTGTGGTGAACTGGAATATGATCAATGCCACCGGTGTGAATATCGATTTGTTCACCCAAGTACTCCATACTCATAGCACTGCACTCGATAGCCCAACCAGGAAAACTGCGCTCAGCCCAAGGACTTGGCCAAAACATGGCCCGATTCTCTCCGGGTCGTTCGAACTTCCATAGAGCGAAATCAGTGGGGTTTCTTTTACCCTCAACCACGCCAATTCTTTCTCCTTCTTGGAGCTCATCAAGTGACTGTGGATTTAGTTTCCCATAATCTGAAAGCGTGCTAGTGTCAAAATAAACACCATCATTTTCGATAATATAAGTATGACCTTTTTTCTCTAATTCGATTACTAAGGCAATTTGGGACTCAATGTGATCTGTGGCTTTGCAGCTAACTTCTGGAGCTAAATTCCCCATCGCTTCGACACTTTTATTAAAGTAATCCTCAAACTCTTTGGCAATTTCCCAGACAGATTTATTATATTTCTTCGCGCCTTTTTCGAGCTTGTCTTCCCCTGTGTCACCGTCAGAAGACAGATGACCAACATCTGTAATATTTCTAACAAATTTAACCTGGTAGCCAGCATGTTTTAGAACCCGCACCAAGACGTCATCCATGACGAACTTTCTGAGATGACCAATGTGGGTGTAGTCGTAAACGGTGGGACCGCAGGCGTAGAGGGAAACTTTTGGTGGACTTTGTGGTGTAAAATCCTCAATAGTTCTTGAAAGTGTATTGTAAAGACGCATAAAACTATTCTAGCATCAAACTCACCCAGCCCCCTGAGCCTGGCTCATTGTCTTCCTATCCATCTGCATTTTTTCCATCATGTTTTGTTTATGTGATTTGCCGCTAGCTGGTCCTTGCGGGCCTGACTTTGGTTTAGAAGGCATAACCACTTGCTCTTTTCTTCGCTGCTCCTCTGCCTGCTTTTTCTGCAACTCTTCTTGTTCCTCCTGCTGTTTCTTCTGCATGCGCTTCTGAAATTCTTCTTGAGCGACACGCTGCTGATCTTGATCAAGCTGTTGATAGCGCTGATGCAGCTGCTTCTTTTTCGCCTGCTCCTCTGGCGTGTCAGTGACTGGATTAATTCCAAGGATGGTATTTATGTCAAAAAACTTTTTGATTTCACTCCAAAGATCTGCTAAGGGTCGCTTAACCAGCTCTTCACCAAGTGTTCCCAATTGACGATCTGGACGTGGCTGCGCTTGTTGTCCCGCGCCTTGCTGCATTGGCTTACCGGTGGCTTTTTGGGCTGGATTCGGAGTACCTGCTGTCTGCGCCTGTTGTTGCGTCAATTGCTTCTGCTGCATGGCAGACTGCATGGCTGATTCATCGAGGTGTTCGTCACCGAAATTACCAAAGCCTTGATTAAAACCTCCACCTGGGCGAGGACGTGAACCTTTGGCAGGCTTACCTGGCATTATGAGAGATCCTCTTCTTGTACCTTCATCCTTGAGAGTTGAGTAATAGGATCTTGATCCGTATCATTTTCTTTCGTTTCGGCGGCGGCGGCATCCTGCTGAACTCTCGCCTGGTATTCAGGAGTAGAGTCGATGCCTTTCAGTTTTTCCTGCTGCTCTCTGATGCTAATCTCATCGCGAGCCCGCGCCTCTTGCTCTAGTTTTTCTAAGTCAACTAAAGGTACCGGTGGATCAACTAGAGCGGCTGCAGCCAGATCATCCGCAGGGGCACCTGCCTTACGCTTGGCGATTAGTTCCTCCAAAGCTTTTAGGGGATCTTGGGCATCATTCATATTTGTTATTCCTCAACCGAGCTTCTTCGCTTGGTTATTTTCTTTTCAAACTGCTTGCGCATTCTTCTCGCGGCAGTGTTCGTTGCTGCCACGATGGCTTCATACATGTCGACAGCTTTGCTGGTAATAACTACATTTTTCCCTGGAACCTCGACTTCATAAGTAACAGAATTCGCGTGAGGATCATTGCGCTTTTTCGGGATAGTTTCTAAAAATAGTCGGATTCGAGTGATTCTGCCACTGAGCTTCGAAAGCTTGCGTGCTTGTTTTTCTGCAAACTCTCTGATGGCCTTCGTTACCTCAAGGTTTTTAGATTCAACAATCACCTGCATGGATCTCCTTCTCGTTACGTTAACTAAGCCAATAGTAGCAGAGCTGTGGTCGATAAACTAGAGGTTTTTTTGACAATCCATTATTTTTACTTTAGAATAGTTGAAATGCAAAACGTCGTCTCCATCACCAGTCAAGGTCAACTAACTATTCCCATGAGTGTTCGCAAGCACTTTGGCATTGTTGGAGCCTCCAAAGCTATCATTTCTATCATTGATGGGATAATTGTTGTCAAACCCAAGAGAGACTTTTGGTCTCTAGAGAGTTCAATGAGTTCAGAGATAAAATTAAGCGACAAGCAGCTAAAAGAAGCTCGAAAAATGTTTGGTAAAAACTGGGGTACCAATGCATAGTTCTGTGGTCGACACAAATGTCTTACTGCGTTTCTTGGTTGGAGATAATTCACAGCAACAAAAGATTGCTCACACCTGGTTTCAAGAAGCAGAGTCAGGAAAAAGACAACTTATAATCAAGCCTTTGGTAATTGCAGAAACCACCTTTGTGCTTGAGTCATTTTACAAACAATCACGAGAAAAAATCGCTGACAGCCTGGAAACGCTTCTGGCTCAAAAGTGGCTCGTAGTCGAAGAGAGAACGGTTATGAATAAGTTGTGGTATTGGTATAAAAACGGCCTACACTTTGTAGATAGCTATCTCCTGGCCTGGAGCAAAAACAATAAGGCAGAGCTGTTAACTTTTGATAAAGAACTAATCAAAAAATAGATTCTATAACCCCCGCCTACCCTCAAGAGCTCTCTTCAGCGTTACCCCATCGGCATACTCAATATCTGCACCTATGGGCAGACCGTGGCCAATTCTAGTGATTTTTATGGCTGTGGTGTCGACTTTATTTGACTGCTCAAGAAATTCTTTGATATACAAAGCTGTTGCCTCACCCTCCATGGTGGGATTTGTTGCCAAAATTAGCTCCGTGACTCCCTCTAATCGATCTGCTAAGTCATAAAGAAAAAGCTGATCGGGACCAATGTTATTCAGGGGCGCAATGGCGCCGTGCAAAACATGATAAAGACCACTAAATGACTCCGCGCGCTCCAGAGCCACCAAGTCCAGGGGTTGCTCCACCACGCACATAACCTTCTGATCGCGATTTTTATCGCTACAAATGCTGCAGGGCTCATGCTCTGAGACCGAGTGACATCGGCTACAAAGAACTGTACCGCGCTTCAGGGCGGTCAGCCTATCGGCGAACTGCTGCAACCGCTCTTCCGGGTTGTGAAGAAGATAAAACACCAAGCGCTGGGCAGACTTGGGACCAATCCCAGGAAGGCGCTCGAATGTTTCTGTCAGTTCTCGGACAGCGCGAGGAAGTTTAAACATAGATCATGAGCCTATCACGATTTAGAGCTTTTCCGCCACCACTTGCCAAACTGCCTTTTCGACCTCGTCAATACTTTTGCTTGCATCAATAATCTGCCAGCGACCAGACTTGTCTTCCTTCGCCAGATCTAGATAGGCTTTTCTG
The DNA here is from genome assembly GCA_002784625.1 of Candidatus Pacebacteria bacterium CG_4_10_14_0_8_um_filter_42_14. Lineage (GTDB taxonomy): Bacteria > Patescibacteriota > Microgenomatia > UBA1400 > PJMF01 > UM-FILTER-42-14. The sequence goes on along the minus strand of PFLP01000037.1, from coordinate 3,087 downwards.
ACTTTTTCATGAAACTCGGTCCCCTGCATTTCCATGCGGTTGGCGGTACCAGCCTTGGCAACTCTTTCAAGGCCCTGCTTCACAGGAATGTCAAAAAGAATAGTTAGATTTGGATAGGTTTCTTTAGTCGAAATATTGTTTAGTTGCTCGATAAGTTCTCTACCAAACCCGCGAACGATACCTTGATAAACAACGCTGCTATCACGCGAGCGATCCATGAGGACGACTTTACCTGCAGCTAAACTTGGCAAAACAATTTCTCTATAGATCTGGGCTCTAGCCGCCTGAAAAAGCAAAACTTCCGTGGTGTAAGCCATGCCAGCATTTTTCGCTGAAAGCACCACTTCGCGAATCTGTTCTGAAACAGTCGTACCGCCTGGTTCGCGCAAGGCGATAACGTCTTTGCCGAGCTCGGTGAGCTTGTCACGCAGACGAACAATTTGGGTGGTCTTGCCACCACCTTCCCCACCTTCGAGGGTGATGAGAAGGCCTGGGGAAGATTGATTTTTCATATATGATTAAGTCCAGAATAAACTAGTACACCCCCTGGGTTCATTACCACTTGTGGTAGTTTAGATCGAAGTAAGGCCATCGACAAGTCCGGATTACGCCAATCCAGAATTATCGTTTTTAGATGAATCCAGTCGCTCCTCTTAAGTTGGCGATCTCGACCCTCTGATTCTTTTACTCTATCTCTAATCAATCTCATGCAACCTGAAACATGCTTATATTTCTCCACACACTCGTAATTACTCAATACTTTCCCATTTTCAATATCAGAAAAAATTTCTGGCGGCCTGTTCGCGAGCACCTTGTTGATCGTTTCTCTAAAATATCTCAGCGCCAGATGTGGGTTTTCCAGATGCTCTGATATTGCATACCACCTAGCAAAAGACTCTTGCAATGATGCTTTTGATCCATCCTGGACATCAAGAACAGCTTGTCTTAGCCAGTCGACTGCATATGACTTCCCACCCTTGTATAAATCTGCTTTCCCCACTTGCCCTGCAACATCCACATCTTCTCCTGGGTGAATCATTGAGACAGAGAACATGAAAACTAAAACGTCATTGAGCTCGTCTCTGATCTTTTTTAATCTCAGTTGTCTTGATAGCTGATCATCCTTGGCATCACTGCTGTTCAAGGCTTCTTCAAACTCGTCGGCCTCTTTAAGCAGTAACTCGACAAGGAACTCCACCCCGCCGACTTTGTCGGCTCGTGGTAATAGTGAAGCTTTTTGCTTCATATCGAACGCAAGTAACTGCATTCGTTCAAGTAAATGTGCCATAATTAAGACCCGACTTAACCACAACATCTAGTGCCAAATCAACTCTTGAAAAACTATATAAGCTGTGGAAGTTCGCACATAGCCGCAGAAAACTACTTTCCCGTAGTGCCGTAGCCGCCGCGACTGGGACTTTTTAACTTTGTTTTTTCTACTAATTCAACTCTATCTACGGGCAGAACCATCAGCTGCACAACTCGCATTCCCCGCTCCACCGTCACTGGCTTATCCGTAAAATTCAAGAGTGCCGCCTTGTACTCATCCTCTTCACCTCGAAAATCGTAGTCACCAACGCCTATGCCATTTGCCAGAAGCAAGCCATGCTTATGCAAACTGCTGCGAGCTGCCAGTAAAGCCCAGTGTCCTTCTGGAAGCTCTAAAGCAATGTTCAGTGGCACGTAGCCAACAGCGTGGGGAGCGATACTCACTTCAGTGCGCGCGGCCAAATCCATGGCTGCAGCCCCGCTCGTTTTGTACTCCGGCAGCGGCAAACTGGTGTCAAAACGCTTGATGCCAACTTTTAGAGGTTTCATGGCTGTACTTCGTACTCTAATACTGTGGTTTGATCGGAAAGTAAATGGCGCTCTTTTAGACGAATTTGCGTCCTAATTTCTTCGGTGAAAAGTTGAATTCCAGTGCCGAATAGCACTGGCTCTATAGTAAGATATAGAGTGTTAATTAGTTCTTTTTGTATCCATTGTGTATACAAACTAGCCCCACCACAAATGGCAACATTCGCATATCCTTCGTCTTCTAATGAAGCCAATAATTCGGCCGGAGGCAGCTCAGTAGTTCGCAGAGTCTCAGGTGAGCACCCTTCTAGCGGTCTTGAGGTATAAACAATGGTCAGTCTGCCTGGAAGTGGCCTTCCGATTGTTTCATAAGTCGTTCTTCCCATCACGACTACGCCCGCCTCCTTGGTCTTCTCAGAGAAAAAAGCCGCATCTTCCTTACTCGTCCAACGAGTGGAGTTCTGGTTTTTGTCTTTGGCGATGAAGCCATCGGCGGTTAGAGCGGCAATTAGGAAGGTGTGCATAAATTCTGACTAATAGTATATAGGACTTCATGGTTTTTCGCATTCCATGCCAGATAATAGAACAAACACGGCAGGATACATTGCAAACACAAACATTATCAGTCAGAATGAGCCTAAGTATTTTGTAGACATAGGAGAATCAAATGAACGATGCTACCACAACGCCAGCCAACCCCTATCAAGAACTTCTTGCCCCAAGAATGTCAAAAGAGGCTTGGACAGCTATGATTATGCAGACTTACAGTCTCATTCTCTCTGAGCTCAAAGAAATTCAAATTCAACCTCGATCAGCACCATCTCGTTATCCCAAGGCAGTGCTAGCTGTTGAGTATTTTCGACTCCTTCGAGGAGAAGCATTTCACAACCAAAGACCACCATTCACAAAGCTTCCTGACAACAAAACTGCCTACAACCTTGAGGACGAATTAGTAAAAGAGCTGGAGAAAATTAGAGACACAATCGATTTTTCATTAGGACTCGTGCAGTACAGTCTGGATGAGATTGGAAGAGAATTTAAAGTGCCTGATAGCCAGCAATAGATGCCAATAACCTAGGTCAGCCTCTGTCTAATAATACGAGCGCCTGTTGGTGAATCAACACTTAATGAGACAATAGTGGTATCTTCATGTCTAAAAACTATTCTTCAGCTTCGGCGACGCGATGTTTATTAGACTTGTCGCAAAATAACATTTGATACGATTATGGGCAGTACCACTTTTCAGAAAGGTTCTGCCCATGAATCTCGACTATCTTCTCAAACATCCTG
>PFLP01000046.1:1869-16257 GCA_002784625.1 Candidatus Pacebacteria bacterium CG_4_10_14_0_8_um_filter_42_14 | reverse complement strand
TTTTGGCATCGAAACAAAGGTAAAAACCAACGCAAAACTTTACTTAACCCTGGATTTACTAAAAGGTTGTATGGCTTTCAGTCTTTCTCTACCGCTAATTGTGCTGTTAAAAAAGAGACTTTCATTGATGCCAGTGGGTTCAATTCATCAGCAGTACATCCTGACGATTTGGATGATATGGAGCTAGCATCGAAGATCGCAATGTTTGGTCAAGTAAAGTACTGTGGTAGTTTAGTTGTTGGTCAATCTATTAGGAGAAGTAAGTCTCTAATTGATCTTTTTATGACACAAAGACGAAGAATTAAATCGATTGTTAGAATTGTCAGCGCTCATAGGAGTTTGAAAAAATAGTTTGGACTAAAGAATCACCGCTAGCGCATTCTTCATATAAAGAATCGCGAAGCCGACCAGTGTCAGGCCTAAGGCCTTCAGTGTGTATTTATAGATACTGCTTTTGAAGAACCAGCCAGCCTTGGAAGTCAGGGCAAGATAGACGAAGTTTATGCCCATAAAGGTGGAGTAAAATCCTAGTAAAAATGCCACGGGCAGCCAGATACTAACAGTGTAGCCAGTGATCATGGCTGGTCCCGCCAAGGCAAACCAGAATAAGTGGGAGCCGGGATTCAGAAGAAGGACCGCCGCTCCTTTAAGAAATGACTGGGGCTTGGCATTTTTATTTAGTTTAAAATCCCCAGTGTAGAAAAAGTTCTCGTAGCCGAGCTTAAACAAATAGGCAGCGCCAATGAGGTAGAGCCAGCCCATCGAACTATTTCCTTCAACAACCACTGAACTTAAAAGTAGAAGAGTGATCGGGACACGGACAATGTCTACGAGCGGAATAGAGAGAATAATCTTCAGGCCTTCTTTAAAGCCGTGTTTAAGAGTTTGAGCAACGACGACTGAGACAAGGGGTCCTGGGATTATGCCAGCAGATAGTCCTAGTGATGCTCCAAATATCAATGATGGTAAAGCTTGAGAAACAAAACTCATGGCAAGTAGTTAGATTTTAGTGATAACTTTCTCAGCACTGTATCTTACTTTTTTTAAGCTTGCGTACTCGTCGTCTGAGGCTCGAAAGCCAACAGAACAAATTACACATGAAGAAAGCCCCTTCTCTTTTAGACCGAGAATTTCGTCAAATTTGGCCTTGTCAAAGCCTTCCATAGGACAGGCATCAATGTTTTCCATGGCTGCGGCGCTGAGAACCACTCCGAGAGAAAGATAGAGTTGGTGAGTCGTCCAGGCTGAAAGATCAGTAGCTGACATACTAGTGACCGAATCAGTCATCATCTTCTGATACTCTGCCATACCTTCAGCAGGAATCCCTCTTTGGGCAGCGATGTCTTGAACAAATTCAATCACATTTTTTTCTCCGAACTCTGTTTTTCTGCAGAGAACAATCAGCTCTGAGGCATCGGTAACTTGGGCTTGTCCCCAGGCGGCTTCTTTGAGTTGAATTCGAATTGTTGGATCAGTTACTACGACAAAACCCCATGGTTGGAGGCCAAAGGAAGAAGGAGCTAGTCTGAGTGCTTCAGTGAGAATTGAAAGTTGCTCACTGGTCAGTTTTTTTGTCGTATCGAATTTTTTGGTGGCGTAGCGCCAATTGAGTTGCGTGATGAGATCGGACATATTCTCTTTCTTTATGTGATATTACTCTAAGAAGTCTTGTAGTTTTTTGCGACGGCTTGGATGCTTTAGTTTTCGCAGAGCTTTGGCTTCGATTTGGCGAATTCTCTCTCGAGTGACACCAAATTTTCGACCGACTTCTTCTAAGGTCATCATTTTGTTATTTGAAAGACCAAAGCGCATTCTGAGAACTCTGGCTTCTCTGTCTGAAAGAGCCTCAAGTACTTCGTCAACGTTCTCGCGAAGCATTTGCTGGCTAGTAGCATCGTATGGTGAAACTTGTTTGTCATCAGCGATGAAGTCGCCAAGAACACTCTCGTCTTCGCCACTACCAACTGGGGCTTCGAGCGAAGTGGTGTTTTGTGAGATCTTAAGAATTTCGCGAACCTTTTCTGGGTCCATCTCCATTTCTTTACCAATTTCTTCTGGTGTTGGTTCGCGCCCCAGATCCTGCATTAGGCGTCTAGCAGTTCGCATTAGCTTATTTATGGTTTCGACCATGTGAACAGGAATACGAATTGTGCGAGCCTGATCAGCAATTGATCTGGTAATAGCTTGCCTTATCCACCAGGTAGCGTAGGTTGAAAACTTAAATCCCTTGGTCCAGTCAAATTTCTCGACAGCTCTGATCAGTCCCTTATTTCCCTCTTGGATAAGGTCAAGGAAAGTCATGCCGCGGCCAATATATTTTTTGGCTATAGAAACAACTAGGCGAAGATTAGCATCAATAAGTTCTTTTTTAGCTTTTGGATCACCGGACTCGACTTTTTGGGCAAGGCGAATTTCTTGCTCTCTGGTGAGGAGTGGAATGCGTCCAATTTCCTTAAGATACATTCGAACGGGGTCGGAGACACCGGCGCTGCCAAGTGAAGAAATAAGTTCTAGTTCTTGGGCTAATTCGTCAGTTTCGTCTGGCTCATCTGTTTCGGCGACGGACTCGAAAATATCGATTTGGCCTTTAATGAGTTTGTCGTAGAGATTATCAAGCTCATCAATGTAGAGTTCTGGCTCCACAAAGACTTGCATGATCTCATCTTGAGTGATGTGACCTTGTTTCTTAGCCTTTTTTTGCAAGGCTTCGAGTTCAGTTAGAATAGCTTGTGGAACGTTTTTCATAGGATGCCTCGAGATGGTATATTATACCCGACCAGACGCAAAATATTTTACCAGTTTAGATTTTACCCCGCAAAAGCAGTGAATCAATGACTCTTTTTACGGCCACTTGGTAGGCAGAAAGCCTCAGAGCATCGCCGGTTTTTTCGTGCATATTCCAGGTTTTCTCAAATGCTGAGACCATGAGGGGTTGAAGTTTGTCTAAGACCTCAGTTTTTGACCAATGCGTGCCGGAAAGATTCTGGACCCATTCGAAGTAAGAAGTGCTGACACCGCCAGAATTGGCGAGAATATCGGGAACTACCATGATGCCTCGTTTTTCTAGTATTGCATCTGCTTCTGGAGTCGTTGGTCCATTAGCCATCTCAATGATGGTTTTGGCTTTGATTAACTTTGCATTTTCAGCGGTGATCACGTTTTCTAAGGCGGCCGGGACAAGAACATCAACATCGAGGGTTAGTAGCTCCTCGTTGCTTATTTCTTTTCCTAAAGAAATGTCACAGTGTTTATTATCGCAGGCACACTCGGAAATTTTTCCTGTGGCCTTTTTACATTCCAGGGTCTTGGCTGGATCTAGACCAGTTTCTACATAGATGCCAGACTTTGAGTCAGAAACAGCCACAACGCGGTAGCCGAGTTTATCAGCATGATGGGCGAACCAGTAACCGACATTGCCGAAGCCTTGAATGGCAATGGTAATATCTTTCTTTCTGTTCCAGCCATTTCGTTTGGCAAGTTCTTCAAGGACGTAAACACCTCCGAGTCCAGTTGCTTCCGCTCGTCCCTCAGAACCACCTAGATCCAGGGGTTTACCTGTGAAAGCAGCGAGAGGGTTTTGTAGATGTTCCGTTTCATTTTCTTCCTGCATTTTTTCATATTCGTCACTCATCCAAGCCATGATTTCTGGCGTGGTGTTCACGTCTGGCGCAGGTACATCGATCCAAGGACCAACGTTGGTGCCAAGGAATCTTACGTAGGCACGACTGAGTCGTTGGAGTTCGCTGGTGCTGAGCTTTTTAGGATCAACAATGATGCCACCCTTGGAGCCACCATAAGGAATATCCGCGACGGCTGTTTTCCAGCTCATCCACATCGAAAGAGCTTTAACTTCCTCTTCAGAAACATCTTGGTGAAAACGAATGCCACCCTTATATGGTCCACGAGCGTTCGAGTGTTGGGAACGGTAAGCCTCAAATGACTGCGTGGTGCCATCATCCATAATGATGGTGAGATTCTCAGTTAGAAGTTGGGTTGGTTTTGATAGGAGTGTGATGGCAGCATCAAATCGATTCTTATCTTCGTATTGCGGTCGAAGTTTTTCAGCAACTAGTTTTAGTTGGGTGACTGCGTGTTCATATGGATTATTCATAACTTTAACTTTCTTGTTGGGATTCTAACCAACGTTCTGCATCAAGAGCAGCGCTACAGCCAATTCCGGCTGCGGTAATTGCTTGTTTATACCTGTGATCAACATTATCTCCGGCGGCAAAGATGCCTTCGACTGAAGTCATGGTCGGGAATTTCTCTGATTCCATTCCAGTAATGACGTAACCGTGGTCATCAAGGATGATTTTATCTTTAAAAATTTGGGTCATAGGTTTGTGTCCAATGGCTACAAAAATTCCGTCAGCGGGAAGAGTTTTTTCTTCACCGTTGGTTTCGACAACAGCTTCTTTAACAACCCCTTCTCCTTTTACTTCTTTAAGGACAGAATTCCAAAGTACGGTCACTTTCTCGTGGGAAAGCACTCGCTCTTGCATAATCTTGCTGGCTTTAAAAGTGTCGCGACGATGTAGGACCGTCACCGATTTGGCAAATTTAGTCAGAGCCAAAGTATCTTCCATGGCACTGTCTCCACCACCAATCACAAAGGTAGTTTTTTCACGATAGAAAGCGGCATCACAGACTGCGCAGGTGCTCACACCTCTACCAAGAAACTCTTTTTCTCCAGGGACTCCGGTCATGATCGACTCGGCGCCAGTGGCGATGATTATGCTGTCTGCCGTAAAGCTCGAATCCGCGGTTGAGATAGTAAATGGCTTTGAAGTCACATCGACAGAAGTCACGAATTTATCCACCATCTTTGCTCCAAACTTTTCAGCTTGGGCTCTCATATCCATCATTAGCTGTGGACCCGCAATGCCTTTGGGAAAGCCCGGAAAGTTTTCGATATCCGTGGTCCACATCAGTTGACCACCGCTTTGCTCTCCGGCAAATACAGTTGGTTCAAGTTGGGCTCTACCGGTGTAAATGGCAGCCGTATATCCAGCTGGTCCGGATCCAATAATAGCAACACGAGTATGTTCCATATTAAGCTTTCATGGCGCTGTCAAGCATTTGCACGTAGCCTTCTCTGCCTGCGAAACCAATTTTACGATTGATTTCCTTGCCATTCTTTAGCATGACTACTGTAGGGATACTCATGACGCCGTATTTTTGGGCTAAACCTTGGTTAGCATCAACATCGACTTTGGCGATTACTGCTTTGCCAGCATAGGTGCCAGAAAGTTCGTCAATGATAGGAGCGGCCATTTTACATGGACCACACCACTCGGCGAAAAAATCAACTAAGACTGGCTTGTCGCCTGCCTCTGAAATTGTGGCATCGAATGATGCAGTTGTTAAGTGGGTTGCCCCTTGATTAGTGTCTGTCATATTTCCTTTCACTAGTCTTTTTACTATTTATACTACTTTTAATAATCTTAGCGTAAGAGCTCTTTTAGAACTGTGTCGAGGCGGTCGATGTCTTGCTTTTTCGAGCAACTGCAGGCTTCGGTGGTTAGAAGGTCTTTGGCAACACGGCTGAGCGAGTTTCTCACGGCTACAATTTGGTGAACAACATCAATACAATCTCTTTCGCTTTCATACATCCGCACAATGCCATCAAGCTGTCCCGAAATTCTTTTAAGTTGTGTGATCTGTGGGTCTGAGGCCATGAATCTAATATACCCCCAGGGGGTATGAGAGTCAAGCGTCTTTTTGAGAATTATTTAGCCAAGTGCTCGTTGGAGCTCGACCACTTTTCGAAGAAGCTCCGCTTGCCTTGCCGTCTCTTCGGGAGAGAGCTCTAGGCGCAAATCTAGTTCTCTTAGTTCCTTAGATATCTCAGATAGTTGCACGTTTGTTGCTCTAACTTGGAGTTTTTTAAGTACTTGTTGCCATTCTTTTTCTGAGGTCACGTGATCAAAATTCTCGATCTGAGAATCATCTAAGTACCATTCTGCCAAAATACTAGCTAAATCAGTTGGGAGTTTATTTCGAAGTGAGGTCAAACTTTGTTCTTCTGTCTTAACAATGTACTTTAGAACAGCGGGGGCGCTGGTAGTTTCAAGAGGTAGCTCTAGTAATTCCTCTGCTCTTTCTCTACGTTTCTCGTCTGGTGAATGCAAAAGTAAAAATAAAGTCACGCGCTCTAGTTGCTCGAGAACAGAAGATGATTCAATTTTTCGTGTCTGCTTGGATTCGTTTGATGCGGGAGATAGACCTTGGGCGATAGTCCTTTTAAGATCTTGTTCGATGCTTTGTTCGCTGACGCCAAGCGCCTTACTAAGCCGATTAACATAATGTTCTCTCTCCACGGCGTGGGAAACTTGCTGGAGGACAGGAGCAAGATCAATCATGATTTGGCGTTTTCCTGATGGAGAAGTAACATCGTATTCCTTCAGAGCAGTACTGATCAGAAAGTCATAAGCTGTAACTGATGTCTTTACCGTTTCCCTCCAGGCCCCAGGATCATGGGCGACGAGGTCGGCAGGGTCTTTGCCAGAAGGAATGACTGCGACTCTGAGTTCCATTTGGGTCTCATGTTTTTTGCCTTCAGCAGTGATGACGCTGATCGCTTTCTTGGTGGCTTCTCTGCCTGCTGAATCGGTATCGAGCGAGAGAATAATCGTGGAAACGTATCGACGTAGAAGTCTAGCGTGTTGTGGGGTTAGCGCAGAGCCCTTGATGGCAACACAGTTGTTAACGTTGGCCTGGGTAGAAGCGATGACATCAAATTCTCCCTCGGTGACGACAACAGAGTTAGCTTTACGGATTTCCTTAAAAAGTGCGCTAAGGCCAAAGAGCAATTCGCTTTTATGATAAACAAGTGTTTCTGGAGAGTTAATATACTTGGCTTGATCTTCCCCATCAGTTCCCGGCAACGCTCTGCCAGAAAAACCCACGATTTGCCCGCGGTGATTGGTAAGCGGGAACATGACGCGATTGCGAAAACGGTCGTAGGTGTGGCCATTTCTACTGATTACCAGCCCAGCATCAACTAATAAAGAAATAGAATATTTTTTCTTTTTATGTAAATATGAAAGCAGCCCATCCCAAGCAGGGGTGCTAGCACCAATGCCAAATATTTTTTTTGAAGCTGAAGAAATCTTTCTACTTTTGAGATATTGTCGCGCTGATTCTCCCACTGCATGTTTTTCTAAAAGAAAGGCATAGTACTGTTGAGCAAGGTCCAAAACCTCAAGAATTTGCTGCTTTTCCCCATCTTCTTTCGTTGGAGTATAAGCCTGAAGTTCGATACCGGCCTGCTCCGCTAGAAGCTCTAAGCTTTCGTGAAGAGTCAATCCCTCGTATTTTTCCAGGAAATCATAGACGTCACCGTGCTCACCACAGCCGAAACACTTATAGCGCTGCATGACCGGACTAACGAAAAATGATGGCGAGCGCTCTGAGTGAAATGGACAAAGGCCACGATATTGGCCACCGGCTGCCTGCAAGGAAACATGCTGGCCGATAATGGTGACGATGTCGCTGGCTTCTTTTACCCGTTGAATATCTGACATGCTTTGTACTTGAAGTATACGCTATACTTGATGGATGCCAACTCAGAAACTGCTTGTCATCCTGTTTTTGAGTTACTGCTCGCTTTTCTTTTTAGCTCGGCCACATTTACCTACCCTCGATCTCGGTAGACACATTACCAATGGTCGAGAAATCATCGCCAACAGAGCAGTTTTTGAGGATAACCACTATTCGCACACCAGTCCTGACTTTCCGGCTGTGAATCATCATTGGCTCTTTGGAGTTTTCGCCTTCTTGGGATATGAGCTCGGTGGTTTTCCTCTTTTAGTAGTCAGTAATACCTTGTTGAATTTGTTAGCCATTGCTGGGGTTTTGTTGGTGGCCTCTAAAATCAGTTCGCCAAAATCAGCTCTCGTAGCTGGCGTGGTTTTGCTGCCACTTTTAATTGACCGTAACCAAGTGCGGCCGGAGACAATAAGCTTTTTCTTCTCGAGCATTTTCCTTGTTGTTCTTTGGTTTCAGACTAGAAACCAGCGTTTATGGTTGATGGTGTTGGTTGCCCTGCAAGTTATCTGGGTAAACTCACATTTATTTTTTATTTTTGGTCCTGGATTAGTTGGGGCATATTTCTTACGCTCTGTCTTTGTTCAAAAATTTCGCTGGCAGCTTAAATCATTAGGTATAACTCTCTTAGGAGTGAGTCTCGCCAGTTTCCTTAACCCAGTTACATGGAGGGGAGTTGTTCAACCGTTTACAATTTTTAGTGACTACGCCTATCCTGTCGCAGAGAATCAATCTGTTTGGTTTTTCCTGAAGTTTCATCCGGCATCAAGCTATTGGTATAGCGCTCTTGTTTTGATAATAACTCTTGGCATGGCTGTTTATGTTTGGAGACAGAAAAAAACAGAATTTTTGCCTCTAATTTTAATTACTGCTGTCTTTGCCATCGCTGGAGAAATGGTTACCAGGGTCTTGTCATTTTTTGCTCTGCTCTCGATTCCACTCTTGGCAATTTCTTTTGATTTGATTTGGAAAAGATACTCAAAAACAATTCATCGGCTCCAATCAAATTATCTAGCCGTGATGGCGATCTCTACAGTTTCCTTTGTTGGTTTATTAATCTCAATTCGTACGAACCTCTTTGTGCCAAATCTTTACTCAGTTGGGGTTCATGAAACTCCGAACGCAAACGCCAGCGCCGAATTTTTTAAGACTCTCCATCCAAGTGGCAATATTTTTAATAATTACGATATTGGTGGTTACCTTATCTTTCACCTCTATCCAGACTATAAAGTTTTTATTGATAACAGACCGGAGGCGTACCCAAGTAGCTTCATTGAGAATGAGTACATCGCTGCTCAGAAAGATGAAGCTGTTTGGGAAGACGTCGCGAAAAAGTATGACATTGGTAGTATTTTCGTCTATTATCGTGACCGCACTGACTGGTTCGAGCCATTTATTATTCGCCGTCTCGATGACCCGCGTTGGGTGGCAGTCTATGCTGACCAGGATGCTATTATTCTTTTAGAAGATAGGCCCGAAAATGCAGATCTTATCGCTAAGTACCAGCTGCCGGATGAGGTGTTTTCGTATTAAGTCAAATTAATAAGGGGCAATCAACATGTGTGGAATTTTTGCTTATAGTGGCCCAAAAAGTAATGCACCCGAAACGGTTTTCGAAGGTCTGAAAAGTCTCGAGTATCGTGGTTACGATAGTTGGGGTGTGGTGACGCAGCCAGGAGAATCTAGTCTTCAGCCAAAATCACTAGTGGTTAAGAAAAGAATTGGAAAAATTGGCACCAACAATATCAATGAATTGCCATCTTCCCACATCGCCATCGGTCACACTCGCTGGGCCACTCATGGCAAAGTTACCGAGCTGAATGCTCATCCGCATCTGTCGTGTGATGGGAAAATAGCCATTGTTCACAACGGGATTATTGAGAACTTTGTAAAATTGCAGGCCGATCTACGAGCATCTGGCCATAAATTTGTCTCAGAAACAGACTCAGAAGTTATTGCTCATTTGCTAGAGGAAGAACGCAAAACCAGTGATCTTCCCACAGCGCTGAGAAATGTCTTTTCTAAACTCAAGGGCCTCAATGCCGTGATCGCTATGGAGCTAAATAGCGACACCTTGGTTGCCACTACCAACGGTTCGCCACTGGTTATTGGGATTGCGAAGGGTGAAATTTATATGGCTAGTGACCCCTCTGCTCTGCTTCCTTACACAACTGAGGTTATTTTCTTAGAGGATGGTGTCATAGCTATTTGGAGTGAAAATATGTTGCGGTTCGCTTCTACGAAAACTGGAAAAAAGTTAGAGCCAACGTCACAGCAGATTACTTGGAAAGCCCAGTCAGCTGAAAAGGGCGCATTCGCTCATTTTATGTTGAAGGAGATGCACGAGCAGGCAGCAATTATTCGCAGCATCGCCAAAAAAGCCGAGTCAAACTCTAACTTCGACTACAAAAAACTTGCTGATCGAATTAAAAAGGCACGGCATTGCTACCTAGTTGGCTGCGGATCGTCATGGTTCATTGCTCGAATAGCTCAGTATGTTTTTGCCAAAATAGGAGTTTTAATCACCCCAATTGTTGGTAGCGAGTTTTTGGAAGCCGCACCGGCTCTGAGCAAAGATGACTTCCTCATTGTTCTCTCACAGTCAGGAGAAACAATGGACAGTATTAAGCCTGTAAAGTTGGCAAAAAAATCCGGAACAGGAATTGGCGCTTTAGTAAATGTACCTGGATCCAGTATCTCGCGCTTAGCTGATATCACCTTGCTCATAGAGGCAGGACCAGAAAAAGCAGTGGCAACAACTAAAGCCTTCACGGCTACTCTGATGCACCTGCTGCTTGTCGTCAAAGCGATGGATGAAAAATTGTTCTCGAAGCTTGACTTTAATAAAGTCGCTTACGGCGTTGAGCGAGCACTTTCTACTGCCAAGACTACTCAATTAGACAGGCTGGCAAAGAAATTCCAGAATGATGAGCATCTCTTCTGCCTAGGCCGAGGTGTCTCGTTCCCTGTGGCTCAAGAAGCCGCTTTGAAAGTTAAAGAAGTGTCTTATCTACACGCCGAGGGTTTAGCAGGAGGTGAATTGAAGCATGGGCCTTTGGCGCTTATTACCGAGGGCACGCCATGCGTAGTTCTGGCTCCAAATGATGAAACATATGCCGATGCAATTTCTGGGGCGATGGAAATGAAAGCTCGCGGAGGCTTTATTATTGGAATTAGTCCGCAAACACATCAAGTTTTCGACGAGTTTATAGCTGTGGACGACCTAGGGTTAGGAACAATTTTCTTAGAGCTGGCCGTAGTTCAGTACTTTGGTTACGCCTTGGCAATTGCCAAAGGTCTTGATCCCGATATGCCAAGGAATTTGGCGAAGAGTGTGACGGTTGGCTAAATACCAACTGCCAGCTTAGGTTTTCCAGTATTGAGGTCAGTTTTGCTAATTCCAAAAAGATCAACGATTTTGAAAGAATCTGCTTCTCTCTGAATCTTGATATAGGAGGTATTTTTAATAGTGCCGTATGGAAGCTGATTGAGAGACTCAACAAAAGCGAAGTGGGCTAAGAGCGACAAGATCACATTTGCATGCGTCACCATGAGAACGGTCTTGTTTTTGTGAGTTGTAGAAATCTTTCTGAAAAAAGGAATAACTCTCTCAGATACCTCTTCCAGGGATTCCATGTCATCAACCACTTTCCATTTCAGTTGTTCTGCGAGTGGCGCCCGGTGATACTTGTTCAAGCTCTGACGATGTTCTTTCCATGCATCAGCACTCTTTAATCCTTCTAAGCGACCAAAGAAGCGCTCTCTAATTTCTGGAAATTCATTGATTGCCAATCCTTTTGTGGAGGCAATTTGTTCCGCAGTTTGTTTAGCTCTAGTTAGATCAGAAGCAAAGACGGCATCAATGGTGATGGAAGAAAGAAGTTTAGCCAAATCCTTTGCTTGCTGAATTCCCACTTCAGTCAGCGGTGGGTTGGTTCCGACAATGTCCTCATTAACATTTCCCTCCGATTGGCCGTGGCGGACGATGTAAAAGGTTGTTGGCATTAGTTCCTAAAACTTGACCTCTACTCTGTCGTCGCCGCCCTTGTTTGTGGGATCAAGAATAAATATTTTACTTGGAACTATTTTAATCAGTCTTAGCTCAGCGGAGCCAATATACAGATCTGGACTAAGATACTTCTTAATGTCTGCGGTGCTCTTAGAGAATCTTTTTTTGTAAACCGTTGTAGCTGCGTGAATTATTTCTTTTGGCTCGACTAGGTATGCTTTGGCAGATGCCTGTACGCCGTTAATATCACCAGGTTTCTCGGTTGAGTTGAAAATAGTGAAAGCTACATCTGGATTCATCTCAATATTTTTTACATGGATTGTATTCTTTGCCGATACACAGTAAAAATTATTATTGTCGTCTACGGCGTAAAAAAGTGCCGTGTTCCAAGGAACACCGTCTTTTAAAGTTGCGAGTGAGAGGTAGAGATTCTCGCTAATGATTTTTCTGGCGATTTGGGATGAGGTTTGTTTCATAATGAAGTGTTGTGCGAATTCAGAGTTTATTACTTAATTTTTTTGGTAAATAATTATTCCTAGTACTTACAGCAGAGCTACCTCTGCTCTCAATATCCTTTCTAGCTTTTCCAGCAACTGCCCCACCCTCTTTAGCATCGATTTTTAATCTCTTAATACCCCGGCTTTCACGATCTCGATGGAACTTTGTGGTGGTAGCCTCGGCGAGCATAGTTAAAATTAACTCAATATCCACCATGTGATCGCGGAGATTTTCATTATCAAGCCCCTTAAACTTCTTATACTGCTTTACACTTAAATCGAAAGTTCCCTGCATGATTTCATTAGTCAAAATTGCATAATCTTTGCCTTCTTGAGCTCCTCTTTCTTTCCATTCATCAGTCAACTCATTCCTAACTGCAATGCCTCTAACTCTTTTTTCTATCCAAGTTTTTGGATAGCCTTTTTTTTGATAAATAGATCTCATTCGCTTCATCGCCAATTCTGGATCCTGAATTTCATCAAGTCTTTCTCTACCGACTTTGGCTAACCAGCGCTTGAAAGGCTCTGCTTTTTTACTTGGAATCGATTGGATTATGCGAAAAATACCTTCTACATCAGCACAATCTGTATTTCTCATTTTTCCATCTTGGGCTTTAAGTTTCAACTGTTCCCAAAATGGGAACGGTTGTTCTAATTGAGAATCTCTAGACTTCATTTTTGCCCAGTATGTTTTTGGAATTGGACTTTCTGACAAAATAATAATGATGTCTAGAATAGAAAACCACCAACTATTTTTATGCCAAACACGTCTGACTTGTTTTTCTTGAAAAATCAGAGGCTGGTTGGGCTGTTTTGCTAAGTTTTTATCCATACCTATTTATACCCTAAAAAAGGCAATAATTGAGAATGTATTTTAAGGCGAACATTTATAGTCGTTTAATCGCCATATCAACCAAAAAAACTTGGTTACTTCTCAAGAGTGGCATCGCATCTTGTGGAAAGAAACCATATTCACTGACTTCTTTTGAGGCTACAAATTTCCCGCCAATTAAAACTCCCGTATAGCATAAATCTAGTCTGGCTGAATCTCGGTCCGTTCGAGTCATCAGAGAATCGTCCATGCTCACAACCAGCCCAGACTCTTCTTGAATCTCCCGTTCTAGACCTTCTCTTGGATGCTCATTAGCTTTCAGATATCCTCCTGGCAGTGACCAAGAGTGCGATCGGTAACTGTGTTTGAACAGCAAAATCTCGTTCTTATCATTAAAAACAATTCCTGTGACACCAACTAAAAAGTTGTCTTGTAAAAGTCTCATGATAAAAAGCTGAGCGTTCTTTGGGAGCTTCAGACTTTTGTATATTTTTGAGAGGAGTGATTTCATAAAGCGTGCGGGTCGCTGACTTCTGGACCAGTATGCTTTAATTTTTCATTTTCTAACTCGAGCTGGTGGACTCTTTTTGTCAAGGAAAGTACCTCATCTTGACCCATTTTTATTTCTTTGCTCTTATCCCGTAGCTTTAGATAGGTTGAGATACCCGTTAATGATTGCATGATATAAGACAAGATTAGGCCAGTTAGGAGTGAGCCAACAATCACATAAAAAAGAGGCACGTCTGGAATTGTATACTGGCCAAAGTTCAAAGAAACTAGCTCCAAATTATATCTAGAGATGTACGTTAATGCGGATCCCGCTAACAAGAGAAAAATGATCTGTAACATATTTTATCTTCTAAATAGTCTGGCTAAAGAGATGACGACCATGGCGCCGACAACTGCCACAGCGATGCTATAGAAGTTAAAGCCTGTGACTCCGGACATTCCGAAGAATGGCATGAGATATCCGGCGACAATCGAGCCAACGATACCCATGACAATGTTTCCGAGCGCTCCTTGCTGGGCGTCTGTGTTCATAAACATTGAAGAGATCCATCCAACGATCGCTCCGAAAAGTATCCAAAGTAGTAGTCCCATAGTGCCCTCCTTCTATTTATTACTATTATTCATCTTGCTTTTCACCAGAGGAAATGCGAACTAGTTTCACAATTCCCCAAGCCATGATTACATAAACAATCAGTGCGACGATAGATGCTGGTTCAAGCACAGACGTGGTCTCAACTCCCTGAGTAAAACCTCTTCGAAAAATGCCCTCAAATGGCATAATAAATATTCCGGTAACACTGTAAATTATTCTGACAAATCCACTGGCCGCACTTGCTCCCATTAACTTAAGGACTAAGCGGAAGGCTAGCAGGGTCTCTAGTACACCAAAGGCAAAATAAATAATGTATTCTGTCTTCTGAGACTTGGAAGCCTCGATTTTTGTTTCTTCAATTAGATCTGTCATATTTTTATTCCTTGATTTTTTCAATCAC
>PFLP01000046.1:0-1706 GCA_002784625.1 Candidatus Pacebacteria bacterium CG_4_10_14_0_8_um_filter_42_14 | reverse complement strand
TTTTGAAGGTCTTAGTTTTACTAAGGCAAAAACTGATTTATTAACTGTTTAATAGCTTGATAATCATTTTTCAGATCAGCCTTGCAAATATCTAAAGATAAAGCTTTCCACTTCTCGTTGGCTTTGTCTCTATAAAGATTTAGTAGATCAGTGATATCCATCTCTCTCCCATGATGAATGCCACCAACAAAACCCTCAACTGAAGCAAAACGATAGCAGTCTGCATTGCAACATATCTCTGATTCAAGAGAATAAAATTTCTCTTTGCCATGGTGTTCTGAAACGCAGGCGAGGATGTTATCCTTATAATCTTTAGTAATTGAAAAACCATCAATTAATTCTTCAGCCTTTATTTTGCTCATCTTAACGTGTTCTGCGGCTCTGCCCTCTTTAAAGGCAACCCCAAGCATGCAATCCATGAGGTATGTTCCAATTGCGACAATTTCTCTATTTGCATTTAATTTTTCAGCCAACCACTGACCTTTTCTATACGAAAGATCTAGATGAAACACAGAAGGAACGCCAAATTCCTCTGCCTGGGAAGCAGCGAAGTCTTTGCTGAGTTGAATTAGTTTATTTGGAATTTCCATCTCTCTATTTTAGCATCTCTGAGAAATGGAGATTCCTTGAGAGACAATGCGCTTTAGGTTGAGACTCGAACTCAACAGAATTTCTGTGGCTGCTCTACAAAAAAATGTGTTGGCACTTAGTCGCCTAAAAGTGTTCTCATCGCTATGATTGGCAGCGTGAAGCCCACGACGCCGGCGTCGTATTGGGGTGCCGACCCCAACTTGCTAAAGCATTTGCGGAGGTGTGTGTACCAAGTTAGAACCTATTTCTTTAACTACTATAATTGTGATCATATCATTTAAGTATGAAGCTGCCCTGAACAACAATTTTTTTTGAGAATTCTTGAAATCAATGTACAATACTCGAAGCAATGAGCAAAGAACACAAGGTTGTCATCATCCCTGGACTTGGAGACGACACCAAGCATCTAAGACTAGCCGTAGCCCCTTGGAACAGAAAGGGCTTGACGCCCATTGTTTATTCGGTTGATTGGAGAAATGGTGAAGGTTTTGAACCAAAACTAGAAGGGCTATTGACACTAGTTGACAAATTGGAGGCCGAAGGAAACCTGATATCACTTGTGGGAACAAGTGCTGGTGGCAGCGCAGCGCTTAATGCTTTTGTTAAGCGACTAGATGCGGTTCATCGTGTTATAAATGTTTGCGGTAGGTTGAGAGTTGGCCCAACTACGGGCTATCGCTCATTTGACTCAATGACAAAAACCAGTCTTGCTTTTGCTCAAGCAGTGAAAATGTTTGAAGGGCTTGAAGGTAGTATTTCTACACAAGACATAAAAAGAATCATGACAGTTAGATCTCTACTGGGAGATGAGTTAGTACCAAAAAGTACTACTATCATAGAGGGAGCTCGTAACATCTGGGTACCAACTCCAGAGCACGTCATTAGTATTGGAGCCTCACTTACAGTTTTTTCTCATCGTTTGATTGAGTTTTTGACTCAAGAATAATAATGTATGCAGGTTCTGCAGTCCCTACACACATCCTATCTTTATCAGATATCTAGCCTGGAGTTCTGACTTGCGGAGGTGAAGGGATTCGAACCCTTGGACCGAAAACGGTCACGCTTTCCAAGCGTGTGCAATTGACCACTATGCGACACCTCCAGATATGGAGTAT
>PFLP01000017.1 GCA_002784625.1 Candidatus Pacebacteria bacterium CG_4_10_14_0_8_um_filter_42_14 | reverse complement strand
CTCTTCACTCACCTCACTAGTAGAGTCATTTAAAACAATTTCAGATTCTACCTCGCGATTAAACAAACCAAGAAATTTCTTTGCTCTCTGGACTTTTTGTCGATACTCAATAGCATTAGTTTCGGAATTTACAGCTACCGAGACAAGCTCTGTGTCTAGCTGTGAGGTTTCAACCAACAAACCAGCCTTTTGCATGCGCTCAATGGCCTGATCGGGTAAATTTTTTAGTATGTGTTCTTCGCCAGATGGCGTAATTAGCGTGACCTCATTTGTTTCAGAGTTTAGTTCAAACTCGGCCCCAGCTCTGATTTTGGCTTTTATATCTCGCGATTCTATCTCTAAGTGATTGGCAGAGTCCTGATTCTTGGATCTAATCATCACGGATTCTTTTGTCATCGCTTCATCGGTGTCCCTCTCTTGAGACTCAAATTCTAGCGAAACACGATCTGATTCAATCTGCTCAATGCGCTCTAGTTTTTCTCTAACTTCTGGAATTGGATTTGTACTTTTGCGTGTGGGAACTGGGCGAAGCTCAACTTCAATTTTCTCTCCCTCTGATTTAACTCGAATGAGCTGCTTCTGGCGGGAGGTCATTTCTTCTCTTTTTTGAACTTCGCGTTTTTCAAGATTTTCTGAACTTTCTCGAGCGTCATCCTTCTCTCCAAGAACTGTGTCTTGATAAAAAGTCACGCTGCCATTATCAACAACGATCTCAAGAGCTCTCACCTGATATGGCAAGGACAACAATCCAAAGGAAAGTATGAATGTCAGCACTACATTCTTTTTCAGCACAACCTAAGTGTAGCACGAGATAGTACAATATGCTGCTATGACAATTGGTCTAATAGATTCAGGCATTGGCGGCTTGTCAATTTTACGCGCTCTTGAAAAAGAACTCCCCCAAAACCAGTATGTGTATCTGGCAGACTCTGCGAATTTTCCTTACTCCGAAAAATCTCCACAGGATCTTCAGAAAGCTGCGGCTGAACACGTGAGGGAATTAATCTATAAGCACAATTGCGAAATCACTGTCTTGGCTTGCAATACTCTAAGTGTTGTGGCTCTAGCCTATTTAAGAAGCCAATTCCCAGCTGTTCCCTTCGTCGGCACTGTTCCGCCGGTCAAGGCTGCAAGCGAGGAGTTAGAACCTGGCAACACAATCCTTGTTATTGCCACAAAACGAACTGCAGAAAGTTCATATCTGGCTGAATTAATATATCCGTATAAAGAGAAACAAAATTTTATTGTTGTTGGAACAACAGATCTGGTGATTGCGATAGAAGCTGAAGATAATGTTCAAATAAATAATGTTCTTAACTCAATAAATAATGATCTGCAAAATAACAATGTTGACAGCATAGTCCTTGGTTGCACGCACTTTCCATTGATAACAAGAAAAATCCAAGAGGTCTTCAAAAAAGAAGTGAAAATCTATTCACCAACCACCGGCGTTGTTAAGCAGGTCAAAAGATTAACTCAAGAAGGCAATGAAAATTACTCTTCCCGCTTGTTAGATAAAACCAATCGTACAAAGTTTATAAAAACTACAATTGGCAACCAGATCACCAAGTACATTGCGGTAAATACCATCACATATCCGATATAATAGGCGACTGTCGCAAGTGAATTCCAAGCAGTCTGGATCATATCCCAAAGAGTAGGTCTGACTGATGGATCATAGTAGCGAGCGCTGTTTGAGACTGACACATCAATGCGTGCGTAAGTTACGCGTTCTTCAGTGGCGTCCTGCTGACTGTTCAATTGCGCAATTTGCTGATCAATTCTTTGAATTTGCAGTTCAATTCTTCGTTTTGCGACGGCATCTTTGGCCTCGACTAGCTGCATTTCTAAAGTGATTTTTTGATCTTGAAGGGCAACTATCTGATCAGCTACAGAAACATAAGTTCCGGTTTCATCTTGGATATTTGTCTCCTCACGGACAACTGAAACGACTCCCTCTCGAACTCTCGCAAGCACTTTATCGACACTGGCGCTTGGTACCCTGGCGGAGATATTGCCATATGAGTAACGCGAGCTGGCCGATACATTAGATGAAAGGACTCGACCGTCACTGGAAAGAATGTAATCTCTGAGGCTTCCGACGTAGCTACTTACATCTTTAACAACTAGCTGACTGAATGAAGTAGTTGAATACAAACGATTATCAACTTCCAAAGCGTTATCTTCATTATAGAAAGGCATCATTTGTGTTGACGGCTCAATCATTTTTGTATCGATACTGTCAGAAACTTCAGACCGCATCATAATCCCACCAAAGCTAGACTCTTCCTTGCTTAACTCAGCATAATTGGCATTGAATGGCATGGCCATGTTGTAAATTCTCTGCGAGAAATGAGTGGCAGTAAACTGAATCAAAGCTGTTGAAAGTGCTAGGACAAAAGAAATAATGAAAATTCTTTTTGTGAAGATGTTGCGGATCATTTGACCTCCTTAGGTACTAGAAGTATAGCATGAAGCTATTTAGACCTCAGACCAGACAAGTATTTTTCTATCAAATGTTTCGCGGGAGGAGAAACAGCAAGCACATATTTCGTACTGACCTCATCAATTGGCACAAAACCCATCCATTCCATTGCGGGATCGGTTGGTGCTACTTGTTCGCCCACTAGTTCGGCTTCGAAATACAGCTGCAAGGTTTGATAAAATTTTCCTTCTCGATGATAAAACCAATCAACCGCCGAAAACTGCAACTTGCCAATGTTAATTTTAGCTCCTCCCTCTTCTAATACCTCACGATGCAGAGCTTCTTCAACTGTCTCGCCAATCTCTATTCCACCTCCCAGAACATCATAAAGTTTTTCATGTTTGCTTTTAGCAAGAAGTAGCTTGCCATCTTTGATAATCAATACATAGGCAGACACGCGCCAACTTATCTGAGAACCATCGTAAGGAACAACATCAAGATTCGCATTTAGAAATTGGTGAGGAAATTTTTTGAATACTAGCAAATCGTTATTTTTTATTAAAGTATTTCTTTTGTGTAAGAGGATAAATTAATAGGAGAGTTCCAAGAAAGTAGGTAACTCCATATACAAATATGTACCCTAACAAGGGCATTTGGCCAGAATTGGCTGATGGTGTGTACATCCAGTATATCGAGCTTGCTAGTGATAAAAGAATGGAAATTGCGCTATATATTGTATATTTAACTAATAAGGAACGAGATCTTTTTATCAAAACGTATAAAAAAAGAAAACCTAGCGCCAAACTATATAAGTACCAGATAATAGGATAATTCTGTGGAAAGTTTGTACCGAAATACGAATAGCTAATTGGACTCTGCATGAAAAGACCAGCGATGGTCTTGAGTACAAAATAAATTCCTCCAAGAAAAAGTACTTTTAGTAAAAGAGACATTGCTTTGAAATTGTTGATTATCTCTGAAACAAGTTGTTTTTTCATAAAATCTCCTGCAAGTATTATATAATAATAACGCTACTCTTCCGCCGATTCGAGTGATCTAAGATAATCCATAATCATGGTAACGTTGACTTCGCGAGGCTTGCTTCCCTCTTGTGGGCCGACCATACCAGCCTCATGGAGCTGATCAAGAATTCGGGCGGCGCGATTGTAACCAACTGAGAACTTTCGCTGAATCATCGAAGAGGAACCTTTCCCGGCACTAGCTACGAACTGGGCAGACTCTGTGAACAGTTCATCTCTTTCGCTACCTTCAGCCACACTTCCTAGGCCGGACGCTCCCATGCCTTTCCCAGAGACTTTATATTTTGTGGTGATCTCATCTTCGTACTGTGGCTTTTGACCTTGAGACTTAATGAAGTCAATTAACGACTTAGCTTCCTGGTCAGAAACAAAAGTACCTTGAATACGAGTTGGTTTTGATTGGTCGGGAGAAATGAACAACATATCTCCGCGGCCAAGTAGTTTTTCGGCTCCTGGTGTATCGAGGACGACACGAGAATCAATCATCGACGAGACATTGAAAGCGATCCTGGCAGGAATATTGGCCTTAATTAATCCAGTGATAACATCAACGGAAGGTCTTTGAGTAGCTAAAACCAAGTGAATGCCAACTGCACGGGCCATCTGAGCAATGCGAGTAATACTCTCTTCAGCTTCAGCGGGAGCAAATAACATGATATCGGCGAGCTCATCAATGACAATGACAATACTTGGCATAGCCGCGTGACCAGCCAACTCGTTGTAACCAACAATATTTTTGACGCCAACTTCTGCTAATTGCTTATATCTATTTTCCATCTCATGAACTGCCCACTTAAGAGCTGAAACCACCTTCTTGGGCTCCACAATCACTGGAACTAATAAATGAGGAATGTCGTTATAGCCTGTAAGTTCAACTCGCTTTGGATCAACGAGAATAAACTTCACTTCCTCTGGGCTAGCTCTAAACAGCATCGAACACATGAATGAGTTAATGGCCACTGATTTTCCTGAACCTGTAGAACCCGCGATCAAAACGTGAGGCATTCTAGCGATATCCATAATCACGGGCTCGCCTGCGACATTAATACCAAGCGAAGTAGCGAGTTTTGAGGGATACTCTTTCATCTGCTTAGAGGCCAGCATCTTGCGAAGAGTCACATATTGCGCCGAGTAGTTAGGCACTTCTACACCGACGAGAGATCGTCCAGCAATTGGCGCCTCAATACGGATTTGTCCAGTTGGGGCTGCTAAGGCTAGGGCTAAATCTGTCGAGAGTGAGGTGATTTTTGAAAGTTTGGTTCCACGAGAAATTTCCAAAGCATACTGAGTGACAGACGGACCATAATTCACTTCTGCAACTTTGGCTTTAATCCCAAATGAGTCGAGAGTCGATTCGATAGTGCTGGCATTTTTTCGGACATCACCACGATCTGCTTCGCCGCCTTCCGAGTCGTTCAAAAGTGAGAGTGGTGGATACTCCCAAACGAGCTTTGAGGTCGAAGGAGCAAGAGAACCAGTCAGGCGTGATTTTGGTTGGTGAGACTCCGCTTCCTTCTTGGCTGCGACAGCAGTCGCTGACATATCATTTTCATCTGGAGCTAGCGCTTTCCCTTCATTAATTCTGAACGGTTTATCTAATTTACCTGGAAGAGATAATGAAAGCTTGGGAAGAGAGAACTTTGATTTTTTTTCAGGTTCTTTATCTTCTACAGCAAGCTCCGCAGCTTGTCTTTTGGCTCTGATTGCTTCTAGATGTTCTGCTACTTCATTAAAAGAAGTTTGGAACAAAACTAGAATACCTGCCACGAGAATAGAACTAAAGACGAAGTAACTTCCCACTGGAGTCAAGAGCGCGGCGATATTCACAAATGTAGTTTCTCCAAAACTGCCTGCTTGAACTGCGCCTACAAAACCAATGAAAACTAGGACAGCTCCAAGAAAAGTGTGTGGCCTGGACCAAGCCCATTTGCCACGAAACATAACTAACCCTGCAGAGAAAAATAGGAATGGCACGAAGAGCAAACCAAGACCAAGGTATTTTGAACCAATTGTGTAAATGCTTGAAAGCAGCTGACCTTGTCCAGAAAGAGACACAATAACTAACAGGCCGCAGAGAATAAGAGTAATAGCTGCCAACGAATGCATCGTGTCCTGCTTGAGAAGCGATCTATTCTTTTTCTTTTTCGATCGTTTGCGTTTCTTTGCCATATATTATTATAGGATATATCAGATTCTGATATCTATTGCAAGTAGATCTCCATTAGATATCGAGAATCACCGATACAATCAGAGGTTCTCTCTTAATTATTTTATACAACTTTCGGCTTAATCGGCGCTCAATCATACGTTTGAGATCATCGTCCTTTTTCTTGCCTTCTTTGGTGACAATCTCACCGACTGACTGTTTGATAAACTCGACAACTTCCTGGGCATCTTTCATGAAGATAAAGCCTTTAGAAACAACCGATGTTTTCCTCAGGTCAAAGCCATTTTTTCTGTCCCTAACCAAAGTGATAACGACAATACCTGCCTCACCTAAAGCAAGACGGTCTGAAAGAACTACTGGGCCGACGTCGCCAACCCCAAGTCCATCAATAACTGGAGGTCTAAGCGTAACTCTCTCCACCGTTCTGATCCCATGTTCTGAAATCTGAATAACTTCACCAGTCTCTGGTAATAAAACCTGGTCTTTCTTATAGTGAAGTGGTTCGGCAACGCGAGTCTTAAAGAGGAAGCGATGTCGATCAGCCCCACCAATTGGCATTAAATATTTAGGTCTAACTGCTTCAACTAACTCTTGCTGTTCAGGCATGCTGGCGTGACCAGATTTATGAAGGCCTGGTAGAATGTCTGGATATAAAACATGCACTTGATGACGAGATAATTCATCTATTGCGCCAAAGTAATTCAGTTCATTTCCTGGAATAGCGTCTGCCGAAAACACCACCGTATCCTGACCAGTGATTTGGAGCATACGATGCTCACCATAAATCGCTCTCATCATCGAAGAGCCCTCTTGTCCCTGACTACCTGCCACAATAATACAAAGCTCATGGGGGTGATATCTGTCGATGTCGGTTTTATCGATAAGAAGTCCAGAAGGAATATAGAGTTTTTTCAGTTCCAAAGCATCCTTGACGTTGCGTTCTACTGAGCGACCAATGAAAGCAATTTTCCTATTAAACTTCTCAGCAGCGTCCACTACTTGCTGAATTCGATGGATATGAGAGCTCATCAGGGTCATAACGTAGCGACCCTTAGTGTTTGTCATCGTTTCCAAAATAGTTGGCCCGACCGTGCTCTCAGACTCTGTTCGCTCTGTTTTCTCAATTCTCAAACAATCGATGAGCATGCACAAGACGCCCTCTTCACCGATTTTTCGAATCAAATCCATGTCAGTCTTTACCCCATCAACGGGAGCACTGTCTAACTTGAAATCACTACCATGATAGATAGTTCCTTCTGGAGTGGTGATGGCAAGATGTCTAGTGTCAGGAATCGAGTGAGTGACAGGAATCATGCGAATGGTAAAAGAGCCAAGGGTGAAGGGGTCTGAATTGTCTACTGTGGTGACCAGACGCTTTACTGCTCCGTCTTGCATCCTGTCAGTAGCAAATATTGCGGTCAGTGGTGAAGCAAAAATTGGGAAAGCTGGAAGGTGCTCCAACAAGTAACCTGTGGCAGCAATATGATCATCGTGGCCATGAGTCAAAATCATGCCAACAATGCGTTTGCCCTGATCAAGTTTTTTCAGAACATACGAGATATCTGGAATGAGAATATCAACTCCTGGCATGTGGGAGTCCGGGAAACCAATACCGCAGTCAACGAGCAGCATCTCCTGCCCATATTCATAAAGGTACATATTTTGGGTAACTTTACCCATACCACCTAGAGCTAAAAATTGTAGATCTGGCATAAAAACTTTCTATTTATTATTCAACGTCCGATTTATAGAAGACGCTATCAAGCTTAAACTTATTAAAAAATTTCGTGACTATCTCAAATCTTACGGCAAAAAGGGAATAGAGAACAGATGTAGTCATGGCTCCAAAAGAAACCCAGAATATTACCAATTGTGGGGAGAATTTCGGAGCAAAGACAAAATATAATCCCGCATGAAGAATAAAGAAAAATGCAAATACTAATTTCATAAATCTCATAAATTTGGATGACTCTACACTCCAAAGCCAAGCAGCCATAAATTGTATAGTCCCTAATAAGAAAGATATCATCAATAAACCAAACATTTGCCACATGTTTATCTCAAGATATAAAGGGAAAAAAATATTACCGATAGCGAATATGGTCATAAATAAAAGATAGCCAATGTAAATTGGCAGATGAGTTCCCCACATATGAAAATACTCAGCATGTTCCAATAGGTCATACAACGGATCCTTGTGTATTTTTCGTTTGAAAGAAGTTGTGAGGCTATGGATAACAACAAAAGCATAAATTATCAATGCAAAAGTGCTTAGAATCGTGTCCATGAGAAATGCATCTGTCTGAGAGATGGCGGGCTGTGCTTCTTTTACAATAACAAAAAAGAAGAAACTTTTTATCCAAATAAACATTATTGGAGCAATAATAAAACCATAAACGAACTGAACAACATCAAATCTTAAAATTTCTCGCCTGCCCCCTTGACCATATAAAAGGAAACCACTTATCGCAGCCAACAACGGAACAAGGGATAAAAATATAATCATATCTAATTGAATTATCTATATCTATCTGGTAATCATACCACTTCACCTGGATAGTTGCATATTTTCCCCGTGCAACTGACGATAACTATTTAAATCCGCGATGATAGAATTAGTTATGAACAAATATAGTTTTTGGATTATACCCGAGAATGATTTTTACACAGAGCTTGAAGAGGTTATAGCCAAATATAGTGCTGAATATAAAGCTCCTGTTTTTACTCCTCACATTACAATACACAATCCAGTTGCCTCTGATGACAAAGCCGTTGTGAGAAAAGTTCAAGAGGCAGCCCAAAAATTATCTCCTTTTGAAATCCAAGTTGGCCCTGTCGAATTCAGCACCACTTACTTCCAGTCTGTGTTTGTGAGAATGAAAACATCTGCTGAGCTACTAACAGCTCACATGACACTAAAAGAGTCCCTGGGAGTAACAAACGATTTTGTTTTTATGCCACACATGAGCTTGGTCTACGGAAATTTTAGCATGCAAGTAAGAGCTCAAATTGCGCGAGAAATAAAGATTTTAATCAAAAGTTTTCAGGCGAAGAAAATTACAATAGCTCGAGCGGATTCTAGTGATCCTAAGGATTGGGGGATTGTAGCTGAAGTGAAATTGGGAGCTAAAACAGCAACGACTTAACCGACTCTGCCAATGTCTCCACATCCTCTTGTTCTTTAATCCACAAAAGTACTTTAGGGATCTTCTTCATGTCTTTAATATATGTTTCTTTTAGCTGTGTTGACCTAAGCGCGGCTGCCGGATGATACATTGGTAAAACAAATAATCTCTTTCTCAGCCAATCCACTTGATGCAAGCGACCATGGACTTGCGATATTTTCACATCTGACAAGAATTTGGCCATGGAAAATCTTCCTAGAGTGACAATTAATTTTGGATTGATGATTTCGATTTCTTTATTAAGAAATGGTCTGTAGGCGAGAATTTCTTCTGGTGTCGGGTCACGATTCTCTGGCGGTCGAGCCTTAACAATGTTAGAAATGTAGTATTGTTCTGCTCTTAAATCAATTTCGGAAATGATTTGACGCAGTAGTTTGCCAGAACGACCTACGAATGGTCGACGCTCTACTGACTCATGGTATCCGGGCGCTTCTCCAATAAAAAGTATTTCTGCTGTGGGTGAACCCTCGCCTGTCACAATATCTTTTGCTGTTTTCGTTAATGGAAGTTCTCCAGCAAGATCTTCAAGCTGCGCTGTCACAGCTTTCAAGCTAGCAACATTATCCATAAGATTTATCTTTCTAATACCTGGGCAGGAAAATTTTCTGATTCTCTGGGGTAATCACAACTTTTGGATACCCCTTCTCGACAATGATTCTTGTAGCTTTTCGCACAGCACCTTCGAGAGTTCTTTTCAAAGTACGAATTCCAGCATCGTATCCAAGGGGCCGGGTAATCACTGGCCAAACGCTCTCTTCTAGAACAAATTGCTCTGGTCTAAGTCCTGCAGCATCTAAAAGTTGCGGCAAGATGTAACGCTGGGCGATCATGATTTTTTCTTGGTCAGTGTAAGAAGGCATGGAAATTTTCTCCATACGATCGAGAACGGCGGTGGCGATAGCAGTAGTGTTGTTTGCTGTCGCTAAGAAAATGGCATGAGAAAGATCTACGGGATAATCGATGAAGGCATCGCGAAAGGCATGATTCTGAGCTGGATCCAAGAGCTCCACCAAAACGCCCATGATGTCCTTATTAGCTTCTTCTGCTACACGATCAATTTCATCTAAAAGAATAACTGGATTGCGAACGCCGGCCTCGGCAATTCCTTTAATAATTCTGCCAGGTTCTGATTCAAGAAGCAACCTAGAATTACCACGAAGCTCCTTAGCAGAGCCCATACCGCCAAAAGGTACGCGAACGAGTCTTCGACCCAAAGCCTCGGCCAGTGAAGTACCGAAAGTAGTTTTTCCAGTACCTACCAAACCGACTAAAAGCAAAATTGGTGCCTTGAAACCGCCCTCAGCAGACTGGCTCTGACGAAGTTTCAGTATCGAAATATACTCAAGAAAACGATCTTTGACCTCTTGCATACCGAAGTGGTGCTTATCAAAAACCTGCTGAGCTTGTTCTATCGAAAGCTGATCTTTAGTTTCTTTTTCCCAAGGGACTTTTAGCACCCAATTAATATAACGCGAAACTTTTTCGTATTTTTCATCATACGAGCCCAGAGCTACCGAGCGCTCTAACGCGATAATATCTTTTTGAACTTTAAGTCGTAGTTCTTCTGGCAAAGTAGCTTTTGCCACTTCGTCACGAAGTTCTTGAATTTCTTTTTCGAGAAGCTGTTGATAATCTTGCATTTTTGTTAATTTTCTTCAGTCAAAGGACGGTAAACCCCTGCATACCAAAGACTTCCAGCCATGAGACTGCCTAGTCCAGCAGTTAGAAGTAAGAGGGTCGAAGACAAACCACCAGATTGGGGTAAGGTTTTCGGCGCAGCACTTGGTGTAGCAGTGACGCCACCCTTAGTAGCTGCCTCCGTGGCAATAAGTAAAGTGAAGTTCATGCTTTCAGCTGCCGAGGAAACCGCGATCGCGTGCTCTCCTGCAACTAAGGTCGTCGGGTCATATCTCCAAGCTCCATCGAGACCAGCTGTGGCAGTTGCAGATGTGGTTCCAATGGTTAGGTTTATTGATGCCGAAGGCGAAGCAACTCCAACAAATGAAGGATTGGATCCGGTGTGTGTCCAGTAACTAAAAGTCTGATTGGTGACTGGCACGCCACCGATGCTATTTATTTTTAGAGTCGCAGCCTGCGCCGAGGAAACAGCAAAGATAAAGAAACTCAAAAAAATGAGCAGGCGAAGTTTCATGTGTTCATTATGCCAGAAATTTATAAATTACTAAACTGAGCTTTCTTGAGCAGTCCAGGCTTGGCACCAAAGTGAGTGACCACGGAGCCTGAATTATGAATTGCCCACTGAATAGCGCGCTCTGGAGAGTGGCCATAAAGCTTTGCAGAAATATAGCCCACTGCGAAAGCATCACCGGCACCTGTCTCATCAACTGCTTGGGCTGGAGTTATAGAAAAGTTTTGCCAGTCCTGTCCTTCTGGACGAATTTGACCACCATGTGGACCATCGGTCACAATGATAGTCGCCACTTCTGCCTGGATTTTTCCCTGGGTCTCGGCCAGTGATTCCCACTCTTCTTTATTGACAATGAAAATATCGCAGCCAAGCTCTGCTGGGGAAATTTGTTGTTCAATAAGTAATTGGATTTCTCCAGAACCTGGATTCCAAGATAAATTTCTAGCCTCACGACGAGCTTCTCCTATTGCTCTGAGTGTCTCAATTCTGCCGGAAATACTGCTTAAGTGAACCCACTTGGTTCTTCTAACTGCATCAGCAGGAATGTCTTGTGGGTCAAGCAATGAGGCAGCCCCACGATGGACCATCACCGAGCGCCCGCCATCAGAACCAACCAAAATCACAGAACCACCAGTCTGTTCCTTCTTCTCTTGAACAACAAAATTTGTCGAAACATATTCTTTATGAAAATCACTAAGAAGCACCTGGCTGAGAGTGTCTTTCCCAGTTTCTGTGACCACCGCGGCATTGAATCCAGCCCGAGAAAAGCCGACTGCTGTATTGCCTGCTCCTCCACCAGTGAGAACCGAAAAAGAATCAACTTCCATCTTGTCGCCATAGTACTGACACAACATGAGGCGATCGCCCTCTGGCTTGAGCTCAAATTGCTCGGAGCTAATAAAAATATCTATAAGACCTGATCCGATGGACAGCGTATCGTACATTTCTCTATGGTACGACAAAACTCAACTAAGTACCAGATTCTGCATTGAAGAGATCGACGTATTCTCTATAAATATAGGATCTTCCATATTTTTCATCCTCATTTTTTGGTGATAGAATTTTCATCTCAATAAATCTATTAATAACCGTTTGTGCGCCAGCACGAGTAAACCCAGTCCAATCTTGAATAACACCAACGTTAACAATCGGCTGGCCGTAAAGTTTTGGCAAAATAACAGTGGCGCTTTCTGACGCCCTTTTGCCAAGTTTTTGCATTTTCATCGTATCTTTTTGTCGTAAAATCGTAATTTTACCCACAATATCAATGGCCTCGCTGGCTATTTCAATAACACCCTCAAGAAAAAAATCTATCCAGCCAAGCACATTTCCATGGTGATACTCGAATAATTTTTCGTAATACAATTTTTGGTGCTTCTTAAAAAATGAAGACAAAAACAAAACTGGCTTTTCTAAATACCCTTCTTTCCATAGATAAAAGGTTATTAGCATTCTTCCAGTTCTTCCATTCCCATCTAAAAAAGGATGAATCGTTTCAAATTGCGCATGAACTAATCCTGCTTTTATTACGGTCGGAACATCATCATCTGAATGAATAAATTTTTCTAAATCATCTAGTGCTTTGTGCATATCGTCAGCAGCAGGTGGTACAAATCTGGCATTGCTGGGGTTCGTGCCCCCGATCCAATTTTGACTCTTGCGAAATTCACCTGGATTCGAGAAATGAGTTGCCCGAGCCTTGCTCATTAGTTGTTTGTGAATTTCTCGAATAAATCTAAGCGCCATGGGAAAACTATCTGTTTTAACTCGCTTCATTCCATAGTTAAGTGCGTCGATATAGTGCAAAATATCGTCAACATCGATCGGGGCATGTGTTTGATTTTTCACTCCAGCCTCAATAGCATCAATGATTGTTGCCATTGTTCCTTCAATTTGACTCGAAGAAGCTGCATCCTTACGTAGATACATCAAAAGAAAAAAATCAGAATCTGGCAGTAGTTTGGTGATACCGTCAAGCTTTCCAAGCAAGCGAGAAGCCTCATTATTTTTTTTTAGAATGCCTGGCCCGAAAATAAAACCTTCCTTAGGAGGAAAGGGATTGGGAGTAAAAGCCTTAAACCCTTCTTTTTGCTCGACGTTTTGGCCAATTTTTATGTTTTTCATACTTTGTTTACATTTTTATTTGAATGTATTCAAAGTATATACGTTTGTATATATTATGTCAAACTATGAGAGTTATTCTAGTGGCGCCAACCCACACCGATCAGACAACTCTAGTTCAAACTCATCAAGCGCGGCTATCAGCTCTTCTTCATTTTCAACAACTCGATAAAGTTGCCGCTCTTTTTCACCAATAAAAAAGTTATCATTTATTACTTTCATCACTTCGCGCCAAAAACCGCCATACAAAATAATAGGTTTATGATTTCCGAAATAAAGGTGTGACATCAGCCATACCGTTGACCACTCACTAAGTGTTCCCGTTCCACCTTGGAAGCAAATAAACGCATCAGATTCATCAATAAGGCCAAACATGCGCTCTACGTAGTTCCCCATTTTAATTTCGCGATCAGGAATATTTTTGCTGTCCTGGCCCTCGAATTCTGGCATATCACTTGGGTTAAAAGTCACCGTCAGTGTTTCACCACCCGCAGACTCTGCCCCCTGGGTAGCTGCTGCCATGACACCTGGGCCACCTCCATCTACCACAACCTTATTGTGGTAAGCCAGATACCGGGCTACCTTAAAAACTTCCTGATAAAGAGGATGTTTCTCGTCAACATCTGCACTACCAAAAATACCAACGCGCTTAATTGTGCAGTGCTTCTTAATTTTTGGAATTTGAATTATTCTTTTCATATTTCTTTCAGCTCATGAGTAATTTTGTAATTGTTTCTATTGGATTATCTGATCTCCAGAGCGTGCTCCCGACAGCGATGCTGATAACACCGGCTTCAGATAACTGTTGAATATTTTCTAAAGAAACGCCTCCGTCGACAATCAGCTCGATTGGCTTGCCTGAAATTTCGATCAATGCTTGCGCTCTTTTTATTTTGTCAAAAATCGTCGGTGAAAATTTATTCCCCTGGAAACCAGCTTCTATCGCCATAAGCTGAAGAACATCCAAGTTAGGCCAACTCTCCTCGTCAATCGCTTCTAGTGGAGTGTAGAGATCTAGAGATAGACCAACTTTCCAATCATGACGGTGAACTTCTTCAATGAAAACTTGTTGGTATGACATTTTTTCAACCTGGGCGATGCAAGCGCGTATCTGAGCATGCTGACAATGTGTCTGGAGCTCAAAAATATAGTCTAGAGGCTCTTCAGTAAGTAGATGAATGTCGTACTGGAATCTGCCAAGGTCAAGATCGGGAATATCGGCAGGCGTAATAGTCAAGTTATCAGCGAAAAGACCATCAATAATGTCGATTTGGAGAGTCGCAATGCGCTCATCGTCATTTACTAAGTCAATTTGTGATTGAAGTTTCTCGATCGATCCACTCAGAAGTGCGGGATATAAATTCATTTGACTAGGCTTCCAACTCTGATAATTGTTTTAGACGACGAAGATGGCGCTCTTCACCAGAAAAAGGAGTTTGTAAAAACGCTAGGGCAATTTTTTTCATTTCTTCTAAATTCAACCAATCCCCAGACAAGGCAAGCACATTGGCGTTATTGTGTTCACGGGCGTGTTTAGCCTGCTGTTCGGAGAAAACATCAACTGCTCTGATGTCAGGAAAGCGATTGGAAACAATAGTCATCCCAGCTCCAGATCGACAAAGCAGCACACCAAAAACTGGCTGATTTTCCACTTCCAACATTTTTCTCGCTACTCTGGCAGCAATAACGGGATAATCGTCATCAGCAACAAAAGCATCTGCGCCGCAGTCGGTCACTGAAAAACCATTTTCAATTAGAAAGGCGGTAAGTTCACCTTTGAAAACAAAACCCCCGTGATCTGCACCGATAAATACGTTTGTTGGCATACGGCACAAGTGTACTACACCATTGTTTTTTTCAAAAGCAAAATGACCAAACCCACCATTCGGTCTTTATCTTTCGGATCAGACTCTGCGATTAGCAAAGTTAGCGCAGTCAAAGCTTCGGGAGTGATTGAGGAGCGGAAATCAATCTCGGCTTTTTGTAGAAACCAAATAAATGAGAAAGCGCCAGTTCTTTTATTCCCATCACTAAAGGGATGATTCTTAATTACAAAGTACAACAATTGTGCGGCTTTCTCCTCTACAGTTTCATAAGCATCTCTGCCAAACATAGACTGGAATACATTTCCAAGAATTCCCTCCAGTGATTTTGAGTTAGTTTCTTGAGCGAATAGATCTGAAGCTTCTTCTTTTCTTATCAGTTCTTTTTTCAAGACAGAGATATCTTTATAAAGATCTCCAGCATCGATAGTAAGATCTTTTTTGGTATAGCCGTCTTTTGGTAAACCACGTTCATCATAAGACTGCAAGGAAAACCAAGTTTCTCCGAATGATTTTATTAATTCCAAAACGTCATCAACTGCAATATTTGTATTTCCGATTGATAATTTTTTTATGTCTTCAATAACCTGCAAAGCCTGCTCTTTCCTCCTGATCAGCATTTTCCTGTTGATGGCATAACCTTCTGTAGCATATGACTTCAAAACTCCTGTCGCCCATTGTCGAAATCTTGTCGCTGTTTTTGAATTAATCCTATAGCCAACGGAAATAATCATATCGAGATTATAAAATTTCACTTTACGCGAAACTTGCCTCTCACCCTCAATTCGAACTTGTTCCAAAATGGAACAAGTTGCCTTCTCTTTAAGCTCGCCTTCTTGATAGATATTGCTAATGTGTTTTGTGATAGCTTGAGAATTAACACCAAAAACCTCTGCTATTTGTTTTTGAGTTGCCCATATGGTTTGTTTGTCAATATCACCGCGGAACTCAAGCGCTCCGTTCTTTGCTTGATAGATTATCGATTTATTGTCTGTTTTGGGCATAATAATATCCTACTCTAAAACCCCAACTCGGCCTTAGCCTCGTCAGACATCATGTCAGTTATCCAAGGAGGGTCAAAGGTTAGAGTTACTGTCACGTCACGATAGGGATCGAGATCTGGAATACCAACTAGACCATCTTTGACGAGCGCGTCAAAGACGTGGGCCAAAGGACAACCAGGTGTGGTTAAAGTCATTAAGATCGTTGCTCCTTCTTCAGTCGCAGTAACTTTATAAATCAGGCCAAGGTTTACCAAGTCAATTCCGAGCTCTGGATCAAGAATTTTTCCTAAATGTTCCCAGATAGCTTTTTCTGTTTTGTTTAAATTTTTTGGTGTCATATACAAAAACGCCCCTCAGTTTTACCTGAGAGGCGTTCTGAAGTTCATTACTTAATGCACTTATTCTGCAGGTGCTGATTTCTTCAACACAGGCATGTTGGTGCGCTTGGTCTCCATGACCTCATACCCTGCGGGTACTGCGTCGAGTGAACCATCGCGAACATCGCGAGCAAAGAAGTAGATTCGCTGAATGCGACCGTTCTTCAAAGTTACCTCCTTAGTGTGGAGATAATAGGTTTGACCCTTGGCATTGGTGTAGCTAAAAGCGTCTGCCATAATTTGCCCTTCTTTTATTCTCGCTATATGCGAGATGTATACTTTAATACGTTGCTACCTAGTTTGTTGTTATCTTTTCAGCACATCTTGCCGAGTAGCAATTTTTGTTAGGATATCACACTCGACGGGCACATCAAGAAGCAAATTAGTTTTGCTCCTCTGCCATCGGTTTAATCATCCCTCTAAGAACTGCTGATTCCACCGCCTGTGCTTTGTCAGCTGACGTGCTAACGACGACTTCAACTGGTAGTAATTCTGTCGAGAGAGCGGCTGATCCAACCAAACCACCTTTTCCAGGAACTAGATCGAAAGCTCTGCTCAATTCTTCAGTGTCAGGGTCTCTGAGCCAAACTGAATACTGCTCATCAACTGAGTTGACGATGACACTAAAACGGACTTTTCCATCTTCGATCGCATATCTAACTACACCACCGACTGGTTCTTCTGTCATTGCGTCTGAATTTTCCTCTGTTTCTTTAGGATCTAGTGAAACGGTTGAGTAATCACCAACTCCAGATAAAACAGATTTTTGCTCTTCTAAACTCAAGTTTTCAATTTCGATACCTTCAGAGAAATCTAAATCATTAGTCTGATTTCTAAGTTGAAACCAACGGAAAACTAAGAAGAAAACCAGAAGGAAAACCAATCCTGGAAATATATATGGTGTGTACTTTTTCATGTTGTCCATGGTGCCCCTTTATTTTGCTAATACCGCGGCCACTGCTTCTCGTAGTTGTGGGGCAGCGGTCTGTCGACCATTCACAAAAAACGTTGGTGTGGCTTGAATCCCAATTTGTGTTCCAACTTTTGCATCTAACTGTACAAAATCGGCATACACTGTATCAGTTATCTTAGCTGTAAATTCTGTTTCGTCAATACCAAGCTCTACGGCATATGAAACCAGTTTCGCCTCGACCTCTTTTTTACTTGGTGCTAATGACCATTCTTGCTGACGCTCGAAGAGTAAGTCATGATACGCCCAAAACTGATCGTACTCGGCTGCTACTTCAGCTGCAACTCCAGCAATACGTACAAATGGATGGATGGAATCTAACGGGAATTGTCTATAAACTAAACGAACGTCATCGGGATAAGCTGCCAAGAGTTGCTTTACCAACGGTTGCGTAGCCGCACACGCTGGACACTGAAAGTCACTAAACTCTACTACGGTAACTGGCGCATTTTCTGGACCCGTGCTGTGACGGGAGCCTTCGAGGAGAACTGCTTGATCGAGATTCTCATCAATCGTTGTGGGAACTGTCTTTGAAAAAAAGAAGGCAATACCAAAAACTAAAATAAGTGTGCCAATGATGGTTCCAAGTAAAAGAGTAAGATTTTTCATGAGTATTTCTTTCTATAAATTATTTTACTGGCCAAACTTGCTCGCCAGTTTCAATGTTAGTAACAATAATCGCCATAGTGGGGCAGCTTTGGGCTGCAAGAAGTTTGGTGTCATCATCATTACCGTCTTGGGACAAGATAATTGCCAGACTTTCTTCATCTAGGTCAAAAACCTTTGGCGCAATCGCCACGCAGCTAGCAGCACTAATGCACTTGTCTCTGATAACTTCGACGCGATACTTACCAATTTGTTTTACTTGATCTGCCATATTTTTCCTATTTTAGTAAAATTTCTCGTGATGAATGCTTTCAGCCAACACTCCCCTGCCAATGAGTTGCCCGCTTACGTCTGCGATCATTTGTGTGCTGCCACAAAGATAGTAGCCCGAATTTGCAGGCAAATCATGCACTCTCAAGCAATCCGTTACTCTACCCCTGCAAAGTGGCCACGCCTCGCTTGACTGGGAAATGACTGGATGAAATTTAAAGTTAGGAAAGTTTTCCGCTAGCTCTTCAAATTCATCTTCCCAAAAAAGTATGTTCTCATGACGAAGACCCCAGTAAAGAATAATTGATCGGGTATCTTTTTTTTCTTGGCAAAGATCGAGTATCATCGAGCGAAATGGCGCAATTCCAGATCCAGTCGCTACGAAAGTAGTAGCTGCCTCGTTGTCATTTGGCGCTAAAGTAAACATTCCTAAGGGACCAAGAAACTCAATTGTGGCTCCAAAATCAAGGGCTTCAAAATACTTAGAGCCAATTCCACCAGGTGAAATATCAATAACAAGCTCAAAGCCATGTTTAATATCTGGAGAAGAACAAATCGAGTAAGATCGTCTTTCTCCTTTCTCGGAAACTTTGACAGAAACATACTGCCCAGCTTTGAAAGTCATCTCATGTGGTTCTGTTAGTTCGAAAAAATATTGAATAAAACGTTCGTTATGAACAATTTTTTCTTCGAGACGGGCAGTATATTGTTTAGGTGGTTGCATAACTTCTTGTACTGAATAGTATCACAAATCCTCTTGCCACTTGCGGCCATACCATATGCCGAGAGCCATTTTCGCGATCGCGGCGTATTCCTCTGTTCGGTCAACAAAGTCTCTGGTGATAATGCCAATCGCCCCGTTGGTGCTCCTGACATCTCTGCCACCAAACATACGACTCACCACCGGGCCCATTTCTTCGCCGGCGCGAATAGATTCCGCAATCGCTTCCGGAACTCTGAAACGCGCGCCGTTACTTTCATAAATATTACCAAGTGAGTCTGCAACTGCAACCCAGACAGTCGACCAAAGTTCGTTATTTTCTCTGGTAAAAACACCACCTTCTAGACCGATACCGAGCGCTTCGTCAGATCTTGATTCGTCAACTTTGGTAGCTAGTGACGCAATCGCTCTGTTTCGCGCTCCCTTTCGTGTTTCTTCATCTGTAAGTGGCTGCTCGCTGATGCCGCTTTCGACTTCACAGCTGATTATTTCGACATCTGGCCATTTTTTTTCGGCTGCTACGCGGGCGGCATTGAGTTTAACTGGATTGGTGGAACCGACAAAAAGTTTCATAATTTCTTTAAGCAACTTTGGATTGTTCGCAGTCCTAACATCATACATTTACTCCGACTAGGTGAAATCTGGTCAAGACTTAAGCTTTCAAGCATTTCTTTTTCTCCCCATTTTAGAATTAAACTTGTTGGCTTTTTTAAACAAGCTGAGGAAACTAAACTCATAGCAGCCATTCCGATCGCGCAACCATTCCCCTGCCATTTTAGATCTTCAACCACGGTCTTATCTGTAGAAAGTTTTATCTGAACTGAGAAAGCATCGCCGCAGCTATTACTCACCTCTCGCGTTGCAACGTCAAATTCACCGAGCTCCCCCATATTCGCAGGATTATAGGCAGCCTCAATAATTTGTTCTTGGTAAAGATCTTCTGACATTAAACCCTAAATACTTCTTTTACTTTTTCGAGTCCAAGTACGAGAGCGTCGATATCCTCAGTAGTGTTATAGACATTAAAACTGGCTCTGACTGTAGCAGGCCAGGAAAAAGCTGTGTGAAGTGGCATAGTGCAGTGATGACCACTTCTGACAGCAATATTCTGACTATCAAGAATTTGAGCCACATCGTGAGCGTGAACGTTGTTGTATAGAAAAGCAACGGAACCGACTCTGTTTGAACGTGGCCCGACTACGGTGAGTTCTGGTAAGTCGATCAACTTTTTAAGAGCATACTGTACCAACATTTCATCATGTTCTCTAACATTTTCCATGCCAAGATTGTTCAGATAATCACATGCTGCTGCCAAACCAACGGCGCTAGCCACATCTGGAGTTCCGGCTGTAAATCTTTCGCTCAAATCAGAAGAGTAAGTAGTTTTTTCTACTGCCACCGAGTCGATCATCCCCCCACCAAATAGCCAGGGTTTCATCTCTCCACTACTGAGCAACTCTTTTCTAACTAACATGCCACCGCTTCCCATGGGTCCGAGCATTTTGTGACCACTGAAAGCTAGGAAGTCTACATCGAGATTTTTAAAGTTAATTGGTAGATGCGGAGCCGACTGAGCTGCATCTAAAACTATTCTGATATTTGGATTAAGTTCTCTAGCTTGCCTGACAATTTTGGTAATTGGGTTTAGAGTACCTAGCGTGTTCGAAACATGTGTGAGCGCTAATAACTTTACTTTCTCTAAGGAAAGTTTTTCACTAAGAGATTCCAGGTCAAGTTCGCCGTTTTCAGTGACGGCAACTATCTCTATTTTCGCTCCAGTTCTTTTTGCCAGTTCTTGCCAGACGACAAAATTTGAGTGATGCTCCATTAGCGTGGTGACGATGATATCGCCAGCTAAAAGATTGTGATCTCCCCAACCGTAAGCAATACCATTTATGGCCTCCGTGGTGTTTCGAAGGAGTATCAGCTCTAAAGATTCAGCACCAAAAAATGAAGCAATCGTCTCGCGACTTTTTTGCCAAATAGCTGTGCTCTCATCAGAAAGTTTATGAACGCCCCTGTGGACGTTTGCATTGCTTGTTTGGTAGTAATTCGTAATCGCATCAATAATTGACTGCGGTTTTTGACTAGTAGCTGCAGAATCAAGATAAACCAATTTTTCTCCTTGAGAACTATTGGTCAAAATGGGAAAGTCTTGGTGAAGTCTTTTTGAGTTAAGCATCTGGTTTATTGTATCAAGAAAGCTAAACTAGGGACGCCAGTTTTCATGACCTACTTTTTTAGCTTTCCTTAAATAGTTTGCTGCCACCCACTTTTCTCTTTTATTGCGAAGGTAACCTATCACTTCTTCCTTGTCTCTGTATCCTCCAGCGAGATCTACACCTCTCCCAACTATCCAAAGCAATTTTGGAACATAAAACCCAGTGAATACTTTTCCGGGCTTGAATTTAAAATTTGATTTTACTTTTCCTCTTCGCACCTTTGCAAGCATAACTGCAACATGCAAAACACATGGCTTCAAATCAGCAAGTATGCTTCCAATTTTTTCGAGAGTGAACCCTTCGTCAATAAGATCGTCTGCTAAGACAATATATTGCTCCTCTATATCTTCAGCAGAAAAATCTTGGTCAATAGTTGGATCTCCACTCGAAACCGTATCATTACCATAGCTACTTGACCTAATGGTCACTGTCTTAGTAGATATTCCAAGCCTTCTAATTGCACGCCGTAGATCAACAACAAAATCAATTGCCCCATCTAGAACAAGAACAATTGTGATTACATCGCTCTCTGATTTTCGTTTTTTTTTAAAATCAGCCACAATTTCAGCGGCCATCACTTCCATTCGTCTTTCTATCACTTCTGCGGGAATCAATGTTCTCAACTCCGGACTCTCAACTTTAGACATTCGACTATTATAAACTATATCAATCTAATCTTAAAAACCCAGCCACGATCAGTTTTTCAGCTTCAGCTTTAGAAATTCCTCGACTCATGAGATAGAAAAGTTGTTCAGCAGGGATGCTGCTGACACTGGCTGCATGTGAACATTTGACATCATCACTAAGAATCTCAAGATCGGGAATGGCTTCGGCTGTGGCTGTATCTGACAGAAGTAGAATACGCTCTGTCAAAAATGAGTTGGTGCTACCACAGTGCTCATCAATGATGATTTTGCCACTAAAAGAAAGATGCGCCTTGTCCCTTGCGACTCCGCGCAAATTAGTTTTGGCAAGAGTTTGTGGGGCTTTGTGATGAATGGTGACAATTATTTTCGCTCGCTCCTCTCCAGAAACTGAAAAGCTTCCGAAAATCTCAGCCGTAGCTTCTGGCTTAGTCAGCTCGATCAGATAATTGCCTGGCTCTGTAAGTTTGACAATCTCTGAATCAGTAATGGTGATTTTTTTGGTAATTTCCGTCACCCGATACTTCCTTCCATTTCGTGGTCGATGAGTCTATTCATCTCGACCGCATACTCTAAGGGTAGTTTTTTGATCAGATCACCAATAAAGCCTCGAACAATCATCTTGCGCGCATCCTCTTCGCTGATGCCGCGACTCATGAGATAGAAAAGTTGATCATCACCAATTTTGGAGACAGTGGCCTCATGCTGAACTGCTACCTGAGAATTAAAAACGCGGTCAACCGGATACGTGTCAGAGCGAGAAATTGAGTCTAAAAGAAGCGCGTCACAGATAACTGTGTTTTGGCTATTAGTTGCGTGAGGACCAACGTTCACAAGCCCTCGATAACTTGTTCTGCCCCCATCTTTACTAATCGACTTAGAAACAATGGTAGAGCTGGTGTAAGGCGCCAAGTGAATAGCTTTGGAGCCTGTGTCCTGGTGTTGTCCTGCCGAGGCCAAAGCCATGCTGAGAGTCTCACCCCTCGCTCCTTTACCTGCCAAAATAAAACTTGGATACTTCATGGTCACTTTCGAACCCATGTTAAAGTCTGTCCAAATCATTTCGGCTTCCTCGCCCACATACGCTCTCTTTGTCACCAGGTTGTAAACATTCTTGTACCAATTCTGGATGGTGGTGTACTGACAACGCGCACCTTTCTTAAGAATGATTTCAACTACCGCAGAGTGCAGTGAGCCGCTGGAAAAGCTTGGTGCTGTGCAGCCTTCTACGTAGTGAATTTTTGCCCCTTCATCAACTATTATTAGAGTTCTTTCGAACTGGCCAGCATTAGGAGAGTTAATGCGAAAATATGTCTGGAGCGGCATTTTGACATCAACCCCCTTGGGAATATAGACGAATGATCCACCCGACCAGGCTGCGGTATTTAGGGCCGAAAATTTATTGTCTCCACTTGGGATAATGCTGCCAAAATGCTCTTTAACTAACTCTGGATACTGCTTCAAACCCTCATCCATAGAAAGAAAAATCACCCCGTCCTTAGAAAAAGCTTCCTTCAGCGAACCATAAACTACTTCTGAATCGTACTGCGCTTTCACGCCTGCCAACACGCCGCGCTCCGCCTCTGGAATTCCCAAGCGATCAAAGGTTAGTTTCACATCGGCCGGGACATCATCCCAAGAAGAAACCTGCTTATCCGTCGGCTGCAGATAGTAATGAATGGCCTCAAAATCGATGCCACTTAAGTCAGCTCCCCACTTCGGCATCGAGGCTGCCTCGAACTGCTTCAGCGCCTTCAGACGAAGCTCCAACATCCAACTCGGTTCTTCCTTGATGTGAGAAATCTCTTCCACCACCTTTTGTGAAAGTCCGGGTTTGGTGATGTAACGATAATCTTTTGTTGAATAGGAAAAACCATGTTCGTAGGAATCAGTACCCTTGGTGTCAAAATCGCTAGTCTTTTTTTGTGCGAATCGTGCCATTATTGAGTAAAGCTCGCCTCTATAGTGCGACGAATAAAGCCCTCTTTCTCACCAGCAAAACCAAAGTCGTAAGAGTCAAGTTCATCTCTAGTTATCCAAGTAAATTCGGTGTGTTCTGGACTAAGATTCACAATCGGTCTTTCAGTTATTCGAACCGACCAGCCGACGATAATGGTGTAAAGCTCTTTTTCTTTTTCAAAATAAGTTCCCATGTAGACAGGAGTTTGAAACTGATTTGGCAGGAGGGAAATTCCCGTTTCCTCAGAAACTTCGCGAACAATTTCTGCTTGATGAAGATCGCGCTCTGAAGTCTCAATTTCTGGCCACTCAACATTCCCGCCTGGTAAATCCCATTTTTCTGATCTGTAGCCATCACCAGCGGAGCGCTTTAATATCAAAATTTTGTCCTCGACGATAATGGAAGTTTTCTGAAGAAGTTTTACATTTTTGGTGAGTTGGTGCAGTGACGACATAAATTATTTCTCCTTCAGACTAGCGTAGCCCGAACTCTCAAGTGAAGCAACTAATTCTGCTCCGCCAGACTGAACTATTTTGCCGGCGACTAAAACATGAACAAAGTCCGGCTTCAGGTAATCCAAAATTCTCTGGTAGTGAGTGATAACAATAATACCGGTGTTGTAATCCTTCTGGATTTTCCTCACACCTTTAGCGACTCTTTTAATCGCATCAATATCGAGTCCAGAATCTGTCTCATCAAGAATGGCATACTTAGGTTCCAAAACTGCCATCTGTAGAATCTCAAGCTGCTTTTTCTCACCACCACTGAAACCCTCATTCAGGCCTCTAGATAAAAATGCTTGGTCGATCTGGAACTT
Source organism: Candidatus Pacebacteria bacterium CG_4_10_14_0_8_um_filter_42_14 (assembly GCA_002784625.1). Lineage (GTDB taxonomy): Bacteria > Patescibacteriota > Microgenomatia > UBA1400 > PJMF01 > UM-FILTER-42-14. Next base: position 7,225 of record PFLP01000017.1, on the reverse strand, counting down.
GTCAGCGAGTTTTTGCAGATGCTTACGAAAATCTAGAACTTTAGCAAATTGCTTTTTTGGTTCTTGGGAGAAACGAGCAAGATGAGCCTGACGCAAGAAATTCTGGACACTCACGCCCGGGACTTCGACTGGATACTGAAAAGCTAAGAACAAACCTTGCTGCGCCCGTTCATCTGGAGAAAGTGAGAGCAAATCTGCCCCATTCATGGTCGCTACTGAGCCTGCTCCAACCACGTACGCCGGATGACCAGCCAGTGCTTGAGCCAAAGTGCTTTTCCCAGAGCCATTTGGTCCCATGATCGCGTGGAGCTCTCCAGGATTAACATCAAGCGATACACCTTTGAGAATAGACTTATCGTCAATGGCAACAGTTAGATTGGAAATAGAAAGTGTCTCTGTCATGCGCCGAGCATTATACAAGACTAACGCCCTCGCTGAAGTGAGAAACCATGCATGAGCTGAGCTCTGACGTCTTCGTGGAGATCGAATGATTTGAGCTCTTTTTCTGTGAACCAGCCAATATCAAGTGATTCGCGCTTATTTATTGTTAGAGTTGTGTCAGAGCCAACAAGATCGACTAGATAAACCAAACCCAAATGCTGTTCGCAACTTCTCGGCCACATTTTGTCTGGTTTATATGTTTCAGGGTTTTTTATTCGATTTTGATAATTTTCTTTAGAAACCCAATGAAGATTAGACTCAACTGGGCTGGGCAGATATTCACTCCACTCTGATTCATGTGTGTAGTGGGGATCAACAGCTCGAACTTTAAGACCGGTCTCTTCAAAGAACTCGCGCTCGGCTGCTTTATGTGGCAATTCATTTTCGTCAATATGTCCACCAGGGCAAAACCACATGTTGAGTTTCCTATGATGAATGAGCAATGTCTTACCTTCATGAATAAGCATGCCGGCGGCGGTGTAGCAGATTTTTGGTGGGATGTTTTGGGAATGTGACATGAAGGCATTGTATAGGATAAGATGACAACATGAATGAAATGGCAAATAGAAAACAAGAAACAGGTAACTCCCCATCAAGAGAAAAGAAAACTTATTTGAACAGAAGATCATTTCTCCGACTAATGCTTGGGGGTGGAGGGGCAGCGGCAGTCGTAGCCGCTGAAAATAAACTTGGTGTTCTATCAAGAGTATTTAATTTCTTTGCAGGTCGAGCTGGTGCCAGAGAGCTAAAGATCTCAAGAGGAAAAGACATAATTTCAAGAGAAGCCTCAGATGCTATTTTCCATTCTCTACTAAACGAAGAATTTGACACAGAAGTTTTCAATGAACAAACGTTTTTTGAAATGTGTAGTCGAATATCCGGCTTAGTAAGCGTTTATTATCCTGGAATTGGCTCTTTCGAGAACTACTTTGCTAATTTCATTTCAGAGATGGTCACTACAGCAAAAGAACTTCAAATTGGGCTTCCGCAGGTCTTGATGAGCTTTATAACAAGTGCAAGAAATATTGGAAATGAGGGTTATAACAGCGACGTCGCGGTAGAAATACTGATCAAACAAGCTCAACAAAGAATCGAAGGTTTTCCCACTGAAGAAAGAGATGCTGAATTAATAAAACTTTGGAATATGGGATCCCCATTAGTAAACTCTGTAAAAGATGGAGAGATGAAGGTACTTGATATTCCACGCGTAATGGGTCCGCGCACTTTCGGAATTCACGATATGGAATCTCTGATGATCGCACGTTCCTTGCTTGATAACAGTGAAAATAGAATGGTTCTCAGAACATTGCATGAACATGATCTTCTTGAAAGCATGCAGATGGTGGATGCTGCTTATGAAGGACTTGAAAGCATTAGGAGCAAAATCAAACAACTAATTGATGAAATTTTTGGATCTGCAAGCAGTTCTTCAAGCGAGGCAGGACGATTAATTGAAGCACTTTCAGATCCAACGTTTATTCGAGAAATTCTTTCAGATAAATCAAATGCCAGCCAACTTGATCCTTGGCAATTAACACACACTACCCAAGCATGGTATCTACTTGTAGATTCGGGAGCCGTTGATTTAGGCAGTGTCACTGATAAACAACAAGCTGATATCATTTCCCAAATTACCGATACCGCTATATTATCTGTCGATGGCTCTCAACAATTTTTGTCCTCCCAAATTTCAAATCCAAAACTAAATAGCGCGTTGCTAAATAGAATTGACGAACCAAGTGGTAAAGTAGCCGTACTTCTCTCCTTAACGTCAAAGCTTAATAAGCATTCCGAAATATGCTTGGGTCTATCCCAACAACTAGATCGAAAGTTAATCCCCTTAGAAAGAGATCCTCACTTCCAGCTCGTTGCTGGAGTCTCATATATTTCTTACTTACACAAACTCAGTGGTGAAGACTCGCAAAGATCACTGACAGATAATTCAATCTCTCTTGGAGAAATGGTTTATTCACAACTATTGTTCGGAGGACAGAGAGAAATTGGACCCCTACTTCTACTAGCAGAGAGACTCGGTCCATGCTGGGCAGACTTACCCTACATAACAGCATCTGAAATTTCTAAATTTATTGACACTTTAGAAATAGATGATCCGCTAAGTTTCAAATCAACGATGCTTGATGACCCTGCTAAGGCAATACAGATTCTTAGAAATTTAGCAGGTTCATCTAAAGTTAGGATTGAATCAAAAGGAAAGATTTCAATTACAGACCCTCATGAGCTTGAAAAAGCCTGGATAGATTCTCCTGGATTAAGAACCACTATTGAAAATCTCGAAGCAATATATCCAGCTTTGCGGAGAAAAGTTCCGGATTGATATATCTACAACAAACTCATCTGCACCCCAGAGTTTTGCTGGGGGGGTAAATCTGAAATTGAGTGCCAAACTAATCTAGAGTCGTGAGATCATTTAGAAACTGATCAAGCAAATCTAGCGAGAGAGCCCTGCTCAAATCCAGTGTTCTCGCAAGTGTTCTTCCTAACATAGAAAGATGGTTGTTTAACTGACGATTTTGGCGGGCGAGTGTTTCAACGGGTATTGGTCGTCCAATGGTCAGGTCCTCAGTCCCAATGTATGGGGGTACAAATTCCTGTTTTCCTTTCCATTCTTTGCAACTTAATCCTTCGGGCGCATACAGAAAACTCATTCCTGTAACTTTATTTTTAACCTGAGAGTCAAAAGTTGTCTCATCTCTAACACCTGACCTCTTTGCCTTCCATCCACCTTTAACACCACATCTAAGTTGCTTGTGAGCCAACTCTATATCAGCCAATTCTCTTTTTGGGTAAACCGGCGCATTCGATTCAAAACCAAATGTAGAATGTCCGGTCGCTATTGCAACTTCGAATTGATCATTGCTCAACCCCAGCTGTTTCAAGACCGTAGACGCCCAAAATACAACATCCGCGGCGATATCTGGTAGCTTCGCCTTATCTTCCGGATCATTCAGGACAGACAAGGAATGAATATCCGCAACTAAAACATGCGCGAAACCACCCAACTGCCTTCTGCTCTGAGCTAAAAGACAAAGCATTGCCAAAGACGAAACTCCCAGGCCATCAGACAACCTTCCTTTGCTTGCCATTCCCAATCCCATGAAAATATTTCTGCCGCTGGATGACTTGGCAATATCAGCAGTCGCTACTCCTTCGTTCTTCCTCACAATTTCGTTAAGAACTTCTGGCACAGTTCGCTCATTGTTTTCACTCATATTTTCTTTCTTTAGATTCTTTATCTAGATATTTTTAACTCTCTCACCTTTTTTAGTAGTTTCTTTGCATGACTGTCTGTTCGAAAATGTTCTCTCACTGGCTCTAATAATTCATTGAGCTCTCGTGCCACAGCCACCTTTAGATCAGCTGGATGAAGTTCTAACGAGCCAAATGATGTCTGCAAATCTTCAAAGGATGAAAAGTTCAGTGTTCCACCAAACTCATTTTTTCGTTTAACTATCAGCTCTGACTTTTTCTCAAACAAAATATGCTTGCAGTAATCCAAAATTGGATTTTCTTCAACAACTCCAGCCGGACACCAAGCGTCTGATATCTTTTTTTCCACATCTTCTTTACTATCTGTCATGAAAATTGCTGTGTTGGGTTTCGACTTCGACATTTTCCTCTCAATAGATTTTTCAGCTGGTGATTTCGAGCTGGAGATCGGATTCTGCAATCCCATTAGCATGTGATGGCTAACTACTACGGGCTTCCAAAAACCGATTTTCTCTCCTACTTCACGAGCAAGCATGTTCACTTTTCGCTGATCCATGCCGAGCTGAGTAATTTGAGCTCCAAGAATAAAAATGTCAGCCGCCTGCATACATGGGTAAAGTATCTGAGCTGCAGATAGTTGCATACTCTCTTTTCTCCCCATTATCTGAGCGCACCTGACTACCCTCTTAATGGAATTTTCTCTCGAAATTTTTAAGACAAGTTTCCAGTATTCATGGTCTTTGACCAAGTCGCTTGCCCAAACAAATTCAACGTTCTCTAAATCCATTCCTGTCGCCCTCCAAACTTCTACAAAGTACTTTCCGACAAACTGGATTGCGTCTAGGTCACCATCCATTTTATTATTTGCCCATGCATGCCAGTCTGCGATAAGAATCTTGAACTTCACTCCAGCCGAAATCATTTTGTTAACATTAATTGTTCTGAGAATTCCTTGAGCGATGTGCATTTGACCTGAAGGCTCAAACCCATCGTAGGCAATGATTTTTTCTCCAGAATCAATAAGGCGAGTCAAATCTTCCAAGCCAGTTATTTCTTCTCCAACGCTTAAAATTTTTGACAATCTATCATTGTTAGTAAGTGTATTTACCATGTTCATACTGATCCTCCTATATCTTTTAAAACCTTTATTAATTGTGTGTTTTCACCTTGGGTTCGAACCGCAATTCTGACCAATCCCATTCCAGAAATTCCCTCAACGTCATCCATATTTGTCGCTAACACCTTCCTCTTCATAAGCTCTTCAAATAACTTAATTTTTGGTTTTGACTTTAGTAACAACAAATTTGTTTTCGAGTTACTTGCTAATGAAATATCAGGTATTTTTCTTATTTCTTTTTCAAGCCAAAGACGCTGCTGTAGAAAGCCATCTCCATCTGGAATCCGGATACTCTGGTCAACTAAAGAGCGCATTAGTCTCTCCATCAAAAATAAGGTTATGGCCGGAGATGAAAATGGCAGTCTCCAAGTCCTGATCACTTCAGATATTTCAGGAGAAGAAATCGCAAACCCTAATCTAAGTCCTGGCAAGCCATAAGTCTTAGAAAATCCAGACAATACGATTACATTGTCATGATTAAAAACTAACTTGGCAGACTCTCTCAACTCTTTGGTAAAACCGTTTAAGACCTTATCGAGAATTATGATTTTCCCTGAGCTAATAACTTTCTTGAGTACTTTATTAGGAATATTGACTCCAGTAGGATTATTTGGACTAGCGAGCCACACGACTTTGACACTCTTTCTATGTAGATTTTTAAGTAAATTGGTAATAGCATCTGGTGTCCATTCGAACTTATTATCTGAAGAAAGCATGACTTGTCGCACGACTGCGCCAGCTTTCACACTTGCCTCAGTAAATCTAAAAAAGGAAGGAGCAACGGTAACGGCTTCATCCCCAGGTTCCAAAAACAGCTGGGCCAAAATATCAATTAATTCATCACTGCCATTCCCGATGGCTACATGCTCTGGTCGTATTTGTAACCACTCAGCTAATAATTCTTGTTGGTCGAACCTCGAAGAGTTTGGGTAGTGAATGACAGAACTAATCGGTATTTCTTTCATCCAATCCTGGACCTTGTCTTGGAACCAACAAATTCCCTCCGTTAAATCAAAGCGCAAAAAGTCATCAGGGTTATTAACCTGATGTGTGTAGTCACCGCCACGAGAATCAAGCCAACGCCTGACATTGGTGCTAATCGGTAATTTAATGTTTTTCATACTTTCCTCACCTACATCTACGGTCCGTGGGGCTGGAGTCGAACCAACTTGAAACAGTTTTACAGACTGCTGCATGACCGTTCTGCCACCCACGGGCGCTCATATTTTGGTGCGAGGAACAAAAAAGCCCTCGCACACACGTCGCATTGACGCATATGCAAGGGCGAATTACCGCTGTACCACCTTGCTTCGTTACCCACCTGATACAAAAAATCCGACATAATGTCGGACTTGAAACAATCAGAGGGATAACCTCAATTTTCAAGCACTCCGTTTCTAAAATGACATGCTCTAACGCTATATACGGGCGTCCCCGTCCATCGCTACTATCTTGTTTACGGCAAGAATTGGTTCAGGAAGCTCAGAAAAGGTAATTCGATTTATTAGACTTGATAAGCTTTCACCAACCGCTTATTCTCTGTTTTCCATCTAACAAAACTACTTTTCTTTTCGTCTTTGCTTTTATTAACTTGTTAAAGAGGCTGTTGATTTTAAACTAAAAAAAACTTTTGTCAACTAAAGCAAGCTCATCTGTTAGCGTTTTTCGAAAATGTCCCCTTTGCGTTAAGTAGAAATGTCCCCTTTCGAAAAAAGGTCTTCATAATTTAGTTGCGTAGCAACTGATGAAATGGAGGCTTTAAATGACGGGAGATATTACCATGAGTGTAAGAGAAATCAATCAAGTAGAACTATTTGAAAAGCTGACGAGAAGGGAAATAAAACAAAGTAATGTAGCTAGTATTCTTGGTATATCTGTAAGACAGATCAAAAGAAAACTAAGAAACTACAAACTAGATGGTGCTAAATCATTAGTTCATAAATCCAGAGGTCGGGTTAGTAACAACAAAATTAGTCAGAAAACTCTTGATAAAGCAATAAATATAGTTAAAGAGAAGTATTGGGACTTTGGTCCAACACTAGCTCATGAAAAGTTAGTTGAAAACCATAACTTCAAGATAAGCTTGTCTTCTGTAAGAAAAGAAATGGTCGAGACAAGTTTGTGGAAACCAACGAAAAAAAGAAAAGCTCACATTCACCAACTTCGAGAAAGAAGAGCCTGTTTTGGGGAGCTAGTACAGCTAGATGGTTCACCTCACGACTGGTTCGAAGGTAGAGCTTCCCAGTGTAATCTCAATGTAGCAATTGATGATGCCTCCAGTAAATCTTTTTGCAAATTTAGTAAAACTGAAACTACTCAGGATTACTTCAAAATGGCTGAGGAATATTTTCTCAAATATGGATTACCTCTGGTATTTTACACAGATAAATATGGTGTTTTTAGGATTAACAAAAATACAAATGACCTCAAAAAACCGAC
>PFLP01000013.1 GCA_002784625.1 Candidatus Pacebacteria bacterium CG_4_10_14_0_8_um_filter_42_14 | reverse complement strand
CTCCCAACACCTTAAAGTGATGAGATTATATGCTATAAATCAATGGAAAGTAACTAAAAAACCAACGCGAAATGTCACTTAACCCATAAAATTCCTTTATAACGATGACCAAGTTAAGTAGCCTAAGGTTTCGACCGACCGCTGATCTTGGTCTTTTTTATTTCTAGTGAACTTTTTCAACAAATCAACTCTCGATACATACTGGTTATATTTGCGTAACAAACCAGAGTAATGTTTATTGGGAACCATGATTTTTAGTAGTTTTTCGTTTTGATCTAAATACTCCACTAGGCAGTGAAAGTCCCCATCCCCTGAAACAATGATAGCTTTGTGATAATTTTTATATTGAATCATGGTGTGCAGAACTAACTCCGCATCAACATTACCTTTAATAATCATTTTTTCTATAACCTTGTGCTCTAACGTAGGCTTGAATATTAAAATAAATTTACACTCCTGCAGATATGTATACAGAGATTCATTACCTGCGAGTTGACCAATAAAAAGATATGCTTTTGTAACGTTATATTTGTTACGTAAATATTGTCGAAACTTGCGCCAATCTAGCTTCCAACCCTGTGATTTGACACCAAGGTTTAGGTTCTGACTGTCAATAAAGGCGTACGTTTGTGTTTTCTTCATTTTCAGTCCGTGACAAAATGTCACGAACTGCCTTGCATTTTACTTACCCAACATTACATAAACATTACACGCGCTCAAGCAGCCCTCGCCGATCTTGGTCTTTTTTATTTCCGCTAGGTAGTGGGAGCTTCATCACTTCAATCGTCGACAAACTGTCGACAGTTAGAACATTCAGAAAAAGGTGGGTGGCAATTTGCCACTACCCTTTGGAAAATTAGTTGTTATATAGGTGATAGGATATTACTTTTTCTTAAGCTTAGTCTTAGCTTTTTTTTGCTTAGCTAGTCTTTTCACTATCTTATCAAAATCCGACTCTATAGGTTGAGTTTTGTTGAACTCTTTGTACTCAGTCAATGCCTTCTTGTCAGCATCGGCTTTTGAAATCTTCCCTTTGCCATGTAGAATCCTGTATTCATTGAAGGTTAGGAATTTATTGACACTCTCGACAAACTCTTCCATAGTAAAGGCTTGCCTATTCTCAATCAGATTCTCGATGTAATCAAAAAACCCCGTTACGGTCCTCTCTAGCTTTTTAATCTGTTTTTCAGGTAGGTAGTTCTTAGCCACAGTTACGTCAGCAGACAAGATTCTGCCAGCTGGTGCTTGTTTCCAGGTAGTAAGCCCCATATTGGGTTGCTTACGATCTGCTTGTTCATAAATAATCTCGGCTGCCGTATGGCCCGTTATAGCAAAATGGAATTTGTTTTGAATAGTGGCAAAGAAGTCTTTAGTGGTCTGAGAACGCGGATCGTAGTCGATACTGCACTCTGCAAAAATATCCGTAATCTGCTGATAAATTCTGCGCTCACTGGCGCGAATCGAGCGGATTCTCTCAAGTATTTCTCTGAAATAATCCTTGCCAAAGATACGCTCTGGATCTTTGAGTCGCTCATCATCCATAGTGAAGCCTTTGATGATGTACTCTTTTAGTCGCTCTGTGGCCCAAATACGAAAGCGAGTTGCTTGGGTTGAGTTAACTCGGTAACCAACGGAGATAATGGCATCCAGGTTGTAGTACTTAACACTTTGTTTTTGAGTTTTTCCTTTAATAGCGCCATGCTGAGTGGTATGTTCCAAAATGGAACTAACTGAATTTTTATCGAGCTCACCACTTTCAAAGATATTTTTTAAATGTTTTGTGACCGCTGGTCTTTGCACTCCAAATAGTTGAGAAATTCTCTCTTGTGTCAGCCAGATGTTCTCGTCTTTAACAAAAATTTCCACCCTAACCTTGCCATCAGGAGTGGTGTATAGCAGGAAGTCCGACTCTCGCTTAAAGGTATCGATAATGGCTATCTTTGAGATTTGTTCTAATTTTTTGTTCATGTCTCGCATTCTACTTCCCCAACATTACATAAACATTACACGTGCCTAAACAGCCTTCGCTAATCAGCTCAACGGAAATGATTAATGCTAAAAGCTTCTTTTTTTGGGTAAAATGCATGCTTTGGTTATTCTAGCCTATTTGGACACTCAGAGCCCAAGGGATATTTTGTCCTCATGCTACACTTGAGCCATGACAGACTTAAATATAATTACTTCTGATTTTAAAGACTCCGACGTATCTTTTGTTGGCTTGTTTGGTTCAAGAGCAAGTGGAGTTCATACTGCTGGCAGTGATTATGATTTCTTGATTGAATTTGAGCCAGATAAAAAGTATACAATGCTTGACCTATCAAACTTAAAAGGTAGATTAGAAAAGAGGCTTGGTGCTTCTGTAGATTTGGTGACAACAAACTCAATTCATCCATACATGAAAAAAAATATTCTTTCAAATATCCAAGTTCTTTATGACACTAGATCGCGATCGAGTTTTAGCTAATCATCTTAGAAAGATTGGCAATCCTATTGACAAAATGCAAGGGGGTGGACAATTTGTCCATACCCTTTAACGTGCATTTCAACCCGTTACAATTTGTAACGGTTTAGCCAAATTAACAAATCAACCGTCCGATTCTTACGGACAGTTCAAATTTCAACCCGTGACAAAATGTCACGCCATGAACTAAGAAAGTTGCTTTTCTGCCCCTAAAGACAAATAATTCTGTTTAGTCGATATCTTCTTTCCGCTTTTCTGCTCCAGATCTTTTCTGGCGCTTCCCGCGACAGATCCTCCAGCCTTGGCAGCTTGTTTATTTTCTAAGAATCCCTGGGCATTTTTATTTTTAGTAATTTCGGTTGTTGAAGCTTCTCCCAGCATCGAGAAAATCAGTTCAAGGTCATCCATGTGATCGCGGAGATTTTCTCTCTTAAGACTTTTCAGCTTTTTGTATTCTTTGAGCGTCATACCAAAAGTTGCCTTAGAAATCTCGGAAGTTAAAATGGCGTACTCACGACCCGCTCCGACATTTCGTTTTTTCCACTCATCAGTAAGCGTTTCTCTGATCTCAATCCCGCGCATTCGTTTCTCAATCCACGAGTCAGGATACCCCTTAGCCTTGTATAAATCTCTAGTGCGCTTGGTGGCAAGTTCCGGATCTTCTATCTCCTGGATCCGCTCATAACCCACTTTTGCTAACCAGCGCTTAAATGGCTCGGCGTTGGGAGAAGAAATGGACTGAATAATGCGAAATATACCCTCAGTATTAGCACAGTTTGTTTTCTGTCTGCCTCCTTTTGTTTCAATAAAAAGGGGGGTGGAAATTCTCCCCCACCCTTTGGAAAGTTCATTGTCATATCGGCGCATATCTCTAATATATCCAGCAGGTTGAACAGAGTCCGTAAGTGCAGATATTACATCAACAATTACAAACCACCACTCTCCCTCATGCATAACCTTACGTATTTTCTTACCTTTAAATATGGCTATCTTTGAAATTTGTTCTATTTTTTCATTCATGAACTCATTCTACTTCGCCAACATTACATAAACATTACACGTGCCTAGGCAGCCCTCGCTGACCAGCTCAAAAGAATAGGTTTTCTCTAGTTCTTCATAATCCAAAACAACCTCATGACTATGGGAAATATAGGCATTGGAGATATAGAGTTTTTTGCCCTCGGCAAAAAGCTGATCATAAAGTCTTGTTAGGCTTTCTGAAGAATACACTTGTGAAGAAATTTTTTCTTCAGTGCAAATATTGCTCTCCTCTGGGTCAATATCACAGCCCCAGACCCATTGACTCTTTTGTAAAAATTCTTGAGAATTTGACATCGGCAAAACTCGATAGCTTCCCACAGAATAAGCCTCAACCAAGAATGGTGGCAGGGCTGTGATGAGAAAGACCTCGGAGTCATTTTTTAATACTTGGTCAAAGTGCCGAATCTCCTCTAGCTGCCAGCCGACAGTTCTCCCTAACAAATTTGCAGCCACAACTTGTCGGACCAATGGTAGCTGCACCCAAAGCTGGACTACCAGTGTTAGCCCAACTGATAAAAAGAATATATTTCTCTGTTTTCTGGATTTTAAAAATTCAAGCTGGAGTTGAGTAAGCCAGCCTGCGGCCAGGGCAAAAATTGGCACCGTTAGAATTATGTATCTAGCATCAGCTACATAAAAAATTAGCATGATCGGAAATTGAGCGATGAATAAACCTAAGAGTAACCAACCACGCCATCGCCATTCTAAAGATTTGCTTCGCAAAAACTGCCAGACTGCAAAAACAAAAATACCCAACATACCAATAGAACTCAAGGCATTTTGCAGCCACAAGAAATTTCCTCCACTGCCAAGAAGCATTTGGCCATAAGAGTTGAGATTCCCCAGTAAGAATCTAAAACCATAAAATGGGCTATCTCCCGACAATAAACTCAAGAGTGTGGCGCCATACTGAAAGATGAAAATACTGGCCACTGCCCCAGAAATAATCCAGGCGATTATTTTTCTTTTTTGCGATAGTCCTTGATAAAGCCCAATTAATAAAAGAAGCAAAATCATCCCGATCACCACGGCTAAAGAAAGCTTGGTGAGAAACAATAATCCCGCCGCTGAGAAAGCTAATAGAGAGTAGCGCCAGTCGTCCCGCATCCGCACTAGGCCCAAGACAGCCGCTAAAAATAAAGGTAAAACCAAGTTTTCGGCCATTGGCACGCTAGCCAGCCACAACACATATACATGCGATAAATAAACTAATCCAGCTATGACAGGAGCAACCGCAGGCTCAGTAGTAATCCTAACGATATAAAGAAGCAAGATCAGCGAAAGTAGACCAAAGAAAACATTAGACAGATAAAACACTGTCGGATTCGAACTAATCAAATATCCAGGAATCAAAGCTATCGAGTACATTCGCGGCACCCAAAAATGCAGCGCGCTATCCCCATAAACCAGCTGCATACCCTCTCCCTGAACAAAATTTCGTGCCGAGAGCGCGTACAAAATACCATCAGGATAAGGCTCAAGGTTCTGAAGAAAATGGGTTTTTTGGAAAATGGCGGGAAGAGTTAAACCCAAGAAAATCAACAAGAAAACACCTAAAAGTATCAAAAACTTAATTATTTTTTTTTCAAATTGCATTCTCCCAGTATTCTAGCCTATTTAGATAGCCTGAGCCCAGGGGATATTGGATCCTCATGCTATACTTGAGGCATGACAGATCTAAACCTTATTACCTCTGATTTTAAAGACTCTGACGTCTCGTACGTTGGTTTGTTCGGTTCTAGAGCCAAAGGAGCACAAACCTCTGGCAGTGATTATGATTTTCTGATCGAGTTTGAACCCAGTAAAAAGTACACAATGCTTGATTTATCAAATTTAAAGGGCAGGTTAGAAGAAAAGCTTGGAGCCTCTGTAGACTTAGTCACAACAAACTCGATTCATCCTTACTTGAAAAAGAGTATTCTTTCGAACATTCAAGTTCTCTATGACAATAGATCGTGATCGAACTTTAGCCAATCATATCCTTGACGCAGCAGACGCCATAGAGCTTTTTGTTTCTGAACTGTCAATTGTCGAATTTGCGGAAAATGATCTTGTCAAAAGTGCGGTTGTGAAGAAATTCGAGATAATCGGCGAGGCGGCAAATAAGCTCTCGAGCTCATTCAAAGAAGCACATTCTCAAATTCCCTGGAAAGATATCATCGGCATGAGAAATTTTCTTATTCATGACTATACTGGCATCGATTATGAGGGTGTCTGGAACACCATAGAAATTCATCTGCCAAGACTCAAAGATGATCTTGAGGCACTTCGCTACACTGAGGAGGACAAATTAAACTTTTCTTAAAACTGATGTATATAAAAGAACTATTCAGGGAAAAGATCGAGCCCTTCATAATCTAAGCTGCTGGTCCAAGATAAACCAAAATTCATTTTTAACCACTTCTCATCTCCATTAGCCCGGTTGACTAATGTTTGCCAAAGCGCTCTATCTGTTTTTAAATGAGGAAGCAAACCAGAATAGCTTGCTCTATACATGATTATTCTTTCATAATCTGTCGGAGCAAATAAATCTGCTCCAAGAGGATCATCGGAAATAAGATGATCTATTGGACCCAACTCAGAAAGTAAATCTAATAGCTCTGTTGATCCGAAGGCAGCGAGTGACTCCCAACCAATAATAGGTTCATGCCTACTTGGACCCGTTTTCTTCCATAATGAAGAGTTATCTTTATCGTAGATATAATTGATTAAATTATTAACCGCTTGCCATCTCTGGGGAGAAAAACTTCCAAATTTACTTGCGACCTCAGATGATGAGCGCAATATTCCCCTTTTATCACCTCTTGCTCCCATAATCTCTCTGATTGAAATATTCATAAATCTCAACATTAGGATGACTATACCCAAGTGCTCCTGTTGCAAGAACTCATGTCTTATTCCCTCCGGTAAGTCTTCCCACTCACTCACTGATCCAGTTTTAAGCTTATATCGCGTCTTCAGTGTATAAGCCATTGCCTCTAGTCGCGTTCCAGATACGCTGCATTCTAGAGGCTGAGAAATGTGAAGAGAGTCTAGTACTTGCACACCTTTCTCCATGCTTATCCTTGGCTCAACGATCATGCCACTGTGATCAATTATTTGGTCAATCACTTGCTTCATTCTTTGTTCATTCTCCGCAGCTTGAGGAATGCTAGTATCACCACCCAGTTCTGAAAGCTCTATCTCTCTGGAAATGTCTTCTGCCATTTGTTTGTATTCAAAAGCAAGCAATTCATCACGATTATGAGCAGGTCCAGTGAGAATTTGTCTGACTTTTGCACGAATGTATTTCAGTTTTAATTCTAAGTACTCTCGCCGACTAGTGGGCTCATTGGGCACATATCCTGACAATCGCATAACTTCTGGTGACACTTCTTGAATACAGTTTCTGGTAACAAAATCAGGAAGCGTACTTCCATTATCGACACGAACAACTAAATTGTCTCTATCTGCAAAGTCGGCTGACTCTTGTTCAGTTGGAAAAAGAGTTCTAATTCTTCTTGCCAAAGCATCAATTCGAGCCTGCTCCCTATCTATCCAAGCTGTGTACTCGTATTTTCCATGTATATCTTTTGCCATTTTGTAATCTTAACAGTTAATTCTTCATTTTTCGATACGCCCACATCCCCACCGCCACACTAAAGACAAAAAAAGCTAGTCGCGCCATCAGTCTCGTCCAGGCAGCCGCCTGTAGACCGTAAATTGGCACAAAGACGGCATTTCCAACCAAGATAATCACCAACTGCATAATCCCACTCACAGAGAAAAACCAAGGATGGTCAAAACTAAAGAACAAAGCGATAAACGGCATCACCGCAATACTCACAAAAGCCGCGGCCATCAAAATCACTAAAATACTCGAGCCCTGCAGATACTCCGGCCCGATCGTGTACTGAACCACCAACGAAGAAAATGGCACGAAGGCCAAAAATCCCAGCGCGCTCGCAGCCACCACTAGCCACGACTTCTTCATAAACGCCTTGAGATGCTTAGCCTCGCGATACTTGGCCACCCGCGGATTGAGAACTGTACCCAACGAGTATGCCGCTAGATTAAACAAAAGGGCAATCCTCGAGACCCCTCCAAGTAAGCCCGTTTCGTAGCTACTCAAATACCCCTGCACAAACAAAATATCAATGTTCTCGATAATCCCAGCCGAAACAAAAGCAATGGCCGAGTGACGCGCCAGCGATGAACTGAGAATCTTTTCTCTAGAAAAATTCCCTTTAAGATCAAGCTTCAACCAGCTCGGAAATAATTTCTTAGCAAATAACAGCGGCACCAGCGGCGCACTCATGTACCAAACATAGGCCGGAATACTACCGACACTTCCCAAGAACATCAACACCCCCGCTCCCAAGAACTTAGTAAAAGCCTGCGTCGCATTGACCACCACGGACTGGCCGAACCGATGAATCGACTGGAGCATCGCCTGCAGATGCTCATATAGAACCGTAACCACATTCAGGGCAAAAGCCGCATAAATAATCTCGGGTCTCTGAAAATGCAGGAGCGTAATAATAAAAGGACTCGCGACCATCCCCACAACAAAAATCCCGAGCGACCCCAATAGCTTCGCTCTCAAAGTATAAGAAAAAATCCGATTGATCTCTGCGCTTTCCTCTCCTCTAGCTGCGTACTTCTGGACCACGGCAGTCATACCGAGATCATTAAGCCTATTAAGAATCAGAAGCAAGGCAAAACCAACACTAAACTCACCAAAGCGCACTGGCCCGAGCTGTCTAGTGATGAGAATCAGAGCAATCGCAGAAAAGCCTTGGGAAAAGGCGTTACCGAAAACGACGAGGAGGGTTTGGTATAACCCCTTTGACTGCTTCGCGGCTAAAATTTTGGAAAAAACAGTTTTCATGCTGTGTTTGAGTGTACCCCACCACAATTTTTCTGTACATGGTGCCACTGTAGCCAAGAATACCTCAGTAATAATAAAATCTGGGTATGCACATAACACCACTATCTTGATTAAACAGCAATAAGTGTTGCGATTGGCGCAGGTTTAACTTCAAGTGCTTGTTGAGTCAGTCTCAAAAAGAGTAACCCGCGTGATGTAGATTTTCTTCGATTAAATCGAAAGGTGAATTCGTCTAAGTAATAGTGAAGATGAGAAAATTGTTGACCTCCTTGATGAGTTCCTAAAAGCCAACGTTTGAGCAGTGAGGCAACGCGATGAACAAGTGGCGTTGGATCATCCCCAGGTTCACTTTCTTGATGGGGAATAATAAGATGGGTGTATCCTCTTTTCTCAAGTTTAGAGTATCCTTTCCATCCATCAGTTCGGATGATACTGCCCAGCTCAACCAATTCTGCGACCGCTTCTTCTAGTGAAGAACCAGATGCATTTGGAATTGTTTTAAGTCGAATCCGACCCATGCCTTTTTTACCATGGTCTTCTACTGCAACGAGTACCAACTCCTTTCCTTCCGCTCCTCTCCCTCGTTTACCAGATTGAGAACCACCTACTAAGGTCTCGTCTACTTCCACCGTTCCGGACAATTTATCTCTTCCTGGACGCACCATTGCTGTTCGGAATTTATGTAACCAGCTCCACGCGGTGCGATAACTTCCAAGCCCCAAAATACTTTGGATTCCTAACGCGCTCACTCCCTGCTTCTGGCACACTACATACCACATAGCTTGAAACATCACTGTTAATGGTTTGCGAAGATCCTGGAAAATTGTTCCAGCGGTTACAGAAATATCTTTTTTGCAGGTTTTACATCGTAAAATACGTCGTTTCAATTTCCAAGATTCATTGCCGTGGCATGAGGGGCAGACAAAGCCATCAGGCCATTTTACGAGGCATAAGTATTCAAAACATGCCTCATCTGTAGGAAATGCTTTTTGGAATTCCATTGCATTTAGAGGATACAGCGTCATTGCTTTTCAGCATACAGGAATTTATCAGTGGTGTTAAGTGCATACCCAGATAATAAAATAACCCAGCACATTGGTAATAATCAATACTATACAATAGGAATTTGTGA
>PFLP01000020.1 GCA_002784625.1 Candidatus Pacebacteria bacterium CG_4_10_14_0_8_um_filter_42_14 | reverse complement strand
ATCAACAACACTCTAACTGAATTTGGGGAGGGGGAAGTGTTGTTCCTTATTTTGCGACAAGTCTATTGAGTAAGAATGAGAGTAAATTAGAAGTTAGTTGCTCGCTTCAGCCTTCGCTCTCCCTCAAGAACGATTCTACCAATGTCCGCGGCGTCGAACCCGGAGCCTTCCAAGGCAGCTTTGATGAGTTCGGCATTCCCTGGAGCACTCATTCTGTTGGCAGCTAGCGTACATTGGTGATGTATTTTGTGCAGTAGTCCGTACTTTCCTCCTCCACTTTCCTCTTCAATCTTTGCCAAATCAAGATACTTATTGTCCTCAAGTAAAGCATCGACAAAAAAGTAGCCATACACGTATGGACCTTCTATGGCGTCTCTCATCATTTCCAAAGTGAGTATATCTGCAACAGGTGGTGAAAATGCGTTTCTGAGCAACCCAGTGTGTGAGTATGCAGGTCGATTTGGAACAATCTTCCTGGCTAGACTCTTGGCGGTGACGCTTTTTCCAATATCTAATTTATAGCCGATAAATTCCTCAGCAAGTCGTGTGGCATAACCTTCAAGCAAGACTTGTGATTTCGGATATCCACCTTCTGTCGTAAAGACAGCGTGAATCGCTTCATGTGCTGCCGCATACACATGTGCTTGGTCTCTCAGCTCAATCACTACACTCGGGCGGGCACCGGAGGCTGTAGTGCTCGTAATGCCGCGCTGCATAAATGAGGAGTGTACAAAGACTACGTCACAGTTGATTGAGTATTCTTTATTCGATCGGAGCGCTGACCAGGTCTTGCAAAACATATCGATTGCATTAGCTAATTTATCTGCAGGAGCTGAATCAGGATATAAGAAATTAATCTTGTCGGTTCTTCCTGTTTCTTCATCGATGATGAGGTGCGACTCTTTTCTAGATATCTTTCTCTTCTCTAAAGATCTAATCGCCGCCGCACTTTCATCCCCGAGCGTAGTATTAATGACTCCTCGGGCTGCGGCAAAACTTGCCGTTTGCTCAGACCTCTTGAGCAAGGAAAGTATCGCCTCTTTTGAATTATTACCCGCCACATCAACCCCCGCCGTTGCATCCGTCTGTTGCCACGAAAGCTCCAACCTCTCAATTAAGTGTTCGCGAACGGCTGGATCAACAAGCATATTGAATAGCACGAGAGAAGGATTTCCTTGCGTAATTGGCTCACCCATCTGCAAAAAAAAATCATTCAGCGCTGAAAACGCGGCTACAAATTCTTGCTGAGGCTGATCATTGGCATCAAGCAACACCATCTTCAATTCGCCGGGTGAATTCAGACGTGAGTCAATGTCTGTTCTTGTGAGTACAGCAGACGCTCGTTCGAGAGCGGCTCTTACTTTTTCTACAGCTATTGTGGTTGGACGTTCCATATGATGTTGATTCAACTACTCTAGCATGCCTGAGTTCTTCAAACTACAGAGTGAATATCGAAGAAAATCATAAGGTGTGTCCCCTGTTTGCTTGTTCTAGTTGATGATACGATGAGGTTTACTTAGTTCGAAAGCGAGGGAGAAAAGTGGGACAAGAAGTTTCGGTATATACACCGCCATCCGTATCATCTGGAGAAGATACCGTAAGTATTGGGACGGTAAGACATCAGTCTGAAATTGCTAACACAACCTGTCCAAGATTAAAAAAAATTTTCGCCTGGGTCAGGCAGGGACTGAGCAGACGGGGATCTCCAATTACTTCCCTTACTCCTCTAGATTCATCCCAAGAATCAGGAGACCTAAACTTGCCAACCGAGAGTGCAGTGGCGGATGCGCAGCTTTATCCAAGCTCCATGACGCGCAGACTCGAGCCAAGACCAGATGAAAAAATATTTTTGAACGAACAAGTTCGTGATCCAGCCCACCAGGCCACGGTAGAATCTCGATACGCTCATAACTACGAGCAAATAACACGGTATATTCTTGAAACGATTGATTCAGCAGTGCTTGATCCTGAAGTTTGGTACAACGACTTTTTTCCTACTCTGCATCGGAAAATGGCTGATCAAGGATACTTGGGTGTGTCAGGGATGCCAGACTTTATCAGAATACCCACGGGCGTGTATAGAGACTATGAGAATATAAGCACAAGCTTAGAGCCAGTTGGCATCCTGGAAAACATGTTTCTCGCCGAGGTTACCGATGACGTCGATCAAGGTTCTTGGCCTTTTCCAAGAAGAGCAAATCAAGGGGATGACTTGCTCTCCCAAGGTAGAAGAGGAGAAGGAACTTTTTTTTATCCCGAACACGAATACATTCAGCCTGCATTAGAGCGGGTTCGGGAACATATATTAGCAGCATTGCAATCAGACGATCAGGCAGAAATACTAGATCAAATCGCCCGAGCGAACTGGTTTGTCCGTTATCATCCCTTCCCTCTTGTTAATAACTCAATTTTCATGGCACTAACCAACAGTGTCTTGGAGAAAAAAGGTATGAACAAGCTTCCGCATCTTTTCCTCGACATACATTCACATTGGCTAGCTCCCGACACATATTCGAGAGTTTTTCAGTGGAACTACAGGAACTTTGCAGAAAGTCCCACAGATGTAAGTCAAGCAAACAAGTCCAGAGTCAGACTCGAAGGCTATCTAAAGTGGAGAAAGTCAATGTCAGAACAATTTACAGATGTTGAAGCAATTCCACCGATGGAAGATGGTGAGCTCATTGACGCGGCTGGCTGGCTAACCGAAACAAAAAACTACCAAGAGCCTCGCATACAGTCCTACCCATATTCATACAAGGCTTTTGCGCTGTTGGCGCGCGCCTACTTCCTTCAATCTGGGCTGGGGCTGCCCTGATCATTCACACCAGCGTGAGCAGTAGCATCAACTCTTACCAATGCACTTCCTGAAATTACTCTTCCAGTGAAGCCAAGTTGTCTTGCCTTTACCGCATCGAGCAAATGTCCTAATCTAAATACTTCGCTACGATTTTCAAGAGGCAAATCAGGTTCACTAGCCGCTTTAATTTTTGTTTCAAGTTGGCTCTCAAACAATCCAATTTGTGAAATACCAACCTGAGTGATTACGTTGTCAACGACTGAGAATTCCTCTTCTTTCACCGTCCCACCAACATATCCTGAATCTCGAAGTAGGCGTATTGCCTGGATTTCCTTTTTCTTTGCGTCGCTCAGCACTTCATCACCCCCAACGGTTTCTGTGCCAAATTTCAGGCTCGCATCCGGCTCGATATTCGGACCTACGGCATAAGGTCTGGCATTCGTCACCATTGCCCGTGGAATAGCTGCTGCTGATTCGAGCTTCCCATTCCATCGCTTATGTGCCCAAGCTACATCTTCAGGGAGGTCTATCATATAGATCGCTCCCCCATCACTATATGTCATCCTTGCGACTTCTAGATCATCTGTAAAAAACTTTTCTCCGTTTGTGACAATGCTTTGCCTACTCAACGACTCAAGAAAAAGCGCATCCTCAGTAGTGCTAATTTCACCATTTGACCCAGCCAGCATCAGTGCATCGAATCTCGCAGATTCTTCTTCAGTTAATGACGAAAATTCACGATCAATACCACGTGGTTTGACTGCTCTATACAATCTCATATGGCCATCGGGTACGGGCATAGCTTCACTTGAAGCAATGGTAACCCACTCCTGTGACTCAATCGCCCTAGCGATAGCGTCATTGCATTCCTGCTCTAACGAGACTGATGCCTGCTCTGATTCAGGGTTTTGGCCAATGGCAGATTCTCCACCCCTAAGCCCCCTCCTCCAAAATCTTCGAAAGGAGGCCCACCTTTTTTTTATGGGTTTTTCCTCAACTATTACTGGGGAAACTTCTGCTGGTTGATATCCTGACTCTGCTGACATTTAATGACCCTCAAGACTGCTCCTTACCGGAAAGCAAGTATTAACCACCATATCTTGTATATACAGTACGTTATCATATCTTTGATCACAACACTGCAATCAGATGGATAACTCGTTCACACCTTGAAACACATGGCAGACAAATGAGTGATTTCCTTTGTGTGGTATATTTACTCATATAGTTGAAATTGAAAAGGATGTTATGGAAGGAAGATCTTGGAGCCCTGAAGGTCGAATTGAGAAAGATGGAGCGGCAGCTTCCGACCGACTTCCAGCAGTAGTGCCAGGCGAGCCCACCCCGAGAATGTCAAGATTGATAGAAGAGCGAATTGATGCTGCCACAGCTCCGAGTGCAGTGTTAACCACCGAGGAACAAGCGGCTCAAGATACTAAACTACGTCAATTACAAGCTAAAATGCAAGAAGCTGCGCCACCACGATCAGAAGAAGCTAGGATACAAGATCGAGTCGATCGATTACTTAGGGGCTTAGACTAAACTCTTCCTCCCCCACTCCGTAGCGGATGAAGCGGCTGAGGACGAACCGTTCGCCGATTTTGCCGGAAAGTTGTTTGATCAAGATTTCAGCACTTCGTAAAATATCGGAAAATATACTATGAACATCCAACTACCTCTGACAATCAACGAACTATTCCTCAAGAGGTTCAGCGAAGGCAAGGTTGTCTTGATTGAGGGACTGGGATATGTCTATCCCCTGTTGCAGAAAGCGGTTGGGGCAGCGTATCCGCCTTCGATCAATCTCGCCTCAGTGACTACGAATACAACCGATACGAGTTCTCTAGAGATTGTCGAAAATTTCAAAAAACTACTTGCTGATGCCACTATTGAAACAGCTGCTATTTCCTTTGATACGGAACTTTCTGTTGATGAAGAAATGCTTTTTTCCGATGCTAATAATGTCACTATCATGTCTGTCAAAGCGGTATCGCGAACAGAGCGGATTGGTCGCAACGTAGTCACGCTAGCAAAAGTTGTTATTCCTCCGGCAACTACATTCAGAATCAAGTTTAGCGAAGAAGTGAAAGAACTTGTCCGTGAACAGGTCAAAACCTACTTGCAGTTCACCTATCCTGAAAATACCAATTCTGATGGTGAAACCTGCGAAGAGGAAGCATTCCCAACGAGTGTAAAATACAGATCAATAGAGTAATTCTTTACTCCCCCCACCCCGTAGCGGATGAAGCGGCTGAGGACGAAGCGTTCGCCGATTTTGCCGGAAAGTTGTTTAATCAATGTTTCAGTGGTGGTGAAAGTTTCTAGGTTGGGTGATTTTTACTGCAAACGTTGGCTTGGTCGCTGTGCGGCATATAAAGATGAAAATGTGTCTGTTGGCACAACCCCTCTTTTTAACATAAACTGATACACATCACTATCACGACTGGACGCATTGTTGGATAAATTATTGCCATACTTATACTGCAATGCCCGAATCCATTGTGCTAAGTACACTAAAGATATTTCCTGCCAAAATTGAGCTGGATATTCATCATGTTGCACCAGGCCTGAGGACTCACGAGCTGCCATGACCCCAGCTAGGTAAATTTGGGGCTTATCATTTGAACTTGTTTGAGAATTAATCCGGCAAAGCTGACTAATTTTCCTAGCTGCCTCGGCTCTACCCTCAACTGTCATAACATTCTCAGGGAAAATTCTCCAGCCTCCCCCTTTTTGAACTTTGAATTCAAGATTTAAACCCTGAGCCTTTTCACTAAGCAAAGTACAAACCTGGTAATATTTTCCTTCCTTAATCAAATCCATGGCATTGTCGACCAACCCTTCAACAGTCGAAATTTCAGACGGAGATAGCCACTCCCTCACTCTTTTCATCACTCCCTTTTCTTTTGCTGGCAAATCAAGTGACTTTCGGAGTTTATTCACGGCAACTCCATCGCTAAACATATTTGAATCAACGGTGCTCAGCGCCCTTGCATCAATTTCACCTTCAAGATATCCAAGTTCTCTGGCAATACTTGCCCAAATAATCTGCCTACTTTCATTAAGCTCTCTTAGTTGAGCATCATTCAAAGGAGCGCTGTTTTCTAATGCGGAAACTTTCCTCCTCACTCCCTCGACCATAACTTTCACAGCCTTTACTCCTCCAGCTTTCAAAAGCTTATCAATTCTTTCAAAGGAAGCGGCACTAACACCGCGACCAAGATAACCAGCTTCTCTAGCCTGAAGAGCGTTGGAGAGCTTCTGTTTTGTTTCTACTTTTGCAGTTGTTTCATTTCTTAGTTTAGCCATCAGCTCAGTATCAGCAGAGTACTTTGATTGAGAAAGCATGTTTTTTGAGTTTGGACCTACTGCCAAAACCTCTGCGTTTGCTCTTGCAACCGCCATTGGGAAAATGAACGAGTCGTCGTAAGGGTTTCCTTTTTCTGAATATTTTTTGATCCCAGCCCTTGGCACATCCATAAAATATATCGCCCCTCCAGACGCTTTGTCTGCTGCGATCTGGAAATCATGTGAATACCACTTTACCTGACTTGTTCTAACTTTAACTAAATTCGTAAGTCTTTGTAGATCAACGACCGAAGTTCCTTCAGCTGCCATCCTAGTACTGGCTTCTGCATAAAAATTTTCATCATCTGGTGATAATGGATCATTAAACTCAGAAGCTAGAGCGTCCTTAGAAACCCCCCTAAACAGTCTCACAAATCCTGGAGGTACTGGCCTTGCTATAGCATCTGATAAACAAACCAATTCCCCACTTTTCTCAGCTTTTTCCATTGCACTAAGTAGCGAATCTGCACGATCTAAATCTTCAGGCTTTAAAAATGTTTTTTCTGACTGACCTACCTGCGCCTCCATCTTTCTTTTCACTGCGGCAACAACTTTCCTGGCATCCACAGGATTTTTATAATCAAATCTCCTTCCTCCATCAGATGAGTCAAAGAGTGGGATTTCACCCCCAGATAGAACAAGCTGCTTCATTTCTGTAACTGTTTCTGGATCAAGCTCTCCCAAGAGTATTGTGGCAACTTCACGAAGCCTCTCCAGATTTGCTGTTTTAATGGCTTCTAATTGACGTTCTATATTACTAAGCTGAGGATCTCCCTGAGGGGCATTCGGAGCAATATTTTGTTTTTGTGCGAAGTCTTGTTCTTGAACTGACATAAATACTCCCTACCTCCACAACCCCGCAGGTTGCTCATTCAGTTCAGGAATTTTATCCAATCCTCGCAGTCCCTGAATCTCTTGCATCACTTGCGATGACTGCTGAAAAGAATTTACTATCGGTTCGATAATTGGCCAAATATTTTGGATAAATAGATTCCCAAGAACCAAGATAACCACGACATAAAGAACTAAACTTCCCAGAGCTCGCCCCATGCCAGCCACCACATTGCGCCCAAAAACCTCAAGCCAACTGACTTCATACATGTTTTTTTCTGTGCCCGGAAGTGAATCAGGATTTTTCATACCTTTATAGTAGCATGTTTCTTCACTTCTCAATCTCAATCTCTAATAATTCATTTCCACTCTTGTACACTGCCCGATAAGAAACAACCTCACCGCCCTTTTTAAAAAGAAACGGCAAAATCGCATGTATTTCTGCCAACATGTTCTCTTTCTCAAGCATTTCTTTAGGCGTCAACCATACCAGCTCACCATTTTCTGGCTCTGGAATTACTTCACCACCCGCATAGTCGGCTTCTACAAAGTGAAAGAAAAATTCCTGGTCAAGGTCTTGAAGATAAGCATTCCCGGTAGCAATAACTTTCAGATTTTTTATATCTAAGCCAGTTTCTTCCTTGACCTCTCTTCTCGCGCAAGCAAATAGACCTTCATTAAACTCCCGATGACCTCCAGGAGCCATCCAAACATCGGGCATAATTCTTTTCTTTGGGCTACGATGTAACATCAGATATTTATCATCTTTTTTTACAAAGCATTCTAAGGTAACTGCAATATTTCTCTTTTTTGTTGCTGTCATGGAGCCTTCCTTCAAGGAATATAAAAAATATTTTGTTTTATACATGAAATAATTTTGAAGTCGGCCTCGAATATCGGCTCTGGCAAATTATTAAGAGGGTACCAAACGCCACTCTTCACACTCTTCAGGTTCCATAGCTTGTGGATCACCACCAAGATATTTTGCTTTCGTTCCGATAGTAATTGATTGCTTATTTTCTTGGTGCAGGTTTGCCAAGTTATTAGTTACACAACAAACTTCGGGATTATTGATAATCAGTCCTGTTTCTTGAAATGTCTGATTTATAGCAGCTTCTTCGAAACTTTCTCTAAAGGGAAGATAACTGCCTGGAGCTGCAAACTCTCCCCTGCCTCTCAATGCCTTTCTTTTACCTAAAAGCACCTCGCGGTCATCTTTAATCACCATAACTGCAACTGCGACAACGGGACCTTCATCCAGATGTATTTTCTTTTCTTCTCGGCTTTTTTTCATGAAATCAAGGACTTCAGAAGGACGATACTTTCTGATTTTTTTTGGTCCAATTCTTAACGCTGGGAAAATATGTTCAGCATCCCACTTTCGAAGTGTGTTGGGGTGAACGTGAAGAATCTTGGCTGTTTCAGCTATTGAAAGCAAATTATCATTTGATAACATTACCTAACTTTATATAACAAAAATTGTCAGTTGGCAATAATTATCTTCTCCTGGTAAAAACTTTCTAAATAGTCTTATAATCTATTTATATTTGCAGTTATGATATAATACTCCCCTATGTCAATCTTTCAAATCCTGAGTATTATCTCTGCAACCATTGGAGCTATCCTCCTCTACTTGCTAGCTACCTATAATAGTCTGATTCGCTTGCGCAATCGCGTTAAGACAGATTTCTCTGATGTGGACATCCAACTTCACCGTCGATCTTCGATCATCCAGAGTCTTGTTGAGCTGGTCAAAGAATACGCTAAGCACGAAAAAGAAACTTTCACAGGTGTAGCTAAAGCCCGCGCTGCTCTCGATAATTCCAAGACCGCCGGCGAAAAGGCTCAGGCCGATAACATGCTCACTGATACCCTGCGCTCACTAATGATGGTCACAGAGGCCTATCAGGAGCTAAAAGCTGATAAGAACTTCCAAGAACTTCATCGAGATCTTCTCTCCACTGAAAACATGATCGCCAAGTATCGTGAGGAATATAACAGGACTGTCGAGCGATTTAATAACATGATCCAGACTTTCCCAAATTTACTTGTTGCTGGTTTATTTGCCTTCAATAGTGAACCACTTTTCCAGGCTGACTCAACCAATAAAAAGTAAAAATGCACTCACCTTTTCACAACGCTGATTTACCTCTAAGAAAAGCTAGTCGAGTAATCACTGGCATGATTCTTGCATTCTCACTTCTAGTTGGCTCTACTCTTACCGTGGGTGCCAAGTCCGGAGAGTTCCAGAAACACATCACTGAACCCATGCAAGCAAGGGCTCAGCTAGCTGCTGAGAATAAACTTCGGGTACAAGATGTTGTCCATGCAAAAGAGCGAACTCAGGAGTTGCGCCTAAAAAAATTAGCAGATGAGCGCGCCGAAATAGAAGCCAGCAAAAGTGCTGAGGCTGCCCGCCAACAAGCTAGAGCGTCGACAGCTCGCAAGACCGTGGCTCCCAAGGCTCCAGCCCAGACTCAAAATGCACCCCAACCGCAGCAAAACACTGGTTATTCTCTACCTCCAATGCAACCATTTCCTTCAGACAGCTACAAAGAGGCCGTTGCTAAATCTAAAGCAGAATATGAGGCAAGAGTGGCTGAAATGAACGCAAAATATGAGTCGAACGTCTCCAAGACTAATGCAGATTTCGAAGCAAGTCGTGCTGAGAGTCAAGCTGCGTTCGATGCTTTCAAAGCCGAACACGGCATGTAGCGAACTCAAAAAGATTCTCTAGTCATTTTTCATCACTTATGTCACTATACATTCTGTGACTAAAGAGCAACTTACCCTCACCTACTCAGCTATCGAAAAACTAGCTAAAGAGTATCGAAAACAAGGCAAAAAAATCGTCCTCACGAGCGGGACTTTCGACATGCTCCATATTGGCCACGGTCGTTATCTAGCAGAAGCCAAAAAGCATGGAGATGTCCTTATAGTTGGTGTCGATAGCGACGAGAAAGTTCGCGATCGCAAAGGACCTGACCGCCCCGTTGTTCCCGAAAAAGAGCGCATCGAAATGCTTTTATACCTGGGATCAGTAGACCACGTAGTCGTGAAACCAAACTTGGAAGAGCGCTGGAAGCTAATAAAAACTCTTAGGCCAGATGTTTTAGTCGCCACTCACAGGACCTACACCGATAAAGACGTAAAGGCACTCGAAAAATTTTGTGGTCGAGTTGTTGTGCTCGAACCTATGGCCACGACCTCGACCAGCGCCAAGCTCAGATTGGTGCAAGTCGGTGCCGCTAAAAAAATCTCCAAAACCATTTCTACCAGACTCGTCACTGCCATCGAGGAAGTTCTGGAAGAACTCAAAAACTAATGAAAAAAGTACTCGTTGCCTACGTTCCAGTCCTACATCAAGGCTACTGGCAGTTGTTTTCGGCTTTTCCTGATGTGAGCGAGCTCTACCTCCTTTCTGGAGAACAAGCCCAAGAATTCACGCCTCATCACAAAGAAATTCGCGCTCTTTCGGAAGACAAAATCATTTCTGCCATAAAAAGCTGGCAGCGGTTTGCCAGCGTTGAAATTTTAAGCGCGGATAAAATTCAAGAACTCAATTCTGAGAAGGCAATCTTGGTGATTCCCGACGAACTAGTCACCACAGGATTTGCTGAAAAGTATCTACCAGAATGCCCTACTGAAAAATCTAGCATTTTCCTAAGATGGGATAAAAAATCCATGAAGGCGCCACATGAGCCAAATCCCGATGAGGTAATTAGCAGTGATGAATTTGACCGAAAAATGATCGCACTGGCTACTGAAGAAGGAAATAAAAGTAGTGATTGGTGGCGACAAGTTGGCGCTGTACTTGTAAAGGATGACCAAGCAATCTTGGTAGTCCACAACACTCATCTGCCCGATGAACAGCAGCCGTATGCGGAAAGTGATCCGCGCGCGCACTCGCATAAGGGCGAAGATATTGAACTTACAACCGCCATTCACGCCGAGGCAAAGCTCATTGCTGAAGCTGCCAGAAAAGGCATCGCTCTCGAAGGAACTGACCTTTATCTCACCGATTTTCCTTGTCCTGTTTGTGCTAAGTCTATCGCTTCCGCGGGCATCAAGACAGTTTATTATCAAAAAGGCTATAGCATGCTTGATGGCGAGAGAGTTCTAAAAAGCGCTGGGGTGAAATTGGTGAAGGTGGACATTGATCTTTTTGAAGAACTGCTGGAGCTAGCTGATAAATCATATGTTGAATCTATACGAAAAGCTCGAAAAGAATATGAGCAAGGTGATGTGTTTAGCCTTGATGAAGTGTTCCCCGACGTATGAACACCTTCAAAATGTTGTTTACCAAATCAGCACTAAAAGATGTTAAAAAACTTGATTCAATTACCAAAAAAAAACTTAAGATAAAACTAGAAATATACTCACAAGATCCGTTGTTTTACAGCAAAAAGCTTATCAATTCTCGTATTGGAGAGTATCGTTGGAGAATTGGCACTCAAAGAGTGGTTTTTGATCTTAATCAAGATAAGAAACAAATAATTGTGCTGTGAATTAGACATCGCAAGGAAGTCTACGGAAGATAAGATTTCTAAAAGTCCCGCGGATTTTTCCCAATCTTAAATCTGGTCGGCTCATATCCTTCAGCAGCAATATCAGGAACAATAAACTGCGCGTGCAGGTGTGAGATCGTCCCAGCCGAATAATCAGTGTCACCAAAGCGCATGGCGAAAGCTCCACCCAGGGCTTTGTATTCTTTTTCTGCCCAACCCATAATTTCAATTAACTCTGCTCCCGCAGCTGGAGGTATGTCGTATAAATGCTCCACGTGTATTTTTAAAATTGCTAGTAAATGGACTCTGGTATTTTTATATGGCCATTTATTTGTGGTGAGAATCCAGTGCTCAGTTTCTTTAATAATAGCTTGTGTATGATACTTTTCTAAATTTTCCTGGCAGAATGGGCAGTGATCAGAGGCAATGATCTCTCGCATAACAGCTTCCTGATCTTCAAAGCGAGCGTTGCCGATGTCAACAAACTGGTTTTTTGGTTTTGGCATATGTTAGTTTCCTAAATACTTGTCTGCAATCTCCTTGAGCTTCCTGTCGAAAGTAAGTAGTGACGCTTGATTATCTTTGGCTAATATTACATAACTTGCGTCGTAATAGGTGATGTCTGCCGCAATCGAAAGCTTTAATACTCTAGCAAAGTTTGGTTCTCGCACGGGGAAAGCAAAATCATCGAAAATTTCATACAAATCAAATGCTTGTTTTTCCGGCAATCTCTTGCTTTGAACTCCAGAAACCAGCACGTTGCCTACCTCAAATGACAATAATGAGGGCGATATAATTGAAATTTCGTGCTGGCTATACTGCTCGAAAATCTCTTGCGTCCGATCTTTATACTCATCTGGCAATAGATAAGCCAATACAAATGAAGCATCTACAACATACTGCATATTTTATTTTTTTCCTCGATCTCTCATTTCAAAGAATTCATCTAGAGCTATGTACTTACCGCTCATTCTCTCGCGAACTTCTTTCATTTTCCGTAGCGCCTCTTTTCGCTTGCGCTGAATACGCGCCTTTTGAGTGTTTTCTTGCTGCAAATACTGTAGCTGAACTGCTTTACGCACTAAATCCCCCACCGAGGTCTGCTTTTTATCGGCTAGCTCAGTGAGCTGAAGCCAGGTGTCTTCTTCAAATAGTATGTTGGTGCGTTTACTTAACATGTGTAGGTAGTATACACATGTTTATTTTTTTGGTCAAATCGCCACCGGAATACCTTTAATTCCAGGATGTGGATTATAATCCGAGAGCTCAAAGTCGGTGTGTCTGAAAGTAAAAATATCGTTAGTTTTCTTGGTTAGTTTCATCGTCGGAAAAGCCCTCGGGTCTCTTTCTAGCATCGTCTTCACTGCCTCGACTTGATCAACATAAATATGCGCATCAGAAATAGTGTGAACGTACTCATATGGCTCGAGACTAGTTACTTCGGCAATCATCATCAGGAGCGCTGCGTACTGAACCATGTTGCTCGGTACCCCGATCGGGAGATCTCCAGAGCGCTGGAACATGTGAAGCGTCAGTTTGTTCCCATGGACCAAAAGGTGAATCCAACCGTGACAAGGACAGACCACCACCTTCTGCGTCTTACCCTTCCCTCGGATCGTATACTGCGGAATCCAAGGCGAAATAAAGTGTGTCTTCAGATGTGGTAGTTCGCGAATTTGCTCGACGATATTTTGAAATTGATTGTAAGTCGGCCCTTCGGCAGTGGGAAAATCATGAAAGGCTGCACCATATGAGCCTGGGCCAAGATCGCCTGTCTCCAACCCGCGCTTATGGCATTTCTTCTCTGTCACCCATGACGACCACCAACTCACCCCAAGTTTCTCGAGCTCAGCCTGTGTCCTCGCCCCGTTCATAAAGGCAATGATTTCACCAATCGCCTGTCGCCAAATCGTCACCGGTAGCCGATTGCTCGTCTTCGGCGCCATATTCCGCTCCATGAGCATGGGAAAACCATTGGCAAGCTTAAACCGCATCGGTGGCAGGCCGACATAACTTATCGTGTCCGTCCCTGTCTGCGACTCCACCCGAGTTCCCTCATCGAGAATGAGTTGCAAGCGTTCGCGGTATTGAGTGTCGGGGGTCTTTTGCATAATTACTTTTTATATACTTGATCGTGTGTTCCCATGTCAAAAAAATAGTATGTACTATCTTCAACAAATAGCAACCGAATATTCATTGTCACAGATAAACTCCAAACGCTTTTTAGATTTCCCTCAAGCTTGTGCACTCTGAGAGAGGGGTGTTTTGGATTAGTCGAAAAAAGTTTTATTTGTTTTCTGATTTTCTGCAACAATTTTGTGTCTTTTTTTTGTAAACGGCGAAATTTTGATCGCAAAGAAGGGCTGATACTAATTTCCCTCATAGATTATCAAAGAAGTCATCAATATCGTCTACCTTTACGGCACGATCTCGTTCCAGAAGAGCTTGTTTGTATGATTTTTCTGTACGTGCCGAGGCCTGAAAAACTGGAGCATCAACGTCCCTCACATCATTGATAATTAAATTTTTGATATAAGCAGACAAACTAAGACCGTACTTCTCTGTCTTTGCTTGCATCAAGCCCTGAAGTTGGAGTGGCACTGTGACTCGTATTTGTGTTGATTGTGTCTGCATAAAGCTATTATATGTCTATTATATGTCCTTTTCAAGGCTTATATTGACTTTTGACATACTTACATACATATGTCACAATGCTTCTATGCAAACAATCATGCGCACCACGATGAGAATTGAACCAAATCTCAAAGACCAAATCCAACGACTGGCCCAAAAGCAAAACATGTCCATGCAAGCTTTATGTAATCTCGCGCTGAGACAATACCTCGATGACACAAACAAAAAAAGTGCAAAAAAATTGGTCCTACACGCAAAAGATTTGGGCGCCCATCTTGGTACCATTACCAGAGACGATATCTATGACGAACCCAGTTTTTCGAAATAATTCGCGCGTACTCCTCGATTCCAATATCTTGATTTATGCTCTAAATAAAAACGAGCCAAAATCAGCGCAAGCAACAAAATTCATCACGGCAGCAAAGAACTCGTGTATTGCGCAGCAAAACGTTCTAGAAACAATGCGGATCTTAACGCACCCTTCATTCCCAGAGTCGATGTCTGGATCGGAAATACAACGCTCTATCGCAAGCATAATCGAATATTTTCCCGTAATATCTCCAAATGAGCAGACACTCTATGTATTTAACCATCTCGTCGATATATATAAACCGACAAGCAACAAAATTTTTGACACCTACTTAGTTGCCACCGCCCTTAGTAATGGAATACGCACCATTGTCACCGATAATGAGAAAGATTTTAGGCAGTTTGAACAGATTGAGGTGTTGAATCCGTTTAGTTAGATTTTAAGCTCAGTCCACCATCAACAATAATTATCTCGCCCGTCACCGCATCATTTTTGGCGATTGCAATCGCCATTTCTGCGATCTCTTCTGGCATAATCATTCTTCCAATTAGCTGTTCTTTTCCATTTTGCTCAAAATCCTCTTCCGTTCTGTTTCTCCACATCGGAGTTCTTACGTATCCCGGAGCGATCGCATTCACCAGAATTTTAGGGGCAAGATGTCTCGCCAACATCTGGGTAAGATGGCTGAGGGCCGCCTTTGAAGCACCATATACTGGAATCTCCTTATAGCAAACCTTCCCATCTTCATAGACAGATGAAATATTTATAATCTTGCCGCCATTTTCCATCAACTTAATCGCTTTATCGACACAATAAACCACAGAAAATAAGTTTACTTGAAAGATTTCTTTCCAAACTTTTGTATCAAATAGGTCGGTGGGAGTATTAATGCCTGCACTATTAACCAAAATATCTAGAGTCCTAAATTGTTTTGTTACGAACTTAAACAGGTGCTCAATCTCAGTTTCTGAGTGAAGATCAACTTTAACTGCAAATGCTTTTGATCCCATTTCTCCAACTTTTTTGACTACATCCTCTGCATTCTTTTTGTGGGAATTATAAGTAAAGACGACGCGGCATCCTTCTCTTGCGAAAGCCAAAACCATAGCCTCGCCCATTCCGCTACTTCCGCCTGTTACTAAAACCACTTTATTTTTGAGAATCATAGTTATTTTAACTCCAGTATTGGCTCCTCGCCGTCTTCTACATCAAATAATTCTTGATTAAAAAACTTAATCTTCTTGGGTATAATTTTATACATTCTGCCTGAAACAACCTTTTTGATCATGTTTTCGTACGTTAATCCCCCGTCTTCAACTTTCAGAAAATCTTTCCAAAGATTCAGGGCAAATTTTACTTTCGCCACATCAGAAATCTGCTTGGCTGTTCCAGACATCTGCAAACCTTTTTTCTTAGCAGAGACGCCTTGATTTGAGTCAGTAATCGCGACTGCCACCTGTGGATTTTTCTTAATATGTTTACAGTGAAGTGTTGAGGGAGAGCTTAAGAAATAGATATTCAAATCTTTGTCAAAGGAATAATAAAGTGACGCAATCCAGGGCTGATCGTCTCCATAAGTCGCAACTTGCATTAGGTTGTGCGCTTTTAGGTAATCAAGAATTAATTTTTTCATGACTTTGTAGTTCTCAACTATACTCTATTAGCATTACGTGTTCGCACGTAGTCAAAAAGTTTTTGATAAATTTCATTGAACCGCTGATTACTTCTCCAAATTTTTGTAATCAAGTATGCAGTATTCGAGTTATCTGGAAGAGAACATAGTTCAACTCGATACTTTTTTACAACAATATAAAATGATTCATATACTTCTGAGCGAATCTCAAATTCAATTTTTCCATCATCAACAGCAAAATCTATCCCTTCTTGTTTAGATATCGCATCATCCACTGATGCATTTATGCGATCAAAAATTTCATTAATTCTAATCTCACGACCTTCGTTGGATACTAATACTAATCCAGCAGTTCCAAGAAATATTCCAGCTATTAACCCTGCAATTTTAAAAGAAACATCTCTGCGTTCTAAGTCAACTTCCCCATTCGTTTCTTGACTAGAATTCATACGGCACCACCTGTTTAAACTTTTGACTCTCTACTCTTTCTGCCACTCGCTCAACGAGTAATTTGTCGAATTCGCCTCTCGCAATAATTTCATCAACCGTTCGCTTATTATCAATCAACTCCACCAATACTTTGTCTGCCACTTCATACGAAAAGCCCATCTCTTCTTCGTCAGTCTGTCCGCTCCATAACTCCGCTGAAGGTGCTTTTTCGATGAATTCTTGTGGTAAACCAAGCTCTTGTGCCAGCTCTCGCACCTGAGTTTTATAAAGTGTGGAAAGTGGTTCTATGTCACTGGCCGCATCGCCAAATCTGGTGAAGTAACCAAGATGTTTTTCTGATTTATTTTCAGTACCACAAACTAAAGCATCGAGCTCTTTTGCCAGATCAAAAACAACAATCATTCTAGAGCGCGCCTTGATATTTCCAAGACGCACCGGGCTATCTATCTGCAATTTTTCTTGAAAGGATTTCACAAAGTTCTCAATATTTATCTCGCGAGTGTTTCCTTCGGGAATTCCATTCCAAGTAATAATTTTTTTTGAGTCTTCACTAGATTGATTAGCGAATGGCAACATGATTGGATAAACATTCTCCGAACCAAGCGCTCTGACAAGAAATGTCAGCGCCACGGCTGAATCAATGCCGCCGGAAACAGCAATAACCGCTTTAGTTTTGCCCGTTTTAGAAAAGGTTTGACGAAGAAAATCAGTGATTTTAACAAGTTCCGACATATAATGCCTGTCTTCGAATATAGTCCTCCACCACGGGCTCGACAAGCTCACTTATCGATTCTCCGCGTGCCAGTCGCTCCCTCACCTCAGTAGAAGAGGCTGTCACCATGGTTTCATCCGACAAGGCAGTCATGTTTGGAAATAAAGGCTCCATTGGAAATCCAGGTCGCGGATAAACAAAAAATGGGAACTCACGCACCAGCTCCTCGTACTCATCCCATTTATCAAAGCTTTTCAAATTATCGGAGCCAATCACAAAAGAAAAATTATGATCTGGATATTTCTCTTGCAGTGCCACAAGTGTCTTATATGTATAACTAATTCCATCTGTTTCAAGCTCGAAAGTTTCAATTTTAAGTCCAGGACTCAAGATCAACTCAAGCATAGCCACGCGATCTTTACCAGAGCTTAGGGGTTTTAGAAATGGATGTTCTCTAGCTGGCAAAAACCAGACTTCGTCAACTTTATGTTCTTTGAGGATTGTTGTCGCAACTAGATGATGCCCTTCGTGTGGAGGATCAAAAGCACCGCCGAAAAGTGCAATGTTCATGACTACTTCTTTTTCGCCGTTTTCTTTGGAGCGGCTTTTTTCTTAGCTGGTTTCTTTGCAGATTTTTTAGCTGGTGACTTGCCGGCATTTCTCTCTGCATACTTAGCTTTTCGCTCAGCTCTTTCTGCTTGTTTTACTGCCCACTCGGCTGGAGTGATCGTTTCACCAACCTCGGGTTTTTTCCAGTTCGCCCAGTCGCAGGTTGGGTAAGTGCTGCAACCATAGAATGGCTTTCCCCAGCGAGAGTTTTTCACCACGACTTCGCCCTTTGAACATAAGGGACAAATAACGCCCTCGACAGTCTCGACGATATTCTTGGTGTACTTGCACTCTGGAAAACGACTACAACTCATGAATTTGCCATACTTACCAGAACGGATAACTATCTCTCCACCCTCGGCTGGGCCACAATCTGGACAAATTTCACCTGTTTTCTCGACTGGAATCTGGGCTCTCTCTGCTGAATCAAGTGCCTCCTCCACTTTCTTGTGGAAAGGACCATAAAATGCACGTACCACCTCATGCCACTCCTTTTCGTCTCTGGCAATGCGGTCTAAATCTTCTTCCATCTCCGCGGTGAACTCATACTCCATAAAAGTGGCAAAGTTTTTACACAAAAAATCACTGACTGTTAGACCGACCGCTGAAGCAAAGAAACGCTTCTGAATGCGCTCAACATAACCACGAGTAACAATAACCGAAATAATGCTGGCATAAGTACTAGGGCGACCAATCCCTCGTTTCTCAAGTTCCTTAACCAAGGAAGCATCGTTGTAGCGCGGAGGTGGTAGGGTAAATTTCTGCTGAGCTTCGTGAGCGCCATACTCTAGCGCCTGTTTTTCACTTAAATCTGGAAGATAGGTGTCATCTTTCCCAGGGAAAAGACGCGTCCAACCAGGGAATTTCAGAATCGAGCCTGAGGACCTCAGTGAGGCAACAGTCTTAACTGATTTGTCTGCTGGTGTCGCTAGAACTGTAATTGTTGTCTGGTCGTAAATCGCCGAGTTCATTTGACTGGCCATAAATCTTCGCCAAATCAGATCGTAAAGCTGGGCATGCCGCTTCTCCATTTTGCCACCTGCCCTAAAAACCTCATCTTCTGTAACGGCAACGTTGGTGACGCGGATGGCTTCATGCGCTTCCTGAGCATTTTTGCTGGTGCTATGGAAAATTCTGGCTTTTTCTGGCAAATATTCCGGGCCAAAGGCCTTGGAGATGTGGGCACGAGCCATATCTAGCGCAGACTGCGAAAGATTAAAAGAATCAGTGCGATGATAAGTGATGTGACCTTCTTCATAGAGATTCTGGGCCACAGCCATGGTCTGGCGACTACTCCAACCAAAGCGGGTGGCTGCTGCCTGCTGTAGAGTGGAAGTGGTAAATGGCGGTAGACTGGCTCTTTTGCGCTCCTTGCGGTCAACGGTGTCGACTTTATAAGAAGCGCTCGGCAACATGCCAACGACGTCGGTGACATCGGCTTCAGTTTTGGGTTTAAAGGCCTCCCCATTTACATTAAAAACATCGGCAATGAAAACACCATCGGGTAAAATTTCCGCGGCTTTTCCCTCTATAAAAAGACCTTCTTTGTTCATTTTATCGATGCTCAGAGCAACTTGGATTTCCCAGTACTCGTCAGGAATAAAGGCTTCGATCTCTCGCTCACGCTCGGCAATTAGTCGCAAAGCCACAGACTGAACTCTTCCAGCCGATAGACCGCGACGGACTTTGCGCCAAAGGACTGGTGAGACTTCGTAACCAACCAAGCGATCAACAACCCGACGCGCCTGCTGGGCATCGACCAAAGGCATGCTAATTTCTCCAGGGTTATTAATGGCATCAAGGACTGCTGCCTTGGTAATTTCGTAAAAGGTCGAACGCACAAAAGGTGGACATTTCTGTCCCTTCTTAAATGAATCAGTTAAAATTTCTTTGACATGCCAAGCAATTGCCTCACCTTCTCGATCAGGGTCAGTGGCAAGAATAATCTTGTCGGCTTTGGCGGCAGCTGTTTTTAGTTTTTTTAAAACTGAAGCTTTGTCTTTAGAAACCACATACTTTGGTTCAAAATCATGCTCAACATCGACGCCAGTTTCGCTTTTAGGCAAATCTCGAACATGGCCCACTGAAGCCTCGACTTGGTAATTTGCACCTAAATATCCGGATAATTTTCGGGCTTTGGTTGGTGATTCGACGATAACTAGCTGCATGAATACCTGACTATACTACACGCTCTGGATTCTACCAAATGAGTTGTGGCAGATGCTGAGCACTTCTCCCTGCCTTTCAAGCACTCCTCTGATCTCGAGTTGGGTGATGGTTGTTTGCAAATCCAGCATCGGCACCGCCAGATTAGTAAGTGCTTGTGAAAAGGTTTGCGACCCCGCCTCAAGCTCACTGTAGAGGGCGCGCTCCAGTTCAGTCTCAAGCTGGGGTCGCTCATCACGACTAGCTGGCAGATCAAGCATGCCTTCTACACCAAGCTCCGCTAGGACATCAGCTCCAGAAGAAACCATGATGGCGCCTTCATTAATAAGCCACTTCGTGCCTTCGCTGTAAGGATTAGTGATCGGCCCTGGAACTGCACAAACTGTCCGGTTAGCATCAAGGGCAAACTGGGCAGTAATGTGGCTGCCAGACTTGGCTGCGGCTTCGACAACTATGGTCGCCGCAGCCATACCGGCCACAATACTGTTTCTAGCCACAAAGTTTCCTGGTCTTGGCTCCACACTTGGCGCGTACTCGCTATAA
Organism: Candidatus Pacebacteria bacterium CG_4_10_14_0_8_um_filter_42_14; assembly: GCA_002784625.1. Classification (GTDB taxonomy): domain Bacteria; phylum Patescibacteriota; class Microgenomatia; order UBA1400; family PJMF01; genus UM-FILTER-42-14. The sequence continues at coordinate 11,337 of PFLP01000020.1, read as the reverse complement.
AGCGTACCCCCAGAGCTGACAATTTCTTCTAAAAGTGATTTTTGCGTACTCGGGTAGACATGATTAAAGCCATAACCTAAAACTCCAATAGTTGGCGCCCCAACTGACAAGGCAGTCTGGTGCGCTTCGCTGTCGATACCGTACATGGATCCAGAAATTATCAGAGCTCCCGATGAAGCCAATTCTGAACAGAGTTTTCTAGTCGCGTTTTTGCCATAATTAGTCATGGTTCGAGTGCCGACCACGGCAATTACTGGCACTGTCCAGTCTGGGATAGCTCCTTTAGCAAAAAGTAAAATCGGCGGACGCGAAACCTGGGCTAAGAGTGGTGGATATTCTGGAGAGCCAAGCACGACTACCCGAACTGACTTTTTCTCTAAATCACTAAAATTAGAGTTTATTGTGTTTTCGTTTAGCCAATTTTTAATGGCTTTAACAATATTTTCAGATATAGGTATTTTAGTAGTTATTTTAGGGTCCAGCACCCAAAACTTGTCCCATTTCCAGCCGTGTTTTCTTTGTGAGTAATAGATATTCCTCAGCGTCACTCTTCCTATCCCTGGCACAGTTGCTAGAGCAGCCAGGTGTTTTTCTGCATTTCTGGACATTAAACTCAGCATAATCGATGAAGATGACATGAACTGTAGTACAATAAAATTTATGAAACGACTGCTCTCTGGCCTGGTTTTACGTTATTTTCGGAGTATAGCCAAAATTCAACTTAAACGCACTAAACCCCTCATCATCGGTATCACTGGATCTGCTGGTAAAACTAGCGCCATGACCGCTGTGGCCGCTGTTCTTAAAGATACTCGTCAAGTGAAAACCAGCGAAAAAGCGAATTCTGAGAGCGGCATCCCACTCAATATCCTCGGTCTCTACCCCAAGAATTTCGCGACAGCCGATTGGCTTCGACTTATGATTCAGGCTCCAATTAAATTGGTGGTCAATTTAATAACTAGTCAAGAAAACTACGACACTTATGTAGCAGAACTAGGCATCGACAGTCCATTTCCACCTAAAAATATGGAGTATTTGCTGACCATTTTGCAGCCAGATATCGGTATTTTTACCACCGTCAACTCGATTCATGGTCAGTATTTTGAGCCTCTGTTTCTGGATCAAAACAAAAAGCCTACTAGGCATGACATCGTAGCCGCCATCGCCTCCGAAAAAGGCAGGCTAATCGAGTCTTTGCCAGTGTCAGGCTGCGCTATTCTCAACGCAGACGAACCTCTCATCGCCCATTTGAGTAATAAAACCAAGGCTAAAGTGATGACTTTCGGGGTCAAGCCAGATAGCACAATAAAGATAGTCAATATCACCTGGACTGGCACCGACACCGAGTTTTCATTCTCCACCACCACCGAAACAGCTACGGTTTCGTTCACAAATTATCTCTTGCCAAGCCACTATGGCCACACTCTTGCCTCAGCCTTATGCTCTGGCCTATTTCTTGGGCAATCGTTAGCTGAAGCCTCAGAGCATTTGCAACAAAACCTCTTACTCCCACCTGGTAGGGCCTCACTTATTCCTGGCAAACACCAGACCAAAATCATTGACAGTAGCTATAATTCCTCGCTGGAACCACTTCTAGATATGCTGTATTTGCTCCAAAAAACCCCAGGAGCTAGAAAATTTGCCCTGCTTGGAGATATCCGAGAACTCGGTGAAAATACTAAGCAAGAACACGAAACCTTGGCCCATGAAGCAGCCAAAGTCTGCGACGCCGTCTATTTAGTCGGACCAGCCATGCAACAATATGCCTTGCCAATTTTCCAGAATAAAAAGATGCCAGCTTTTTGGTTCAAAAACGCTTACGAAGCCGCAGCTCAACTTGATCAAGACCTCAGACCCAACGATGTGATTTTAGTCAAGGCTTCGCAAAATACTCTCCTTCTTGAAATTACCGTGGAGTTACTCATGGCCGAGCCAGAAAAAGCCGGCGAGCTTCTCTGTAGACGAGGTGATTATTGGGACCACCAGCGAGAATTACTGCGCTGAGCCAACCACCAAACTTGACTTTGGCATCTTACCTTGCATCCAATCAATAATCGCCGCTGCGATCGGGGCAGCATCACGACTCCCCTCACGATAAGGCTCGATCTCGTCACTCTCAACTAACACAGTAATCGTAATCACTTCTGGAAAATCATGAGTCGCGACTTGTTCTTTCCAGAGCTTATGCCACTCTGAATATGGCGTTTCTTCTGTTGCCAGCCTTTCAATTTGATCACTGACTGCCTCCTCACTTACATCACTCAACAAAGACTTGGTGCCGACCGCGGCCGCAAACCAAGCGTGAGTTTGTTTATAGCCCTTCTCATCGGTACTGCCAAACTCCGCAGTCCCCGTCTTACATGCTACCGCCCCAGCCTTCAGCTGCTGCTGAGCGCTGCCTTCTCCGGTTCTAAACGCAGTGTTGTGGGGAAAAAATGGATAAGCCGTGCCACCAAGACTACAAACATCGAGCATGCCCCGAAGCACTAACTCCAAATGCTCTTCCGCCAAACCCAAACCCTGGCAACTCGAATTTTGAAGTAGTAAAGTTGGCTGACAATAAGTACCCTTATTGGCAATACTCTGCAGGAGCTGAGCGATCTGAATCGGGGTCACGAGCGTCAAACCCTGGCCAATACCAAAGTGATAAGTATTACCGAGAAACCAACGCTCTCCCAAGACCTGCTCTTTCCAAATCGGATCAGCGATCAACCCGCGTGCTTCTCCATAAAGCTCAATTCCTGTCGGCCGACCAAAACCAAATACTCGGGAAAAATCAGCCAGCTTATTTGGACCAATCATCTCGGCCGCTTTATAAAAATAAATGTCATTACTCCTGGAGATGGCTCTGACCAGCTGAATCGGACCTTCTGTTCTGCCGTATTGGGTAAAGTACCAGTTGGCGTATGAATAGTCATTCACCGTCAAGACTCCATCATCCTGAACAGTCGTATTCTCATCGAAAGCCCCTGACTCAAGCCCTGCCATAGCCGTGACTAATTTGAAAATCGATCCCGGTGGATACATGCCGGAAATTGCTCTATCGAAAAAGAGGCGCTGCGGATGCGTCACTAATGCCTGGACTGCTTTCTTTCTCTCTCTCTCTTTGTCTGGATCCAGTTCTGTTTCGGTCAAAATATTTGGGTCATAACTCGGCGAACTTATCAAAGTTAGGATTGCTCCAGTCTTGGCATCCGTAATAATGACGCTGCCCCGCTTATCGCCTAGCAAACTTTCCGCAACGCTAGAAAGATAGGGATCCAAAGTCGTCTGGAGGGTCGCCCCGGGCTCGCTAGCGAGTTCTGAAATGACAGCGCGTCTCTGCCCCAGGGCATCGACTTCATACTGCTTGGTGCCGGGGCGACCGCGCAGCTGGAAATCATAAAAGAGCTCCAAGCCACTTTTACCAATAATATCTGTGGGCCTTAAATCAGAATCAGTAATTAGATCATCTGAAGAAACGGCCCCTACATAGCCAACCGTATGAGCCAAAGCTGCACCGAATGGATAGTGACGAACAGGCTGGACCACTATTTCACTAGATCCGGTAGCGATTCGAGCCAAAGCATCTGCCCCAGACACTGGTTCTCCCAGATCGAACAAGGAAGCGTCCAGCTTATGGGAAATGAATTGCGGCTGATTATGCGCTAGAGAGTCACCGAACCGATCAAGAATCACTCCGCGATTGCGGGGCAAGTACTCTAAAAATAAACGATTATCTTCTGCTCTCTCCCACATTTTTTTGCCTTGGATAATTTGCAAATCAACGAGTCGCACCAGCAGTAAAGTCAAAACCACTCCCAAAGCAGCAACCTGCGCCCGAAATTTCCACGGAGCTATGCTTGTTTGATGCCGGTCCAGATCCATTGGGCTCTCCTTCGTAAAAGTGGTGTAGTCACAAATAACATCAAACCAACAAGAATTATTTGCAGAAAGGTAGTTAAAATCAGCGAACCAGACCAAACCCAGGGTTCCCCAATAATTCTGAGGATCACCGCTCCAGAAATTACCATCACAGATAAAATTAAGGGAATCGGCCAACCTCTTTCTTCTAGTTCACCTGTGCCCCTGACCATGATAACTCCCGCAAGAACTAAAGCCGTCGGGCTGACGTGATACAACAGAGCCGCCAAAATCGCTGTGGCGCTAATCCAGAAAAGACTCTGGAAAACCGATTTGTGACGAGTCAAAATAAATAAGCTAGCAATTAGTAAAATTGGGAATCCCAAGGCCCGGTCAAACACGCCAAGAATACACAGAACTGCCAAACGAAAGATAAAAAAGATGATTGTTCTTGCCATTATTTAAGTTCCACGACCGGTGCAGAAAAAAATGATACCAGCTGATCAAGTTGGGCCCGTTTTGTGGGCGACGCGGAGTTAACCTCGATGTTGGAAATTTTGCCAACAAATACCCCTGCGCTAATATTTTCTTGTCCTAAGGTCACCACTCGCTCCCCAGTATTCAGTACTGCGCCCTGCGGCACCAAGGCAAGATGCACACGCCTGCCATCTCCTTCCAAAACTCCCTGCACACCAGATTCAGTCGTAACGATAATTGGGTGTCTGCCTGTCTCAGAAAATAAAGATACTGTCGATTGCGACTCTTCAACGTGATCAACTGTTCCCACGGCAGTACCAGCTACCAGCACCAACATACCTTTTCGCACGCCTTGATCAGAACCTGCTGCTAGTCCTGGCTGGGTATACGAAACAAGTCTAGTGGTCAGAAATAGCGCGGCCTTTGTCTGGGATGACTCATTCAGAGCAGCTCTGATCGCATCGGCCTCGTGCAGCTCCCTCTCCAGCTCGCTGATCTTGGCCAAAGATTGGGCGTAATCATACTCAAGATTTGAAAGACGCGCTGCTAAAGAAGGATAGCGACTCAAGCGGAAAATTGGGTCCATACTGGCTTGAATTTTGGCTGTCGTAAAAGATAGAACTGGATTTATAAATCCCTGCGTTGAAACTTGGAGAATTTTGAACCAACCCGCAAACTCGGTTGCGGCTATCAATACCACTACTATTAATACAAAAACGCTATCATATTTTTTGTTGCGATGAGAAATAGTAATTCTACTCACCTTTTTCCCCTCAAACCTATGGCACTGGCTAAACCTGGATTTTCTGCCACTCGAACAGGACACGATAATTCTTCTGTCAAAAATTCAGCCAAACCACCAAGCTGACTACCGCCACCAATCAAAACCACGCCACTATCTAAAACTCCGGTCACGATCTCACTCGGCAACTGTGAAAAAAAGCTAACCAACTCAGTCGCCAACTCCTGGGCAGCCTTACTCAAAACTGGAATTAAGCTACTTTGCTGCACTAGGGCAGTTTTTCCTGTGTGTTGCAGAACATCTTTGCCGCGCACTGCCATGCGCTTATCCTTGACACTCAACTGGGACGAGGCCACCATGCCGAGTTCTCGTTTCAGTCGTTCTGCTTCGTGCCAACCCAAGACACACCCCTCTTCTGATCGCATGTAGCGTTGCAAGAGTTCTGTGAGAAAAATTCCACCCCACAAAAATTTCTTTGCCGCCACGTACGAGCCGTCAGTGACAATACTGCACTCGGTGACTTGACCACCAATGTCGACTAGGCAGCGAGTCCCCTCATATGAAACTGTTTCAGAACGATTAACAAAAGTAGCTCTACACCCAGCGTCTTTCCAGGCCACAGCAAACTGCTCTTGCTGCACTCTGGTCGCAGTCCCCGGAATCGCCACCTGGACTTTTCGTCCCAAAGCAAACTCAACTGCTGACAAAGGCTCATTGATGCGATCAAGAACCGCTCGAAGATACTGGGTCAGCACCTTAGTATCGGCTACTGACCCATTATGAATAGGAAAAATAATTCTCACTTGGCTGGGCAGTTTGCCTAGAGCAGCATAAGCTTGTAAACCAATCGAGAGCGTTGTGTTGGAGGCCCGATCAAGAACAAGACAGGTCGGTTCGTAGAAAAGAACTGAGCCATCGCTCCCAACCACACGCGTCATCGTGGAGCCAACATCAACAAAAAGTGCTTGCGATTTAGAAAAAAAACGAGACAACATTAGAGCCATTGTATAGCACGAAGTTCTCAAGAAAAGCTAGGGTTCTCAATTCTTAACTGTTGAGTTCAGCACTACCGCGGCAGAATGCCAACGACCGGCAGCAATATGTGCCTCGGCTTCTGCTAACTGGCCCTGATAGGCTGCATCTTCTGGGTAAAGCTCCTTCATGCCGGCAATACGCTCTTTAACCATATCGGATTTTAGTTCCAAAGCCTTCTCAAGCATTATTTCTTCGAGATCAGGAATTAATTTTTCTAGGTAACCAACCACTGCTTCTTGCTGTTCTGGCACATTATCCTTGTGAGTTTCGCGAAGTTGTTTCAGTTCTGCGTATTCATCTTTGGTAACTAATAGTTGGGCGTCGTACTCTAGAAAATCTTCCCAAAGCACGTCTTGAAGTTCTGTCAAAAACTCTTCCTTTTGTTCATCGGTGCCGTCACTAACACCAAGGAGATCAAAAATGTTTTGATCTTCGAGGGCTTCGACTACAGGAGCTACTACTGAAGGAGATTGGGCAAAATCTTGCATAATAAATCCAGTATAGCATTGACACGGTATACTGACTACAGAATGAATATCGATCGTGCCCATCTAGACTCACTTTTAGGGCGAGTCATCAAAATCTGCTTTGCGATCCTCCTGTTCGTGACGCCGCTGATCTTTGCCTTCGACACTAAAGAACTTTTCGAGTTCAACAAAATGTTGACGGTCTACGCCCTGACCACTCTCATCGCCGTTTCCTGGCTCGGACGAATGATCGCTCAGAAAAAATTTCTGATCAGGGCCACCCCGCTCGACATTCCTATTCTGTTATTTCTCCTCTCGCAACTCATCTCCACCTTACTTTCAATTCATCCCCGCACCTCGATTCTCGGCTACTACACCAGATATAACGGCGGCCTGCTCTCCACGATCAGCTATGTCATCCTCTACTTCAGTTTCGTCACTCTTCTGAGAAAAAAGGACCTGCTGCCGCTTTTTGGCGCCCTACTCACAGGCAGCGCCCTGGTCAGTTTCTACGCCATTCCCGAACACTTCGGCCACTCGATGAGCTGTCTCTTGGCGGCACCGAACCACGCCTTTAACGTCAGCTGCTGGGTGCAGGATGTACAGTCTCGCGTCTTCGCGACTTTCGGCCAACCGAACTGGCTTGCGGCTTACGTCATCACCCTCCTGCCATTAAGTTTTATTCTTTCTTGCACTGTCAAAAAGCCCGGATTGCAACGCGTGTTTTCTGTGACGACCTTATTGCTTTTCACTACTCTCTTATTTACTCGCTCTCGCTCTGGGCTAGTTGGTCTTGGAGTTGGCGCCGTTGTCATGTTGGCAGTCTTTTGGTTTAGAAGCTGGCGACCCAGGAAAACTGGCGCTCTCTTGGCGGGGGGAATCCTGATTATTGCCCTTGTCTTTGGCACTATCTACACGCCAACACTTGTTAAGTTTTTCTCTAAACAAAAAAGTCAACCCGTGCCAACAGAAACGGCAACTGTTCAAGTCGTCAATCGTCTTGAGGAAGGTGGCACTGACTCTGGTGAGATTAGAAAAATTGTCTGGGCAGGCGCTATCTCTGTTTGGAAACGTTATCCTTGGTTTGGCTCTGGAGTCGAAACCTTTGGCTACAGCTATTACCTAGATCGTCCTGCCGCTCATAACATGGTTTCCGAGTGGGATTTTCTCTACAACAAAGCTCACAACGAGTTTCTTAATTACTTGGCAACGACTGGCGTAGTTGGCCTGGGAAGCTATCTCTTTATGCTCGCAAGTTTCGGCTGGCTGATTCTAAAAACCGTTCGCTCGAAAGAAGCCACCAACCGCACTGCGCTCAGATCCGCGGCACTTTTTTCCGGCTTCTCTGCCCTGATGGTCTCGAACTTTTTTGGCTTCTCGACCGTTATGGTCAGCGTCATCATGTATTTCTTCTTTGCCGCAGCAACGATTAGTTATCAACCTGAGGAAAAGACTGGCAAGTTGCTAACTGGCAAATTTAGTCTCCTCAGCCAAGCAGGACTTCTCGTCGCCATCATTTCCGGCGTTATAATTCTCATGCTTATTGCCCGCACCAGGAAGGCAGACGTGGCCTACGCCACTGGCAAAGCCCAGCTGGACGCCCAAGCTTATGAAGCCGGGACCACTAATCTAGCTATGGCAATTAAGTTAGCTCCCAGAGAAGCTCAATACTACGACACTCTCTCGAGTAGCTACGCAAGATTGGCGGTAGCCCTAGCTGATCAGAAAGAAGCCACCGCTGCCGCCCAGTTTGCCCAAAGCGCCATTAGCCTCAGTGATCAGACTCTGGCTCTTAACTCAGAACAGCGCAATTTCTACAAAACTAGGGCTCAAGTTTTTATTATTTTGTCCCAACTCGAGTCCACTGCTCTCGAAGATGCTCGTGCGGCTTTAAAGCTTGGCTTCGAAAAATCGCCCACTGATGCCAAGCTCCTGTATAATCTAGCTCTAACCGAGCTTAGCCTGGGTTTGCCAGAGGCAGCAACCGCTCACCTTCGGGAAATCATCGCCTTAAAGCCAAATTATGAGCAAGCACGACAAGAACTGGGTAACCTGCTACTACAACAAGGAGATATTCAGGGGGCAAAAGCCGAGTTTGAGTACATTTTGTCTAACCTGAGTCCAAGCAACGAAATTGCTCAAAAAAAATTAGCTGAACTTGAGAAAGCAGATGCGAAGTAAATACATAACAGAAATCATCACTGTCCCCCACGAAACGCTCCGAAAAAAGGCCGCGGAGATAACTCTGGTCGATGCGAAAACAATACAGTTAGTTCGAAGCCTAGAAGCTACTTTGGCCGCAACCAAAAATCCCAAAGGTGTGGGACTGGCCGCCACCCAAATTAATACTACTAAGCGTGCCTTCAGCACCCAACGCAGCAACTCTCTGACCACCTACATTAATCCCGTCATCACCAGCCACAGCGATAATCTCGTGCTTGGACCCACCGACGACGAGCCCCGCTTCGAAGGCTGTCTTTCAATTCCTGCGGTATATGGACCTGTTCCACGCTGGCAGTGGGTTGAAGTCGAGTTCCAGACTCTTGATGGCAAGAAACTTAGGAGAGCCAGTAATCGCCTAGTCGGTTTTGATGCCCGCGTCATCCAACACGAACTCGATCACCTCGATGGCATTCTCTTTATTGACTACTCTCTGACTTACGACTTGCCGATTTATACCGAGAATGAGGAAACAGAGGAATTTGATCCGATTGATAAATCAGTCTTATTGGCTCTTGGAGCCCAGAAATTAACTAGATGAAAATTGCGGTTTTAGGCTCTACCCAATACTCCACCAAGTGTGCCGAGACGTTAATTCAAGACAAATCAATCAAAATTGAATGGATAGTCACTCCGATAGCTAAACCAATTGGGAAAAATAAGATACTTACTTGCAGTCCTCTCGAGCCATTTGCAAATAAAAACAACATTCAGCTTGTTAATGTCACAGGTAAAATAGACGCTGATCTCAAGAACCAGATTGAGTCTCTCCCCCAGCCAGACTACCTACTCGTCGTCGACTTTGGCTACTTTATCCCTGAGTGGCTCCTTGATCTGCCCAAAATTAAACCACTTAATATCCACCCATCGGCACTGCCTAAGTGGCGCGGCAGTTCTCCGGGTCAGTTTGCCCTTCTTTTCGGTGAAAAAACTTCCGCGGTGACTATCATCGAAATGACCAACACCTTTGATGCCGGCCCAATCTTCGCCCAACACGCCTTCTCCGTCGCCCCAGACTGGAATTATCGGCAGTACTACGATTTTGCCTATGATCTGGTCTGTGCGAACCTGGTGGCTGATATAGTGAAGCACTCAACGGGTCAAGCAATGACAGTCACTCAACCAGAAATTAGCCCAACTCTAACGGCTCACAAACTCACTCGTGATGATGGTTTTATTCCTTGGGAGTTGGTTGTGGCTGCACAAAATAATACTCAATCTGAGGAGGTCAATCTCACCGATGTACTCACGAAAGCCTTAGAACATCATAGATTGCCGGCAACCATGATCGAACACGCCATTCGCGCCTTCTCTCCCTGGCCACAGGTCTGGACTTTAGTTAATACAGCAAAGGGAGAAAAACGCATGAAACTTCTCTCAGCAACGATAGAAAATGAAAAGCTAGTTCTCGGGAGTGTCCAGATCGAGGGCAAAAAGGCGGCGAGGTGGAGTGAGGTGAAAAATGGGCTTAGCAATTCTTGACAAAAGTAACTTTTATGTCACACTATATAAGTGAATAAAATCATTGTTCTTGACGCAAGAGCAAGCAAGGAAATAAAGAAATTTCCCAAGCAAGTTCGTTCCAAGGTTAAAGCTTACCTAAACATTCTGGCTGAAACTGGAAGATTAAGCAAACCATTTGCAAAAAAACTTACCGGTAAGCAGAATTTATATGAGATTAGAATTAAGTACAACGGAGCCTGGAGAATCCTTTATGCATACTTTGAGGAAACAAAAATCATAGTTCTGTCTGGTTTTCACAAAAAAACGCAGAAGATCCCTCAAAATGAAATTTTAAAAGCACAAAAAAGAATGCAAGAATATATATAAAGAGAAACTTATGAAAATCAAAAATATAACAAAAAAAACTCTTCCCCCCACTGTTTCAGTCGACGAAATAACCAGTGACTTCAACGACGAAGACTGGAAAGCTGTTGAAAATGAAAGAAAATACTACAACCTGGTTGTTTCTCTCAGAGATTTGCGTCACAAGATCGGCCTTACACAAAAAGAGCTAGCGGAAAAAGCCAATCTTCCAAGAGCTACAATCATTAAGGTTGAATCTGGAAAGCGAAACGCAACTCTCGAAACCCTAATGCATATGGCACAAGCCATGGGAAAAGACCTGATGGTTGGTCTTAGATAATCATTCTATTTTGAAATTTACTTCGCAACTGCAGGCTTATAATGCGTGGTTAAACCAGCTTTTTTCAACATGCGTAGAAGTTTTGTTGGCACTCTGAGGCGTTTCTTTTGACCATCAGCCATAACTGTCACTGTGTGTGATATGGTATTTTTATGAGTAGCATTCAAGAAAATATCACTACCCCTAACTCAGGAGACATCGTCGATGAATTGTTGGGCAGCAGGTTAAAAGATACACCCCAAACAATGAAAGAGCTTGGTGGTCCTGCCCAAACTCTCGATCTAATAAAGAAATTTTTTGAGAGTAAAAAAAATGGGCCTAAGTAAGCTTTTGCGTTGGTTTTCTAGTTACTTTTCATTGATTGATAGCATACAATCTCACCACTTTAATGTGATAGGAGATTAAAT
>PFLP01000028.1 GCA_002784625.1 Candidatus Pacebacteria bacterium CG_4_10_14_0_8_um_filter_42_14 | reverse complement strand
TTGGTTTACTGTATTAATTTAGGGGTGCAGTCCAACTTTCAAATTTTAGACAAGAGTAACTAGGTAGTTCTAAATTAGATTTATGCAGAACAGGTTTGAATGTTATCCAACCGCCAAACCGATGAAGAGCCAGAGGCTCGATTGTTTTCTTCGACAATAGTCTATAATTTCTCAACTCGATGATCCTGGGCAAAACTTAAAAACTAAAACTTTCTAGAGGGCTCAACCAAAATACTTATTTATTTCCTCAACCAATTTAAATACAGTCGTCGATGGATTCTTTTCTACTTTATTTGCCTGGTAGATTTGTCTTGCGTTTTTAATTGCTACTGGTTGCTTCTCTAATATTTGGCCAAAAACACTACAGTTCTTCGCGTATGCTTTGCTACCTAAATGTCTAAAGTGCGTCTTCAGCTTTGTGTGATAGTGGTTGCGTGGAATTTCAGTTTGTAGGTTCTGGAAATGGAGTAGGTACCACAGTTCAAAGCATTCGTTGCTCCAAGCAAGGTAAACATTGTTATCTTTAGCCAACTTAAGAGCAGCCTTAAGTTTTGTAGGATTTTGGTTCCAATATTCGTCAACATCAAATACACACCAGCATTGATCACCGTCTTCATCTACAAAACGACTCCGACTAGTTAGGGCATTTTTCTCAGCTACAACCTTCTTTATCAGGTTCCATGGAGAATCACCTTTAAAGCGATTGTAACTAATAGTGATCGTTCTTGAGCGAAGGTGATCTTTGAATTCTTTGAAATAAGTGGGCTCAGCTATCTCGCCGTTGCAGTAAATGTAGATTCTGGGGTTGATAGAGCGTTGTTTCATAGTTCATATCACTCAACAGTTTCCAACTGCTTGATGTACGGCAAGGCTCCATATCTGCCTTCCAAATATCGCTTAGCAAAATTCAGATTAGGTCTCTCTTTTAAATCCATCAAGGAAAAGAGTTCTGAGGCTCCGAACTTATCCTTTTGGGCGAACCAAACCTGATCCCGACGCAACAGGTCCTCGTCAAGAAGACTTATATCATGAGTGGTGAAGATTAACTGCGCATCTTTAGAGTTATGATCTACAGAGTTAAACATCTTCAGAATGTATCGGCACATCAAGGGATGCAGACTTGAATCCAATTCATCAATGATAAGAGTGTTTGACTCTTCAAGTGAGTTAATAAACGGGGCTGATAGGGCAAACATTTGCTGAGTACCATCTGATTCTTTGAAAAAGTTAAAAGGTACAGTTCCAGCACTCTTTCCTTGAGCATCATATTTTTTATGGAGAACGGCAAGCCTTCTTTCAAAAAAATTACTTTTGCCTGCTATAAGTTGATCTCTAAATTGAGGAGGAATGGTTTTTATAAACTCTTCAGCGGACACTTGTTTCTCTTCAGAAATAATATCGCTGATTCCCAAGTCGGCTTCTAGCAGGAACTCCTTCATTCGTTCACGATAACTTTCTTCTTTGGTATATTTATCAAAAGCATAGTTAAGAGTTTGGCCTCTTTCTAGCCCAGAAATCACCTGAATTTTTTTGATACCAGTTAAAACTTTTGTTGAAATCTCACCACCATAGCTTGCGACGACTGACAAAAATAAAACATTTTCTCTGGTCTGCTTTCTAGTAATTGCAGATCCTTCTTTGAAGTAGCGAGCATTTACTTTGAACTCATTAGAATTACGCTCAAATAAAACTTTCTTATTGGGGTACTGATGCAACCATTCTTTATTAACTTTTTGGCTAGACACCTCAAAACCATAGGTGAAAAGGTCTTTACCTACCACGATTTCAAGTTCAAACAAGCTTGGTTTATGCTCAGTCTTGCTACTTAACAGAAAAGGTTCAACAGGAATTGCGTTTTCAAGCTGTTTCAGACCGTTAACCACAAAATTACGAACAAAGACGAAGGACTTAATAAAATTAGACTTTCCTGAGGCATTAGGACCATAAATAGCAGCAGCTCTTACAAAGGTTTCTCCGTGAACTTTAGTTAAGACTTCTTGCAGGCTGGTATCCTGTTTTTTAGCCAAAAAAGAGAATACCTGGCTGTCCTTGAAAGATAGAAAATTTCCAACAGTGAATTTTGTTATCATGGGAGAATTATGGCATTTAACTTGCAAATTGTCAATACATTCGCAGTATCGTTGCAGAAATTGATTGTTTTTGCAGTAAATAGTAAACTTTATATGTTCTTTAAGACCTCTGTTTTTTTAGGTTTGCAGTCTCCTAACTCTAGTATTCTCGCACAAAAAAGACTCAAGCTCTTTGTCAAAAAGGCAATGGAATCACACTTCTTGTAAGCTTCCAGAGCTACTCTTGTTCTAGGGTTGTTTGAGGGGCCTTGCCCCTCATTTTGCAAGGGTTTCCGCTTCGCTTCAATATACTGCGCCCCGCTCTCGCGTTGCTTGCCCTATGCAAAATTCACCCCGCTTTTTTAATTCCATGTAATGGAAGCAGGCAGACCTGCTTCCAATTACAAAATTTTAAGAGAGGAATAAAGATGAAACTTTCAGACAAAGCCCGGGCAAGTATTAGTAGGGTGGTTGAAAAGTTTAAGACTTCCAGTCTATCAGCAGTAACTAAGATTGCCCGTATTCGCTTAAGTGCTAGTGCACCCTCTAATGCGTGGAGTTTTTCGAATAAAGTTCTGGCGTTTATGCAGGCTGAGGAGCTTGATTGTAGGGGGTTTAGGCAGTGGCAGGAGGCAGGCAGGAAAGTATCGAAAGGAAGTAAGGCTGTCTATATCATCAGGCCGCTACTTTATAAAGGAAAGACAGGAAATGATAAGGAAGACGCGAAAGCAGTTTGTCTTGGCTTTTCAGCTATTCCAGTTTTTGCAGCTTCAAGTACAGAGGGTGATACGCCACTACCAGAGTATACGCCGGTCGAACTGCCACCCCTCTCAGATGTGGCCAAAAGACTAGGCATCCAGGTGTCATATGTGCCAGTCACAGAAGATAGGCTTGGAGATTGTCGGCCAGACGGCAGTGCGATCAGGTTGGGTAGTCATGATACAAGAGTATTTTTTCATGAACTTACTCATGCTATTCATGCCAGGATTGGCGGAGAGCTTAAAGGTGGACAGCATCAGGATCAAGAGACGATTGCTGAATTTACTACAGCAGTTTTAATGGATCTGTACGGGATGGGTGACACAACTGGAAATGCTTGGAAGTATATCAGCCAGTATGCCGATGATCCGCTCTTGGCTATTACTAGAGCCTTGGGAATGGTCGAGAAGGTTCTCGCAGTATTAACAAGTGAAAAAGAGTAACAAGTATTTGTGTAACGAAAGGAAAAAAATGCTAAACCCACTAGTAACCCAAGAGTTCGAAGAGGAAATTTTGGAGCTCATCGATAATCAGGACAAGTACACCAGAAGTGATTTGCAGGGAATTGTTACCTTGCTAGTACTGAAAATACTACGCGCTGGTAGCAAAATGCCAGGCAATTGACATTTCGAACGATTAGTCCAGAATATATCAAAGTATATCTCAATTAAGGAATACAAATGAAAAATCTAGAACAAGAACTCAACCCGGATGCAGGTGCAGAAACACAACCGGATCCGTCTCAAGAATCTTCCCAGGACATAGAGGCCAGAAGACAGGCGGAAGTCTATGCAAAATTGGCTGTACTTGGTATCGAAATTAACGTAACCGCAGATAAAATTAACGAGTTGGTTGCAGAAGCTTTATATGATCCTGATAGAACCCTCGGGAGTGTTCTTCCAACACTAATAATGGCGAGAGATTGGAGCAAGAAGGCTGTTGATCAACTGCAAGTAGTAGTAAGGGCTGTATAGACAGAATTCGTCTATTAGCCCACTATCTCCCAGGAATTAGATCCACCTCTTAAAATATCTGACTTCAGACTGAGAAAAAATTGTACGTCTGAAGTCTCCTCCTCCAATACTTGAGCTATGTATTTATTGAGGAAGTCTTTTATATTTTGATTGGGGCAAATGAATAAAAGTGATGGGTTTTTATGGAGGGTTCTTTTCTTCCAGGTATTCTCATCAAAGTACTCAATGTACTGTAAGATTTTCTTTCGAAGCATAAAGCGAGGCGTACCCTCGTCAATGACTTCCAGAAAGTAGCGTTTAGTTGTGTTTTCTTTTTCTATGGCAATGTAGGCATCAGGTCTGTTGTAGGGCAGATAGTAATGAGTTACTAAGTCAGTTTTGGTGAAGAAATGTAAAACACTTTTTTTTGTCTTGGTTTCCTCTCTAATTAAGAAGTAGAGAGAGGCGACAAAGATCGAGTGATCTATTAATTTTTGTGAGCTGTTCTTGTCTCTGTATGCTCTATTTAAGACTTTTTTGTTGATGTCGGGTAGATCAAGTAGTATTTTTCTGGATTTACTAGCGAGATAGTAGACAGCTGGTTTAGTATTTTCTTTAAGTTTAGTTGAGTAGTTACGTCCCAGTATTTTTCTTTCTGTTAGATCTTTGAGCCAGTTGTTGAGTCGTCTGGGAGATTTGTGGTTGAGGAATTGTTGTATTTGAGTTCTATTTAGAAAGCGAAAGCGGTAGAGAAGGATAAGTATTTGTAGTTGTTTTGGAGTGATGTTTTCCATTAGAGATATTCTATGATTCACTTACCCTTGTATAAGGGAATAGAGGTAAAAAGAAAAAATAAAAGTATTGATCTATAGTTGTTATTTGAAATAAAAGTGTCCTAGCAGGCTGGAGCAAATAATCGCGTATTAATATTGGCATATTACGGTAGTACTGACCTAGATAAACTAGCGCTCGGTTTCTCACTTCTATTAGTTGTCGGTGTAGTTTTGTAGGCTGTTTTGTTTATTGGAGCTACATACTTTGTGGCATAAAGACGTCTCGAGCTTTCAATGATTTTGTCAGCTAACTTGTCATCATCAGGTACGTTTATTGGCATAGTGATTCCAGAAAACGGAGCCTCTGGGTTAAGAGCTCCAAGCCTCATGAAGAAGCGGTAGGAAGGCAGGCTTGCAATCTCGCCTTGTTCTACGAATGGCCTGAATTGTGGCAAGATGAGAGTCTCGTCTTCAGGGTTAGCTGTTCGAAAACAAACGACAGTACCTGTATTGGCCAGGGTCACATTTACGAGTGATCTATCCTCAAGCTGTGAAGTCGTTTGATGAGCTAGAATCGCGTTGAGTTTGTACTTCCTGGCTTCTGATAATATCTTTGCAAATGCTGTGGTAGCAAAGTTTTGAAACTCATCAACATACAGATAAAAGTCTTTTCTTTTCTCCATTTTCATTCTGGCTCTCTTTAGAGAGGCTAGCTGTAATTTGGCCAACATGACGATGCCAAAAACCTCGGACGTGTCTTCTCCGATCTTTCCCTTGGATAAGTTGCACAAAAGAATCTTGCCTTCATTTATTATTTGATCAAAGTTAATGGTCGAAACGCGCTGCTCTAAAATTCGCTTGGCCGTGGGCGAGAATAAGAATCGACCAATTTTGTTGGTTATCGGCAGGATCATACTTACCTTCTGATAATCTCCTGCTTTGGCAAATTCATACTTCCAAAACTCCTTGAGATTTTCATCAGTCAGGTTTTTAACCACCGCCTTTCTAAACTTCGGATTAATCAGTAACTTGTTTACTGTAAATAAGGTTGCCCCGGGCACGATAAAGGCAGTGTGAATGGTGTTTCTAAGGATGTACTCCATTCTCGGCCCAGAGTATTTCTCTGAATAGATTTTATGAAACAGAGAGATGATGCTCTCGGTAATGAACTCTCGCTCTCGCAGGGCATCTTCATCGCTTAAGTCCTGAGAAAGCTCTAAGAGGTTAATGCCCATCGGGTACCCGATGTCATCGGGATTAAAGTAGACCACATCCTTGAGGCGCGATTCTGGGATGATCCGTAGGACTTGCTCTATTAAATCTCCGTGAGGGTCAATTACTGCCAGCCCTTTGTGAGCGCTCACGTCAGAGGTGATCATTGATAAAAGCATGGTTGATTTGCCAGTTCCAGTAGCTCCCAGGATATACATGTGTCTTCTACGTTCATCTTCTGTTAAACCTATCAAAGTTGTCGTGTTTCCATAGGTATTTTTGGCGAAGATGAGATCGAGCTTGTTACCCTTTTTCAGGGATAATGGCGCCGGTAGCTCTTTGCTAAATTGTTTTTGCATGTCTTCAGTTTTCGTAACTTTGGTAAAGGGAAGATGATATAGATCACCGAGCTCCGAGGCAGATAGGATTGTCTTGCATAGAGGCAAGCGAGTCCTGTTTTTAAACATCAGGTACTTTAAGTGGTTCATGGTTTTTCTCGGCACTCTGAGAATTGGTCTGAGGGATTGATACTGCGTACTAGACATGGAGGTGAGGGAGGAAACCAAGCCTCTATTTCTCCTTCTTGAGCTCTCATCAGAATCGGTTTGAGAAAGTACCCGCACTGAAACCTGGCATAGAGGTTGGTCTAATTTTTTCTTAATCATTTGTTCCATTTCCTGTTGATACGGATTGGAAGTTTTCTCTCTCTGCGCGCGAAGTGTCAGCGGTAATAACGGCCCCTCCTTGCCATCGGTGGCCACAAAAATTAGTAAGCCGAGTGGAAGAAGCAGTATCTGGAGAACGAGATTGCCAAGAGTTTGCAGTTTTGAAAATATTCCATTCTGTTGGTGGATGTTTGAAGCCAGGTCTTTTTTCGCGAAAATTAGCTTTGTGATTCTGCTAACTTCTGGGACATCTCGCTTATTAACTGGTGAGGTGACTATCTGGTAGGCCATAAGCTCATGAGCTTTAAGCTTTGTCATGCTGCCGGTAATGTAGGCTATCGGGTCATTTACATCAAGGTTTTCATGGGATTTAAGTGGCAGGGAGAAGTGATTGGATAGGCTAAGTTCAGCGACTAGCGAGTGGTAATTATCACTAAATAAATACTCTTTGATTTCCTCTACCTGTATTCCGGGCAAGTACGATAAAAGACTGTTTTTCATTAGACTGGCTAGGTACGCTGGAGTGCGAATTACATACCGAATTCCCGAGACTCTCGAAGAAACAATCTCAAAGGAGAGTGACTTTCGTATACCAAACAATCGCTCTAGAAAAGATCTGTGAAGGCTTATGTTGTGAAAGAGATTAAACAATTCCTGCGTGGAGTACGAGCTTTGTTCTGTTTCTCTTAGAGGTTTCACTTCGAGTAGAACGTGTGAGGATTTTATCGATCTATAAATAAGCAGTAATTTGATGCAAGAAAATACCAAGATACCAAAAGCACAGATGGATATGATCAGAGCGACGTATGTAGAGATAACTGGTAGATCTAGACTCTGAAAAAGACCAGACGCAACACTCAGGGAAAGAGAATCAAGGCCAACAGCCATACCTTCATTTCTTCGGGCAGACTTATTAATGAGGATTATACCGCAGTGGAGAGTGGGCTACATGAATTGAGATTTCAGTCTTCTTTTCCGGATTTGGTCACACCTTTGCCAATACGCAGATTCCCACCTTTAAGACATTGCTGTATCTGTCGATCCACCTCTAGAATTCCACTTGACACATTTTTGCCGGTAGTGTCTCCAGTTTGCAAAACCGAAGCCTTCTTTTTGAATAGTTCTGCAAGGAATGTCGTGTCTTCTTTTACCATACAAATTAGACTAACTTTTCTGGATAATCTCTTGCCTGATTTTTTCCAGAGCTCTAAGTTCTTTATCTGTTGGTTTTGTCTTTTCTGCATAAAAGTCTTCAACCAAACGGAGTTCTCTTAGGTTTAGAGTTGCGTAGTCTGCAATGTTAAGTAAAACACGCTGTGTAGATTTTGGCATGTCTTTTAATTTACGTGCCTGATTTCTCGCTACCTCAGCCCTTGATTCTTCAGCTATGTCACGCAGACTTGGAGCTGCATTTGGATCTGGAAATTGTAAATCTTCACTTCCCATATTTTTCCCAGATAAAAATACTATTGTCTGGTTCCTTGCATAGTAGTATCTCATTAGTGGAGAACATTGCAAGTTTTCGGCCAGGCACATTGGCTAATTTGTGGTTAACCATAGTATTCTCTGTCATCTTTCTTAATTCTCTGCAACCTAGATTCATCGGTAAGTTGCGTATCTTTAGCAATCGGGATCCAAATGTCTTCCTCTTTAATATAATAAACAAAAAAGTCTTTCACATCACGGATGATGTTTGCCAAAGTATCTAGATTCAAGCCAAGCATTGAGGCAAGACTATCTAACGAGAATTCTCCTTCTTTGAATAGGTATCCAAGAATGTGTGTTTGAACCTTTTTTTGATCTTCCAGATGCAAGCTGTTGTAGTTCTCCACACCGAGAGTCCTGAGTTTTTCTTTAATTATTTCGTCAGGATATGTATTACGTCTTCTTTCTAAATAACGCCAGCTCATGGCTAATCCATTTCAATTACTAAGTTTTAGATCCTTTATTATATCAAAGAGTATCAATATTTAGGTGCACAAGGGTTTTATAATAGACTTGTCGCAAAATAACATCTGATACGATTATGGGCAGTACCAATATTCAGAAAGGTTCTGCCCATGAATCTTGACTATCTTCTCAAAC
>PFLP01000041.1:12475-12740 GCA_002784625.1 Candidatus Pacebacteria bacterium CG_4_10_14_0_8_um_filter_42_14 | reverse complement strand
AAATCCCCATCTTTGCATTGCGTTACCACAGGAAAAACATCGTTTTTTTTCATCGATTATGCTCCTAACACCTTAAAGTGATGAAATTATATGCTATGAATCAATGGAAAGTAACTAAAAAACCAACACAAAAGTTTACTTAACCCCTTTTGTGTTGGTAATGTTCTCAAAGTTGACGAGGACATACCATGATATACCAACACTAAAGTTAAAAAAGAGAACATAATATGTGAAAGCAATTATTGAAAGCCACTCTTTATTTTTG
>PFLP01000041.1:1663-12445 GCA_002784625.1 Candidatus Pacebacteria bacterium CG_4_10_14_0_8_um_filter_42_14 | reverse complement strand
CTAAGACAAAAAGATGGTGAATGCGTGCCATATATGACAGTTTTGCAAAAGAAATTAGCTCCCTCGGATCAGTCTTGTCAGTTGGAACCAAAGCGATGAAAATGACACAGGCGGAGAAAAATAAGGAGGCAAGAAACGTAGAGTTGTGCTTTTTACCACTGATTTCCTTCCCAAGCCCAAAACCGATAAACGCCACTGATGCTGAAAGCACAAAAAAGTTCAGTGTCTGAACCCAGCCATACTCCCCGAGAACTAGGGAGCTAATCGTGTTGCGCATGTGGCTGTGTTCTGGCTGCACAAACCCAAGCGTCATAAAAACAACGAAAAAAAGTACTGCTAGAAAAGCCCCGATGGCGCCTGATTTTCCGGATGTGAACGATTTATGCACGTTGATATGTTACTTGCATTCAATGAGTTTTGATAGTCGATCTTGTGCGCACACAAAGACTTGTTAAATATCTCACTAGATGTACCATCAGTACTATGACGAACCTGCCCTGGGAATCTACCGTCATTCAGAAATAATAGTGCAAAACTCAGAAAACCTTACAACACGAACGCTTGAACCTGCTCATTGGTTTGGTGAGCTAGTAAGAAATACAATAGGAAGTCTCATTTACAGAGCTGATATCAAGGTAGAAGGCCTTAAAAATATCGAGGGTCTAGAAGGAGGAGCAATTTTTGTAGTTGCACCACACGCAGGACACACCGATACCGTTCTAATACGCATGATACTTGATCCTGAACTTAGAAAGTTTCTATTTGCAGTAGCTGCAGGCGACTACTGGGAACGGTTTGGGTGGAGACAGCTCGCAGCGTCTCTAGTCAGGATTGTCCCGATCCACAGGGGAGAAAATAAAGCACAAACAACCAGTGATCTCAAACAAATTGGCAGGCTCACGCTAAAAGGAGAGAGATGCATCTTCTTTCCCCAGGGAAGTCGTAAAGAGAAAGCAGATAGGTTCAGATCTGGTATTGGCAGATTAGTGCTAGAGACGAATGGCAAGGTTCCAATTATTCCAATACATCTAATAGGTAATAAGAAGCTAATGCCTCCAAAAAAACCACTCCCTAAATTTAGAGATAATGGAATTCCTCTACCAGTAGAAATATGTATTGGCCCCGAAATAGACTTCTCTGATTTACTGGCAAATTTACCGCCGCTTGATGAAATGAGTGAAGATGAGATTAAAAAGGCGAGTTTAGCAATCACGAAACTCATTCGTACAAAATTTCCCGCTAATCTGTGACTTTGACTGAGAGAATAATTTGCTGAATCACGGAGTCGTATAATTTTGATCCCTCTGGATGTGCTATTGGGACAAAAGTCGCGGCTTGTGAATCAGAAAAAACAACATAGACTCGCTTTTTTGTTGTTGTTGAAAAATCACATCCATATATATTTTCTGTCCCAGACAACAGATTACACGAACGCTGCCCCCAAATCTCTGATCTAAATGCGTTATCAAACCAGGCATCTTTTTCTTGATCATCCAGTGGCTCTACCCAAAAATCAAAATCAAGTTCCATCACTCGCTCGCTTTCTGGACCAGCAATGGAGTTATCAATGAGAATCGTGTGAGAAAATTGCAAACCACTTCCTGGCAACTTCCAGCCATGAGGATGGATAAATGAGAGCCCATCTCCCTCATACTGCTCCCAATGCTGAGTGTCATTGGTGTGGCTCGCATCTAAAAACAGCCACGATCTGAAAAACAATGGTAGCTCTTTTTGCAAATTGGGCTCTTCATCATAAAATCCTTGATCTCTAGATTGAATAATAAATAAATATTTTCGGTCAGGAGAATAAAGAGTGGCATATAACGGCCCCTTATACTCCCATCCCTTGGCCCTTCTATACTCGACCCGCACATTATCAAGAGTGAACTCTTTTTCTAAAACGTATGAAGCAACTTCTGCTGGGAAAGACTTTTTCACATACACCGACCGAGCATCATAAACTGAGATATCGTATTTATTTGTACTTATCCGTACATACGGAACACTAATTCCAGCCTCATCGCCAAACTCATCATAGGTAAACTCATGAACTGGATCAGATGAATTTGGCTCGTACTGAAAATAAACCTTGAATGCTGGACTAAAATATGTCTGAATTTCCAGCTTTTGCTCCTCTGTTTGTTGTTGCTTCTCTGCTTCTGCTATTTTTTGTTGTTGTAATTGTTCCTCATCGATCGCCCGGTATAAGTCCTGAATTTGAACATACTGGTAAACAGCTAAGCCAAGTAAAGCAATGAGTGTTGAAGCTAAGAAAAAAAAGAAGAATTTTGTGTCCAGCCCCCAATTTACTGCACAGTTAATTGAGTGATATACGGGACGGTCTTCCAGCCATATTTGAGTGCATACTGGTTAGGACTGAGCATATCGATTCCTTCATGAGGCCTCGTCTCATTGTAGAAGTTAATCCACTTTTCTGCTTGATGCAGAAATGATCCCAAGTCAGGATACTTCTGTCTTCGCACTACCGAGTGTTTGAATTGACCGACAAAGCGTTCGGCGTAGGGATTGTCAGTCGGAGTGCCGGCTCTACTCATGCTGGGTAGTAATCCTTTCTCAATGACCAGATCAATGGTCTTGCCTGCTCCATATTGCTTGCCTTGATCAGTGTGCCAGATGTAGAGATCGTCTTGTTCGCTCATGCTGTTAATGGTGGCTTGTACTAGGGTAGCTTTCATACTGTAGTCAAAGATGAGTGAGAGAATCTGTCTGGTTTGTTTGAGCAGAGCAAAACAACCTCGGAGGATTGATCCGTCTAGTAACCTAAACTCGAACATATCTGAGAACACAATCCCTAGGTGAAATGATTCTTTCATATCTGGTTCATTGGCTCGATTGGGTTGAGCAATCGTTGCTTTACCATGATAGTGGTACTTGGTGCTTCTTCTTCTGGCTTTGATACCATATTTATTCATGACTCGCAGGACTCGCTTTTTGTTGGTACAAAGTAAGGGTGCGAGCTTCTTGTGACCCAAGGTGTCATCAATATCATCGTGCATAGCTGTAATTTTCGTGGACAACTGTTTGTCCTTCTGTTCGAGCCTTGAGTGGTAGTACCAGGACTCTCTGGAGAACAGGAGCGCTCGAGCAATGATTGATTTGGTATACGTCGGGTTGTCAGCGAGTAATTGGTAGGCGACTAGCTTGCGGTCGGCTACCTTACTCCCAGCAACCCTCCCGCTTTTTTTAGTATCTCCAGCTGGGTAGCATATTCACCAATAATACGCTTGAGTTCTTCAGGGGATTGTCCTGGTTCGTAGCCCTGAGAAGCTGAGCGAGCTGATGGACTGCGTTTATCGGCAAAGAGTTCTGTTGCTTTCTTGAAGAACTCATCTCTCCAGCGATTCACTACCGAGCGAGTAATAGCATACTTTCTACAGACTGCCTCAATGGTGGTGTCTCGCTGCAGGCTTTCCAGTACCACCTGCAGCTTTTGCTGCGATGTAAACGTCCGCCTCGTAATTGACGACATACAAACCCCCTTTCAGTGACTAGAGCCACACATGTTATGTGTCCCTTAATCACCTATGTAGTATAGCGGGGGCTGGACATTGCAGGAATTTTCACTACCTCTACTGTAGCAGAGTTTTGTCCTCTGAGCATGCTATGACAGAGTATTCATATATAGTAGCTGATGAAATAATCTCGACTTCATCTCAGTCAGTTCTACTTCAGTCGGAACTCTTGAGCGCTTATCTTTCTCTACCTCCCAGACCGCTTTATCCGCCTTCTCATCCGTACTCCTTCGCGGGAAAATATGCCAATGCAAGTGACTGTCTGTATTTCCCGGTAGCTCATAATTCAGCTTGTCTGGAGAAAACGCTGCGAACACCGCCTCCCCAACTTTAGACATCTCTTGCAAGAATTTTTCTCTAAATCTCTCTGGCAAATCATGTAAGTTCGCCACATGCTCTTTGCACAAAAATAGCGTATATCCCTCAAAAGTTTGGTGATCGCCAAGGACAACGTAGCCTGTTTCTAACTCTTTAACAAAATATGGATTCTTGCCTTCTTTAATGAGATTAATTCTCTGGCAAATGAGGCAGTCTCTGTTCATAAACTCAAGTCTCTATTTCCCTCCGCATATTCATGTATCAATGACCCAAGCAGAGTCTGATAAGGAATTTGCTTGCGCTTGGCGCTTGCTTTCACCTTGATAAGATCTAGCTGATTAACACGGATCGTGATTGGTTTACTCAGATGCAAAAGTCGATACATCTCAGAAGCCTCTTCGAACATCTTTTTAGTCTTCTCAAATTCAGCTCCAGTCACTTCCTCAAATTCACCTCTTTCAAAGGATTCTTCAAGGGCTCTTTCTTCAGCATCTAAAACTTGATTAACAAATGGGTTTTTTTGTTGTGTCTTTTTCATAGTTCCTTTATTTTCAAGTATTTTCTAGTGAAAACTCTACTCGCATACATTGTTTTTAAAAATATTTCCTGTCTTTGTTTATCAACAACGTAGGGAGCAACATACGCATATCCTCCAATGTCCACAATATATACGCGTTGATGTTTGTATTTTTTATTTGGGTGAACAATATCGGCCAAGATATTTTTATTCTCAATTGCATCAACCACGTCCTCAAAACAGACTCCCCTCGTGGCTTTTAGTAGCTGGTTTTTTTCTTCATTGAAGCTAATGCTAAAAGCCATAAGTTATGATAACACAAGTACATCTATTGTAAATACAAATATCAAAATGAAAAAACTTGAACCCGGCACCTACCAACACTACAAAGGCCAAAAATATCTGGTTATCGGCACTGCCAAACACAGCGAGACGCTTGAGGAGATGGTTGTCTACAAAGCACTCCCCGATAACGACCAGTCAACCATGTGGGTAAGGCCGCTTAAAATGTTTTTAGAGAAGGTAAAAATAGATGGAAGAATGGTGCCGAGGTTTAAGAAGATTTTAACTCCCTCCCAAACAACACCTTAGCCGCCTCATACTGCGGAGCCACAATTTTCTTCGCTTCTGGCAAAAGCTTTTTCCAACTTCGATCTAGTTTTTTCATCACAAACTCTCTACCCTCACCGACTTCCAGTTTTTTTACCTTGATCGTGAATTACGAGAGCTTCAGTTGTTTTTCTAGTTTTTTCACTTCTTTAAGTCTCACAAAATTTCCTGCACCCATATAAATCGCATATGTTACGCTAAGGATAATTAGCGCAAGATTAACCAATTGTTGGACTATTCCTGAGAAGTACTGATTCGAAAACAGATATCCAAGAATTGATACTAATGTAATTGCACAAGATTCTATTGCGTAAATTATTTTGTCCCTTCTTAATTGCTCTATCCTGAATTCAACACCGTGTACTTTATTCATAATCTGCTTCTCCCACAGCTTCGCACCTTTGTTTTTCTACAAAACTTGCTCAATCTTGTCACTCACTCCACTCAGCGCGACTTTGCGATTATTTTTGTTTTCGATAAAAAATTTCACATCTTCTCTAATTCCAGCGACAGTTACTAACTCTAGCGCTTCTTCTGGAGTAACCCAACGATACTCTGAGTGCTCGCTGCTAAGTACGACCTCCTGACTCTGAACGATGCAGTGAAAAGTGAAGCCATGAATTTCCGTTTCGGCCTTCTTTTCTCCTCGATAAAAATGCCAGATTCTGAGTAGTCGCTTAATTTGAAACCTTTCAATTCCAGTTTCTTCCATCACCTCTCTTCTAAGTGCCTCAAAAAGTTCTTCGTGCTGATCGATACGACCATACATAAGCTCCCACTCACCTTTCTGATAGCTTGCTCGGTCTCGGTGTAAACACAAAATCTTCCCAGTAGCGGCGTGCTCCATCACGCAGCCAATGCCGATCATAAATTTACCAATTTTTTGTTCAAGCATTTGGTTATCTTTCATCAGTTGATGATATCATCTCTACATGAGAAAACTCATTTCATTAAACTTAGGTTGCGGCCAGGACAAGCGAGCGGGCTTCGTTAATGTCGATATAGATCGTAGATCAAAGCCCGATATTATTCATGATCTCGCAAAACCACTTCCCTTCCCCTCAAATTCAGCGTCAGAAATACTTCTTCAGGATGTTTTGGAGCACTTTACATTAAAAAATGCCCTGAAATTGCTTAAAGAATGCCGTCGGGTTCTTATGTCTGAGGGCGAGTTCATAATCAGAGTGCCAAATGTGGGTCAAATACTAAAGAAATACAAAAACCAGCCAGATTTAGCAATGTTGTTTCTATATGGCGACACTTCCAAATCTGAAATATGGGGAACTCACAAATATGGATACACTCCCCGGTTGATGCAAGAGATTGCAGAAAAAACCGGATTTATGTTGGTAAACACAGTGAAAGAGGATACGAATTTTGTTTTCAAATTAATTAAAATTAACCTCTCGCAAGCCGATATTATAGTTCTTGGCTCAGGATGGAAACCAAGTATAAAACAATTGAAAGAACTAACTGGGAAAGGTTATGCAAATGCCTTTGTAGCCACGGATTTATACAGCTATCTCTCTAGTAGTCTTCAACGGGGAAAAATAATCTGGTTCTTATCTTCGCCACCGTCAGACTTAATCGGCAAAGTAATTCTCAGACCACTGAGTAAACGAGCAAGTCTAATTATTGTCAAAAATAAAAAATCCCAGCAATATGTAAGAAATATTTTGAAGTATTCTCATTTGCGGACTCAAGATGCGACTTCGGAACCAACTCCTAAAGCTTGATCAATTACAATTTGCCGTCAATTGACATTACATACCCAATGTCATAGAACTACCATAGATGAATAAAAACAACCCATTTTATAATTTAAAACTAGATTCAGAGGAAAAAGCTATAGAGGCAGCTATCGAGAGAGGTGAATATAAATCTCTGGAGGATCTTGAAAAAGAAAAGAAAAAGCTGACTCTAATTGCGAGGAATACACTTGGAAAAGCCAAGAACATAAACATTCGTGTTTCAGAAAAGACCATATTAAAACTGAAAACTATTGCCGCGCATGAAGGGCTGCCTTATCAAACTTTGGCGTCTTCTGTTCTTCACAAGTTTGTGAATAGTTAAAAAGCTCAATAAATTTCAATCTCTCTTCCCGACTAGTTTCCCGCTTCTCCCCCATATTCTCCCAAAGATTATCTCATTCATAGCGAGGCAAATTGGGCAAATGTAGTTTTTTGGGGCGTGTGTATTCATGAATTAACTTCTAGCATCCAAAGTCTCCAGCCCCTCGCACTTAGTAGCAAGAATTTTTTCATCACTTGTTAAAAAAACTAAATCGATATCAATGGACGTGGCCACTAAAAAATTATCAAATGGATCTTTGTTTTCAGAACTAAAAATTTTGTATCTTTGCAGACTAGACTCCTCACCTGGCAATAAAACAATTCCCATATTTTCAAGATCGCTCATTACAGTAGGATCAAATTTCAATTTTCCTAAAGAAGCCTTAATCGTCATCTCAAAAAAGGACATAAAACTGATAAAGACTTCATTCGAGGTCGAGAGGGCTAGTTTTTTGTTTTTTGCGCCAAGTCGAGAATCATCATTAATTAGCCAAATAAAAACTTGTGAATCAAGTAGTATTTTCATTTTTCTCTACTGAGCCAATCCAGAAACTAAATCTGCTACTAAAGACTCCGTCTCATTACTGAAGCTATCGGGAGTTTGGACAATCTTATTATTTGCAAAAGAAAAATCTCTGATTTTTGCTTGTGATAAATCAGCCGGCGTTACCTGTATAAGCATGACTTCTGGCCTGCCAAAACCACCGATAAAAACTTTTTTACCTGTTTTAGCCGCTGAGATGTACTTGCTCAAATTAGTTTTAGCGTCGTGAATAGTGACTGTTTGCATAACAAGGATATCTTAGCTAAGTTAGCTAAGTAAGTCAATATCGAAAATACACCGGCTAACTACTAATCTTGCAGTAATTAGTAGTAAATTAGTAGATGAGTCAAAAAATAAAGTCCCCTGTCTCCAAAGCCTTCTCGGCTTCTTTGATAGCCTCTCTCATAAAATATTCATCATTTTTTTGCATAAAGTGAGTATAGCAAAGTAGAAAATGTTATCATCAGCACACATGACCGACATAATAAAGATCATTGCCTCCACCGCAGCCACTGGAATCGCCATAATCGCATATATTCCGTACCTCATTGATATGTTCAGAGGTAAAAATCAGCCGCACATTTATACCTGGATTAGCATTACCCTCGTGACAGCTGTCGTGGCGTACATCCAACTTATCGGTGGCGCAGGTATTGGTGCAATTCCAACAATAATAGGAGTAATTATTGATTTCATAATTCTTTTCTATTGTTTCAAGTTCGGAACGAAAGATATTGTGAATAGCGACAAAATTTTCCTTTCAATTTCTGTTGTTGGTGTCTTGTCGTTTGCCATCCTCAGTAATCATCCAGTCATATCTTTGACAATAGTTACCATTGCTGAGATCGCATCGTTTATTCCCACATTTAGAAAAACAAAAAATGACCCCTACTCCGAGTCTCTAACAAGTTATTACCTTTTGATGATCAAGTTGATTTTAGTTTTAGTGGCTTTGGAAAAATATAATATTCTAACGGTCTCATACTCAGTGCTATGGCTCGCAGTGTTTGTTGTCTTCCTAACTACTACGCATATTTGGAGACGAAATGTAGATATGAGTAGGCGCAAAGAAACTCATACATAAAGTTTAGTCGTGAGCGGTGTTGGAACCTACTTAGCCTTCGACTTCAATGAGCTTGCTTGGGGGAATACTTGAAAAATACACTAAAACATTAAAATGGTTATCCTTTAGTTCAAGCATTTCAAAGTTATCTCTCACAATTAGTGAAAAGCCATTTAAGCTCCCATATTCATTTTTAAATCCACTATAGTTAGTTGAAAAATCAACGTCCCCTTTTTGGAATCTGGTTATATCTGGCTCACGAATTTTTAGTATTTTCGCATCTCCAGCTGGCGTCCTATGTGCAGCATTAAAACGAAATACAGGTCCTGTTTTTGTTTCCTTGACCCTCTTTCCTATTTGTTCTGCTGCTGCAAGAAATCTCTGGTACTCCTGACTTGACTGCGAAAATACACAAATATAGTCAACTGACATTTTTTCGCCACCGGTAACATATTTATTTTTAAGCTCAATACACTCAGTAACAATTTGGTTAAGAATTAGTGAAAGCTCGTCTTGTTTTAGAAACTGATTTCTATTTACTGCGCCAAATAGAATAGAAACCAGACCATAGATGCTGTGATGAAGGCGGTAGCCCAAAATTATGAACGAAGTCTGTTTAATAACCTGCGAACAAAAGAAATCCCACAGGTATGCAGCAATGAATCCTAGAAGAATTGAAAGTAAAAACCTAGACATATCTTTTTGCAGGAAGTCGTTACGGGAAATAGTAAACGGTGTTAGAACCTATTTATCTAGTTCAACCATAGATTTAAGCTTATCTGTAGCATAATATCTAACGTACTTTCCTTCTTTTTGAGCTTCAATAAGCTTTAGCTTTTCTAATTCCTTTAAGTCCTTAGTAGCAGTTACTCTTGAGATTTCATTCAATATTAAATGTGATGTCGTGGTCGTAGAAGCTTTGTCTTCCGAAATAAAATAAAAAACTAGTTGTTTTTGCCTATCATTTAAAGCTATTTTACTATTTAAAATCTGACCTACCTTCTGATTTTGTTTTGCTTGCCTTTCCACAAAGTCAGAAAATTCTTTCATTGCTTGCATTACCTTTCTCATTTGGTAGTCAAGAAAATATGTAATATCGTCACCATCTTGCTCTGCATAGATATATGCCATAGCATATTGAGTAGAAGATTTCTTAATTACGGTTGAGATTGGAATGTATGAAAAAGTCCAATAACCTTTCTTCAACAGATACCAGTAGAACAATGCTCTGGCCAATCTACCATTGCCATCTACAAAAGGATGCAAATACCCCACCCAGAAATGAATAAAAATCGCTTTGATAATCGGATGCGTAAACTTATCATCTAGGCTGTCATTTGCATATGCTATTAAGCGATCAAGTTCTTTGTCTAAGATGATTTCATCAGGCGGAACATGAGTCGTATACGTTTCTGAACCGATCATTCCTTCCACGACAATCTCATCATCATCTTGCCTGAACCTTTTTTGTTGGTGGGTTTCAAGTGTATTTTCAGTTAACATCGAGTGCAACTCAAATAACATCTCTCTTGAGAGCTCTCTTCCCTTAAAGTCATCCTCTAAAGCTAGCATAACTTGATAGTTATTTTGGATCATTTGTTCTGATTTATTTTTTGGTTTTTTCTTTTCAAGAATCATTTTTTTGGCTGCAGCCCGAGTGGTGTGGGCTCCTTCCAACTGACTTGAAGCAATAGATTCTTCAATAACTCCTCTACTGACATAGGTCTCTCTATCTCCTACTGGAATCTTTGACTTTGGAAAAAGACCTCCTCCAACAAGCATATCTATTTCATGCAGTCTCTCATCAAATGAAACTAAACGAGTCCATTTAAAATTTTCACCTTCAACAGATTTAATTGGAGTTTCAATGGCCGACGCATCTCGATACATGTGAACCAGCAACCATTGCTCCTCCATACTAAGGCTTTTAGGTAAAGATTTGTGTTTAAACTTATCCCAATATAAGTACTTGGGATCGTTGGCAGCCAAAACTATTTGCTTAATGTAGTTCCTATTACTTTTAAGAATTTCACTTAAGTTCGAATAATTAACCTCTTTAAACGATGGTTTACTAATATAATAAAAGGGATTTGCTAAAGTGAGTTTCATATTTCTTAACATGTTAA
>PFLP01000041.1:0-1587 GCA_002784625.1 Candidatus Pacebacteria bacterium CG_4_10_14_0_8_um_filter_42_14 | reverse complement strand
TTAATATCAATAAAAAAATTTACTGAGGGAAAATGCTCTGCAGGGACTAGTGGAGGATGTTGGAACCTATTTTTCAAAAGAGCATATTACCAGCAATCGAATAGTTTGCTGAAAATACGTCAATGTCTCTACCTTAGTTTTCTCAAAAAAATAATTTATAATGACGTATGTGCCAATGATGAAAACAAAAAAAACATCAATTATTCTCACGATACTATTAGCTCTCGGATTTGGTATTTTTTATCTGATTAATTCATCCATGCTGTTCTCTGAAGAGCAGTTAGTAGAGAAAGCAGCAAAAGAATATTCTGAACTCAGGGACCAAGGAAAATATAATAAGATTTATGACAATTTTTTAGTTTCGAAAGAAAAAATCAAAGTATCTAAATCTGAATACATAAAAAAGAGAACATCATCTTCAGTAAAAATCATTAGCACAGAAATCTTATCAATAAATATAAGTGACGATATCGCATACTTGGACACGATCACCCGGACTTGCCCGAAAACAAATTGTTCACAGCCAAAAGAACTACGCGCATATTATGTTTGGGAAAAAGAGGACGACGAATGGAAGATCACCTCTCGCCTACCCCTGTGCATTAGAGAAAAACCTTATGAGATGGCCCCCGAACTTTCTCGAGCATTAAGTATTAATTTCGAATATTATTTGGATTCATATTCCAAACAAAGCCCAGCTAGTGTCGATCCTCAAGATGTCAAAGATTCTGATTTTACGAATTGCGTGTTTATTGAGTATACAAACTCATCCGACCCTAAAACTCAGGGCAGGTTCTTCTTTGACAACTCAATATCTTCCCTAGAAAAACTGGTGATACAAGTTGATAGCTCATATAAACAATATGACGATCTTGCAATTTCCATTCTCCTTGCTCATGAGCTACAACACGCACTTGAGTTTATTGAATATTCTTATGATGGATCAACGCTGTCATGTATAGAAAGCGAAACAAGGGCAGTTATGTCCGAGTGGATGTTTCTTGCATCTCTAAGTGAGTATGAAAAACAAGGCTTGTCTCAAAGATTTCCAACAACCCCAGATAAACTTAACCAACTTCCCCAGCCACTTAAGAATGTTTGGGACTTGATCCAGTTATCACAATCAGCTTCTCAAAAATGCGGCAGTCACAACACCAGCTGCTATTGGAACGAGATGGACGCAAATGTTGGAAAATATGTCAGAGACGTATATAAAGATGAATGTAAAAAATATTAAGGTTTGACGAATGTCGTTTGAACCTATTTTATTGAGTCCAATGTTGTTAAGTTCCAGGGCTCTTGGTCCTGAATGCCCGAAACTCTCTTTATAATACCTGCTTTTGATATTCCAGATTTTTTGAATTTTACTCTTAGTATTCCTGTTTCTCTCTTCAATTTTTCTAACGTAGTCACTATACAGATCTCATCTGTTGCGATGCATTCAGAAGTTATTCTTACAAATCCAGCATACGTTGTTCCGTTCTTGCTTATGTCCTGTAAGCACCATACCTCATAGGGTGCCGAAACATCAGATAATGGACTGCACCCCTACCCTGATACAGTAGCGACCATAATTTGATCATCCTC
>PFLP01000050.1 GCA_002784625.1 Candidatus Pacebacteria bacterium CG_4_10_14_0_8_um_filter_42_14 | reverse complement strand
GTACAACTTTACAAAATCAACAACACTCTAACTGAATTTGGGGAGGGGGAAGTGTTGTTCCTTATTTTGCGACAAGTCTAGTGAAGACGATCGTTAATTCTTTGAAGAGATAACTCAGAAACGTTTTTCATGCGCTTGAGTGATCTAGCGCGTCGACGAAGTCTGTTCATGTCCATGCGTTTTGATGCTCGCATACTGGCTTTACTGATAAAGAAAGCCGCGTCTTTAGCTTTTTGGACAATATCAACTTGAGTGACTGCTCTTTTGAAGCGTTTAATAACATCATTAGTGCTATCGTTCTGTTTTGCTCTAATAACAATTGGCATAAGATTGGTAATTATACTTGATGATTTCCATCTTGGTAAGAGGCACGAATATTGCTTGCTAATTTTGATAAGTCATCATCATTCGCACGATTCGAGTCATTTGAAGGTAAGAAGCCAGGATAAGTTGGAAAGAATTGGCTGTTAGATGAGCTTTCAATGTTTTTCCATTGCTCCAAATCACCAGTTCCATGCATCGGAAAAAGCTTGCTGTGAAGATGGTCTACGCCGAAGCCTTCAAAGAACATTCCTGTTCTCGACACATCTTTGTAGTAGTTGTCAATAATTTTAGCTACAGTTTTTGTAACAATAACCAGCTCTGAGAGAACCTCGTCGCTTTGTTCAAAAGCATAGCTGCCATGATGCTCTTTTGGGATCACCACAGTAAAACCATCGGTGTTGGGAAATATCGAAAGAAACGCCATGTGAGAATCACTTGACCAAATCACGTGAGCTGGCGCATCACCAGAAACAATTTTGCAAAAAATACAATCTGATTTATTCATATAAGTCTTTTATTGCAGTTACAATTTCTTGCAAGCTCAGAGGCGAGGGTTGCTGATCAAGATGTTTGCGTGAGCCGTTGATGAGCATTTTCCCACCCGGGTGATAATACCAGGTACCTTTCTGATCAAGTTTCAGGACTCTTTCGTAGAGTTTCTCAAGAGTTAGAGAACTATCCGGTCTGACTTTTATGCGAATGTGACCAAGGGAGGGGTCTTTTCTGACAACCAGCATCATGCCTCGTTTCTGAGCTAGCTTTATGACGTCATCATTTTTTGTTGAGATGGCGAGGCATTTGCCAGCTGAAATTTGGAATATAAGTCCATCATTATCGAGAATTTGTGAAGCTTTGTGACTTTGTTTCATAACCGCATAGACATTGTCTAAAGCCTGCATTCCAAACTGCATTTGTGAGTCATCGGTATTTTGGGCCATAAACTCACTGCCCCTAATTAGCTCGTGAAGCATAAAGTTATAACGATAGCTATCTGGTTCAGGCCAAAATATTTCACCAAAATGATCGATCTCAGTCACATGGTCAACAATTGCCTTTAACGCCGAATCATTGGCTAATTCTGGATGTGACTTAATCAAATAATCACGAACCAAAGTGGCAGCACAAATGTCTCGGCTATTCTTTTCTGAGGTGTGATGATCAAATTCACCGCGACCGGTGTCGACGTGAACTACGTTGTGAGGCAAGATACCGTAGTTATCAGCCATGTTTGGATCCAAGGAGAGGCCTGGGTTCACGTAGCCTATTTTGGCGTTTGCATAATTTTGGGAATCAAAGCGTTTTAAGAGCCAAACCGATGAAATAGCATCAAGATCAGGTGCGTGGTGAGTGATAATTAATTTTTGTTGAGGCATCTTCCACTAGTATAACATTGACGACCAAGACAAAATAAAACCCCACCGCAACAGCCAAAGTCTTTTACAAAACCAGGACAGTCGCAGTGGGTGTTCCTCACCGGAATGTATGAGTACTATACGGCGTGATATATAAAATACCTATGAGAAAAATTGCTTCTATGATCAATCTATAGCAAGTTTGCTGGTTTGAGAAATGTTTAATATAGGTTCTAATATTTACCGTACTTTATTCGGTAATTAAAAGTTTTTTCAGAACGTCTTCTCTATTCATTAAGGTTGATTTTGAGTCTGCTCTATTTTTCCACTCGACCTTTTCACCATTTCTACTTGAAACAACTAGTCTAATGGGAATACCGATGAGATCAGCATCAGCGAATTTAACGCCTGCGGAGACTGAACGATCATCCCAAAGGACTTCAATGTCAGCCTTGAGAAGCTCCTCATAGAGGCTAGTTGCAAAATCTTCTGCTCCTGGCAGTGAAACCAAGTGAACGGCAAACGGGGCAATTGACGCTGGCCAAATTATTCCCTTGTCGTCGTGATGTTTTTCAACCACAGTCGCTAACGTTCTAGCCAGACCAAATCCATAACAACCCATGTAGTAAGGCGTTTGCCCACCAGCGCTATCAGCAAAGTTTGCATCTTTCATTTTAGTCGAGTAGTGGAGGCCAAGTTGGAAAATATTTCCAACCTCAATGCCCTTCTTCTCTATCAGCAAGCTTTTTCCATTTTCACTCAAAAAACCGTCTTGAGCCATGGCGATATCAGCCTCGATATCTGCTGTGTAGTCTCGATCGATATTGATGTTGATAGCATCTTTATTCAAGGCATTAGCCCCACCAAAAGCGTTAACTGTGGTTCGAAGCGAAGGATCAGCAACAATAGTGACTTTTCCTGCCAAACCAACCGGCGAGATAAATCCAGGTTCTGAACCAAGCGACTTAACTTCTTCCACTGAAGCTGGTCTAAGTGAGAGGGCACTCACGACATGAGCAAGTTTAATCTCATTGATATCTAGATCTCCTCTGGTTATTGCTAAAACAAGTTTGCCAGTTTCTGTCGCGTAGAGAACGTCTTTGATTTGTCGCCACAAAGGCAAATTGTGAAATTTAACGCCGTCCTCCATAGTCGTGCCTCTGACAGCGTCGACGACTTGATATTTTTGGAGAGGCTCGTCGAGGTTTTTGTTATCCCTTGTAAATGTGGCAATGTCCTCGTGGGCACAGTAGCTTCCGTCTTCTGAAACAAAAAAACGACCTTCGCCGAGATCACACTCTACTTGGAACTCATGGCAGTACTCACCACCGATATAGCCGTTGTCAGCAGCTACCTTTAGTGCGTCTAGGCCGATGCGTTTGTACATTCTCGCATAAGCATCAGACATGACCTGATATTCATTCTCAAAATCTTCCTTATCAGTATGAAAAGAGTAGCCATCTTTCATGACGAATTCTCGAAGCCTCAAGAGACCGCCTCGAGCCCGAAGCTCGTCTCTAAATTTGTTAGAAAACTGATAGATCGTGAATGGTAAATCTCGATAGGATAGGTGCAAGTTTCTGACGACGTCAACAAACATTTCCTCAGCAGTACCGCCCAGGGCAAAAAAAGCTTCCCGTCGATCTTTAACAGTCATGAGCTCAAAGCCAACGGAGTTTGTACGATTTGTTTCTTCCCAAAACTCTAGAGGATGCAGGGTCGGGACAAGCATTTCTTGGGCACCAGTTTTGTCCATTTCGTCTTTAACAATTGCCTTAATCTTTTCATGAACTCTCCAGCCGAGTGGTAAAAATGAGTATCGTCCGGCTGTAGATTCTTTGATAAAGCCACCTCTGGTCAAGTATCTTTGACTAGCGAACTTAGATCCTTTTGAATCATTTTTAGCTGTTTTGCCGAGAAGTTTTGAGTATTTCATAAGTATTCAGATATAGGTTCTGCCAAAAGTTTGGCGACACTTAGTACCGTGATTTTTTTATGAGCGACGCGTTGCTCAACGCTGTCAGTAATGATAACTTCGTCAATCAATTTGTCGGCAAATAGGGTTTCAATTGGTTTGGTGAAAACGCCGTGAGATGCCAAACAAATGACTTTTTTAGCACCGTTTGATTTCAGGGCTTGAGCGGTTTTTACCAAGGTGCTGCCTGACATAATCACATCATCATAAACGAGACAGTTCATACCAGAAACATCCCCGTGTATTCTTCCCGTTGTTACTTCGCCGGTGACCAGATTTCGTTGTTTCTCCATACTAGCCATGGGTAAATTCAGCTTATCGGCAAAGTTTTGAGCTCTTCTAAGGCCGCCAATATCTGGACAAACTACCACTGTGTTTTCTGAGTAGTCTTGTCTTTTTGCGAAATCAACAAATAGATCTAGGGTAGAGAGATGAGTGTTGGGTCCTTCAAAAAAGCCAGCGATGGCCGAGTTATGCAAATCAAGCAAAAAGGTTCTGCTGATATTTCTAGAAGATAGTAACTGGGCAACGACTTTGGCAGCGATTGGCTCACCTTCTCGGAATACCTTGTCTTGTAAGGAGTAACCCATCCAAGGAACGACGAGAAATAATTGTTTGATTCCAAGCCTTTCAAGTGCATCAATTAGAAGGAGCAGCTGGATAATGTGAGTGTCGACTGGGGCAGCGAGACTTTGTACCAAAATCACTTGTTGGCCGCCGAGTTTTTTCGGAATCCAGATGCGTTGTTCTCCGTTGGCAAAAAGCTTGAATTCGGGCAAAACCAGCTCTACTCCGAGTTCTTTAGCAATCTCTTCAGTTAACTTTGCGTTTCCGGTGCCACCTAAGACTTTCATTTGTTACTTTCGATGCTCGGGTGCGTCGATCAGTCCGCACTTTTTATATTTTAAACCACTTCCGCATGGGCAAGGATCATTCCTGCCAATCGTAGCTTTCTTTGAGCCTGGCTGCGGCTTAGCTGTAGCTTTGGCATTAAGTAGAGCAGCTGCTAAATCAGAACTTGAGCCCTTGGTCATGGTTGGTTGTGATGTTGGCGGAGTCGCATCAGCAACTTCTTTTGCTAGCGATTCGTTTACGTCGTCCTTATGTTCGATAGTATTGACGGGTGTCTGAGTTAGATTTTCTGAATTTCGAAGCTGAACTCTGAACATTCTATTCGCAACCGTGGATTCCATCGAGTCAACTAGCTCATCAAACATGGCGAATGCCTCTTTTTTGTACTCTGAAAGCACAGTTTGTTTATCGCCTCTTAGCCAAATGCCATCTCTCAGCCCGTCCATGGCATCGAGGTGATTCATCCATTTCTCATCAATTGTTGAGAGTGAAACCGCCCTCTCAAGAAATCTCATCTGAGTTGCTCCATATTGACGCTCTCGAGATTCGTAAGCTTTTGTTGCCAATTTAATTAGTTCATCAGTGATTTCGTCAGTTGTTGTAAGTTCACCAAGCTTTGTTGCTAAAGCCCTTTGTGAAGTTGGATCAAATGGAACGAGTTTTGAGAAGTCGCGAACGATAGCGTTATATTCTTCGTCGTTGTATTGCTCTGGGGCATTTAGCGAAACAATGGCTTCAACTTCGTCTTCGATGTAAGAAAGAATTTCTTCCTTTAAGTTCTCGGAAGACTCGATCTCTGGCTTTGTTACACCCGAAGATTGTTCGAGAAGTCTGCGCCGTCGTTTATAAATGATCTCGCGCTGCTTATTCATGACGTCATCAAACTCAACTAGGCGCTTGCGTTGGTCAAAAAAGAAACCTTCCACTTTAACTTGCGCTGATTCAATAGACTTACCAATCATTTTATGCTCAATTGGTTGATTTTCTTCGATTTTCAAGAAGTCCATAACCTTGGAAATCTGCTCGCCTCCGAAAATTCTCATGATGTCGTCTTCAAGAGAAATGAAGAAAAGACTAACCCCAGGGTCTCCCTGGCGACCAGCGCGTCCTCTGAGCTGATTATCGATGCGTCGGGATTCATGTCTTTCAGTGCCAAGAATGAATAAACCACCAGAAGAAACAACTTCTTCGTGAGATTTTTTCCACTTATCTAGAGACTTTTGGTAATCAGCCAACTTGTAGTTAGCTGGATTAACAGAAGGCGGAAGCTTCAACTCAGCAGCAAGTTTTTTAGCCGATTCAGAAAGCGAATTTGAATTGCCTTTTTTTCGAAAATCTTTGAGTTCTGGTTTTGAGCCTCCCAAAACGATGTCCACACCGCGTCCAGCAATATTGGTAGCAACAGTGATTGCGCCTTTTTTTCCGGCATCGGCAATGACGAAAGCTTCTCTCTCATGATTTTTTGCATTAAGAACTTGATGAGGCACACCTTTCCTCTTGAGGAATTTGGCGATGGTCTCGTTATGCTCTATTGATCTCGTTCCAATAAGAATTGGTTGACCGGTGGCGTGAATTTCTTCCACCATGTTGGCGATGGCAGAGTATTTTGCTGATGCAGTTTTATACACAATGTCCGATCGATCATCTCTAACTACAGGCACATTTGTTGGTACAACCAAAACGTCAATGTTATAAATCTTTTTAAATTCCTCAGCTTCGGTCAGAGCCGTACCAGTCATTCCTGAAAGCTTGTAATACTGCCTGAAGTAATTTTGAATTGAAATAGATGCCAAGGTTCTAGATTCTTGCTGAATAGGTACGTTTTCTTTTGCCTCAATAGCCTGATGAAGTCCGTCGGAGTAACGGCGACCGAACATCAATCTTCCAGTGTGTTCATCGACGATTACAACTTCGTTTTCGCGAACAATATAGTCTTTGTCTCGAGTAAAAAGGGTCTTGGCTTTTAGAGCGGCTTCAATATGATGAATAGTGTCGAAACTCTCCTCGTAAAGGTTTTTCACGCCAAGTTTCTGTTCCACGCGCTTAACTCCCAAGTCGGTGAGGTTAACTGTTCGAGATTTCTCATCGACGGTAAAATCACTGCCAGACTCGAGTGAAGTCACCAGTCGAGAAGACTCGTAGTACTGTTGAGTCGGTTCAGAATCTGGAGCTGAAATAATCAGCGGTGTTCGAGCTTCATCGATCAAAATAGAGTCAGCTTCATCAACAATAGCGTAGTGATGAGTATCAACTGGTCGTTGGGCCATTTGTTCAATAGATTGCACCATGTTGTCGCGCAAGTAATCAAAGCCAAACTCGTTATTTGTGCCGTAGGTAATGTCCGCCGCATAAGCTTGTTTTCTGGTAATTGGCTCAAAATGCTCTAATCTTTCATCACCCTTCTCAGCGGAATCAAAGCCAGGATTATAAAGACGAGAGGATTCGTGAGTGATAACAGCCGTTGAAAGACCAAGGAAGTGATAAATAGGGCCAATCCAGCCAGCTCCAAGCTCTGCTAGGTAGTCATTAACGGTGACTAGGTGAGCACCTTTACCAAGAAGAGCATTTAGATAAAGAGGCGCTGAGACTGTTAAAGTCTTGCCTTCTCCAGTTTTTTGCTCGGTGATAGAGCTAAAGTGCAGAGCAGCTCCAGCGATCAGCTGAACATCAAAATGTCTTAAGCCAAGTACGCGGCGGGAAACTTCTCTAACAGTGGCGAAAGCTTCTGGTAAAAGTGTTTTTAGAATACCAGCGTCGTCTTCTCCAGATGTCCGCATTTCTTGAATTTGTTTTTTAAACTTTTTGGTCTGGGCTGCAAGCTTTGTGTCAGAAAGTTTTTTTACTGTCGCCTCTTCTGCATTTACTGAAGCAACAATCTTTTGATAACCATCAAGTTGTCTTTTATTATCATCAAAAAAATTAGACAAAAATCTTAACATAGGCTAACCAATCATTTCTTTCTCGAGGTACTGTTGTAACACTTTTGGAACTCTGATGCGACCATCAGCTTCCTGATAATTCTCAACAATGGCTGCCAAAAGACGAGGCGAAGCAGCCATGGTGTTATTTAGAGTGTATACGTGTTTCATATCACCTTGTTTGGTTTGGTATTTAATGTCGAGGCGTCGAGATTGGAAATCGTTAAAGTAACTAGCTGAGTGGGTTTCTCGGTACTGATTCTGGCTGGGAAACCATGTCTCAATGTCGTATTTTTTGCGCTGGCCCGCTCCCATGTCACCCGTGCACATCAGGAGTACTTGATAAGAGAGTTCTAAGTCTCTGAGAAGGGACTCGCTTAGCCCAGTCATTTTCTCGTGCCATTGACTAGTTTCTTCCTCATCTGCAACGGTGTAGACGACCATTTCAACTTTATTAAACTGATGAACACGAATGATTCCCTGCGTGTCCTTGCCATACGAACCGACTTCTCGTCTAAAGCAAGGAGAAATTCCAGCCATTTTAATTGGCAAATCTTTTTCTCGAAGTGTTTCGCCAGCATAGTAAGCGGTGAGAGCTACCTCAGCCGTACCAGCTAAAAATTGGTTGTCTTGAGTTTTGTAATGATCTTCCTCTCCCCAGGGAAAGTAGCCTGTCCCCCACATGGTTTCTTCGTTAACTAAAACTGGAACTGACATTGGTGAGAAACCTTCAGTTTGTAATTTCTTCATAGCGTACTGTAGGAGAGCTTGTTCAAGAAGCAAACCATCATTTTTTAGAAAGTACGAACGGAATCCTCCAATCTTTACCGCATGTTTAGTATCTAAAAGATCAAGATTCTCTAAAAGTTCTTGATGAGGTTTTGGCTCAAAATCTAGCTTTGGAACTTTTCCCACCTGGCGCACAACTTTATTTCCAGATTCATCAGGGCCGACCGGAACATCTTTGGCAGGAATATTCGGAATGTAAAGTAATAATTTTGCAAATTCATCCTCAATGGCTTTAAGTTCAGGTTCGATCTCTTTAAGTTGAGTTTTGATTTCTTTGCCTTTAGCAATTTGTTCGTCTGTAGGCTTCGATCCTTCTTGCACCTGAGTTTTGATTAACGAGGCGTGTTCATTGCTCTGCTGACGCAGATCGTCAACTTTTCCCTGTAGAGCTCTACGTTTTTCATCACTAGCAAGCAAAGTGCCAACT
This sequence comes from Candidatus Pacebacteria bacterium CG_4_10_14_0_8_um_filter_42_14, assembly GCA_002784625.1. Lineage (GTDB taxonomy): Bacteria > Patescibacteriota > Microgenomatia > UBA1400 > PJMF01 > UM-FILTER-42-14. The sequence goes on along the minus strand of PFLP01000050.1, from coordinate 24,140 downwards.
ACGGCTGGGTCAAGTTGTTTATCTCGACAAGCCTGGCGAACTTCCTCGGAATTTTCACGAATAAAAGAGATGGCTAACATGGTATTTACTCCTGTTTTCCAAAGACCGCGAGCAAGAATCTAATGTGCTCGTCCGGTTCTTTATTAATCAACTCAAAACCTAGCTTCATGTCTTCGCGGCTTACGTTGGCAGCGAAAGCAGTGGTTTTCATTTTCTTTTTCACTGACTTTGGCATCATACCTGAAAAGCCTTCTGGCCTAACCAGGGAGACAGCATGTAAAAATCCCGACATTTCATCACATGCGAAAAGATATCTCTCTATTTGAGTTTCTGGTTTTTTGCCCGTTCTGTCTGGTGCATGAGCGGCAATAGCACCTAGCATCTCACTTGGGAAATCGACCAAAATTTCAGAAATAGCTTTATTTGGATGCTCGTCAGGAAACATTTCCCAATCTAGATCATGTAATAAACCTGCTTGGTACCAAAGTTCCGCGTCTTCTCCAAGCGCCGCTGCGTAGGCCTCCATGGCTTGAGCGACCATGTAGCAATGCTTGCGCAGGCTTTCATTTTTGATGTATTTCTCAAGTAATGCTTGGGCCTTGTCGCGATGTGAAAGGTTCATAATATTCTATTTGTTAACTGCTACAGTCCCAATCGTGCCACCACAAAACTTATGAATATATTCAGCACCTTTTTGTAGTGCTTCAATTATAACTTTTTCTTCCAGGTTTGGGGCACCATCAGCAAACAACTGAATATCAGAGGTGGACGTGGTGATTTTTGTTTCATCAATGTCTCTGTAGTTGAGGTCTATGGTGATAGCTTTTTCTTTATCTGCATAAACAAGTTGATTTTCTCTTGTTAATGTTGGCTTTGAATCACTAAGTAGCTTCATTGGTTCACCCTGTCTTGAGAAGCGAAGCCTAACTTTTCCTGATATTTTCTTAGCATCAAAGCCTCCAAGCCCAACTCCAGTTTCGAGTACTGCTAAGTTGTATGCATCCACAGCCGTATTAATCTGGTATAAATCCTTACCTTGCACAACCCTGCGTAAAAGTGCTTCTGGAGATGGTCTCTTACTATGAAAATCTGTGCCTGTAGCCTTGAACAGCGAGCGATATGCTTGTATAGGCTCAAGAGCTGCAATTTCAGAGGTCGAGCTGACGGTGAGAGATCTTAATATCTTTTTTGTCAATTCTTGCAGCTCTGGAATTTCTTTTTGAATATATACGCCAGAAATCTTCACAGTAGCAAAAAAGATGCCAGGAAACTGTTGTTTGACTTCAGAACTAATGAGGTTATCTGCATCTAATGTGGTTTCGGCAGATGGGCTGACGTCTAGGTTTTGCAATTCTCTAATTCTCCTAGATCTCAACTCCGGATCAATTGAAAGTAAAAACCATGCAGCTCTTGGTCCAGATTTTTTCCCTATAAATGCTAGATATATAGCTTGAAACGCTTTTCTCGTTCCAATGCCTCTTTTTGCTACTTCAAAAAGCTCTTGTTGTAGATCAGTCGCTTGCCAACTTTTACTTTCAATAAGATCTAAGGCCTCCTGCAAAAATGTTGTTTGCTCCACGGTGAGCTGTGATGCCTCTGGTGGCAGTTCATTTTTTGGTTTTAGCTGGTAATCTTCTGGAGCATAATACTTGACCCATTTTTCTGCAAAAGTACGCCTTATTTCAAGTTCTTCTTTCTCTAGTTGTGAAAGAGGTGATCCGGAGATCTCTGAGAATTTATCTTGCAGATTTATTTCAGGATGTTGCATCCAAAGAGCTAAATCACGGAATCTTGGTAAGAAGTGTTCTTCAGGAATTTGATCAATTTGTGAAATCTCAAAAGCTCGACCGAGTCGTTTATCACCTTTTTCTTTTTCCCAAAAAATTCGTGCAGCCTGATCATATTCATCAAATAAATCTGGGATTGAAAGTGAGGTAGGATCAAAATCAATAACCTGGCTGTACTCCTTACTGGCAAATAAAAATCGACCGATAGTCGGTGGGAATAACTGAACAAACTCTCTAGCTGAGGTGCCGATTCCTTTACTTGAGCTCATTTTTGCTCCTCTGATAAGAATCCACTCATACGGAATGTCAAATGGGGCTTCAATATTAAATACTTCTTTGCAAATAACATTAGCCATGTCTCGAGAACCACCAGCGCTAGTATGATCTTTTCCAGCGCCTTCAACTGTTACTCCCAGAGCAGCCCAATGACCTGGCCAATCAACTTTCCAGAGCAACTTTCCTGTTCCTCCAAATGGAGATATGGATCCTTTATATCCACAACCTACAGCCCAAGTAACTTTATTTTGTTGACACTCAAAAGTGACTTCCTTACCGTCCCAATCAGTTGTAATCGTCGTTCCTACTTTGCCACACTGTGGACAGGTGACTTGAAAGGGAAACCAGTTGCTCGGTAGTTTGTAGTCTGCAACTTCTTTATAAATAGTTTTAATTTTTTTGGTTGAGTCTAGAGCAATCTTAATTGTAGAGTCCATTTTTCCAGATTCGTATAGCTCGTGGCTCCAGATAATTTTTTGAGTGCAACCGAGTGTTCGAAAGGCATCAATAAAATCTAAAGCGTAAAATTCTGCGAAGCTTTTCGTATCTGAGTAGCGTTTTTTTTCAGCCTCTGAGGCAAGTGAAAAATCTACCCCAGACTCTTCGAGACTTGGAGCAGGGATTAGATATAGGGGCACACCCATGTATTTTTCAAATTTCTCTGTAGGCAAGTAACCTGGCAGTCCATCCATTGGATCCATGTCGTTAAAAACATAAGTGCTAGTTACCATACTTTCGAATTTTCTATTAAGAGTTTTTGCTGTCAGATCATGGAGTACCACACCTCGCAGAGCGCCGGTATGAACTCTCCCAGAGGGTGTCTTCATGTCGTCGACATGTAAATGAGAAATGTTTTGTTTTGTTTGCCACTCAGCCACTCTAGTTGCAACTTCGTCAATCCAATGATTTGATTGTTGTATTGTTTTCATATTGCTCACCTATTGTACTGGTTCGTACTCTTTTTTCATATAAAATAAAAACCCCGCTTGTGGCGGGGGATCTTGTACTGCTTTTTATTTTTATTTTATGGCTTCTATGCTGTACTCGATCTCCCCCGCTGGTGCGACGACTGAAATTTTGTCGCCTTTTTTCTTACCAACGAGTGCCTTTCCCAGAGGAGACGCACTGGAGATTTTGTTTTCAGCTGGTTTGGCTTCAAACTCGCCTACTAGAGAAACAGTTTTATTTGTATTTGTCTTAAAATTTTTTATTGTGATTTGTGAGCCAAGACTGACGACTCCGACATTCTGGTGAATTTTTACAACTTTTGCAATTGAGAAAACATGTTGAATTTCATCAATGCGAGCCTCAAGTAGCTGCTGCTCATCTCTGGCACTATGATACTCAGCATTCTCAGACAAATCTCCGTGTTCTCTTGCAGTTGCTACACGAGCAATAGTTTCTGGGAGTTTTTTATCAAGTAACTCATTAAGTTCTAGTTTAAGTTCGTCAAAACCAGCCTGAGTTAATTCAATAACTTGAAGTTCTGCTGTATCTAGTGTCTTTTTGGCCGTTTTTGGCATATGTAGAGTATAGAGGGTTTTGTTTGTGTGGCAAGAAGACCTTATGGTTGCTAAATGCTTCTTTTTGCGATTTTCAGTTCCAGCATTGCTAGTCTTAGAGAGGCTTCGGCTTGAATTTGTTCCTCCAGCTTGTTAGACCCTAGAATTCGCCTTTTTGCCGCATCAATCGCTTCCTGAGCTTTCTTTACACTAATTTCTCTGGCTTCTATGGCGGTGTCAGCAATGATGAGAACCTCATTCTTATGTGACGCACTTAAAAACCCTCTGGAAATGACCATTGAGTTTTCTACGCCGGTTGCTGTGTATCTCAATTCTCCCATCTGGAGTCTAGTAAGAATGGCAGTGTGATTAGCCAAAATTGTTAGCTCGCCATGCTCACCAGGAACAGAAACTGACTGAACTGACTTGTTCACAAGTTCTCTTTCTTGAGAAATAATTCGTAGCAAAAAAGTTGTCATTATTTAGATAGTCTTTGCTTTTTTAACCGCCTCATCAATACTACCGACCATGTAGAAAGCTTGCTCTGGGAGAGAATCGTGCTTACCTTCAATGATTTCTTTGAATCCTCTGATTGTCTCAGCAATTGGCACGTAGGCTCCTGGTACGTTAGTGAATTGTTCAGCAACAAAGAATGGTTGAGTCAAGAATCTTTGAATTCTTCTGGCTCTTGAAACTACGAGTTTGTCTTCTTCACTGAGTTCATCAATACCAAGAATTGCAATAATATCTTGAAGTTCTTTGTAGTGTTGGAGAACTTCTTGGACTCCGCGAGCTACGCTGTAGTGCTCCTCTCCAACAACGGCTGGATCAAGGATCTTTGATGACGAAGCTAATGAGTCCACAGCAGGGAAAAGTGCCTGCTCAGCAAGTTTTCTATCCAAAGAAATGGTTGAGTCAATATGAGCAAAAGTCGTGGCTGGAGCTGGATCAGTATAGTCATCAGCTGGGACATAAATCGCTTGAATCGAAGTAATAGAACCCCTAGTTGTTGAGGTAATTCTTTCCTGCAAACTAGCCATTTCTGTCGCTAAATTTGGTTGGTAACCCACTGCTGAAGGAATTCTTCCAAGCAGAGCCGAAACTTCAGCGCCCGCTTGACTAAATCTAAAGATGTTGTCAAGGAAGAAAAGAACGTCCTCACCTTTTTCATCTCTAAAGTACTCAGCCATGGTTAAAGCAGTTAGGGCAACTCGAAGTCTGTTTCCCGGTGGCTCGTTCATTTGACCAAAACACATGACTGTATTGGCAAGAACCCCTGAACCCTTCATTTCATTATATAAATCGTTGCCTTCTCTAGTTCTCTCACCTACTCCCGCAAAAACAGAGTGACCTTCATGTTCTTCGGCAATATTACGAATTAGTTCTTGAATGATGACTGTCTTGCCTACCCCAGCGCCACCAAAAGCCCCGACTTTTCCACCTTTGGCGAACGGGGCTACCAAATCGATGACTTTTATTCCAGTTTCGAGTAGTTCAACCTTAGTTTCCTGATCTACTAACTTTGGAGCAGATTTATGAATAGGAGAAGTATGTTTAGGCACAAAACTTTCACCTTCGTCAATTAGTTCACCGACGACATTAAAAACTCTGCCAAGAGTCTGTTCTCCAACCGGAACTGTAATTGCTGCCCCAGTATCAACGGCTTCCATGCCTCTAACCAGCCCATCTGTTGATCCAAGAGCGATGCATCTTACTTCTCGACTGGAAAGCTGTTGTTCAACTTCAAAATAGAGTTTAGTGCCATCTTTTCTTTTAAGAATTAAAGCATTGTAGATTGTCGGCAGAGTGTCTGAAAACTCTACATCAACAATAGGTCCCGTAATTTGAAGCAAGCGGCCGATGTTAGTTGTTATTTTCATATTTTCCTTTAACCATTTAATGATAATGTTGCAGTAGTAATTTCGAGAAGCTCATTGGTAATACTTGCCTGTCGGGATTTGTTGAAAATTAACTGTAGTTCATCAACGAGATCGCCCGCGCTTTCACTGGCGCTTTTCATCGCGACCATTCTGGCGGAGTGCTCGCTAGCTTTACTCTCAAGAAAGGATTGATAAACAGAGTTCTCAAGATAATAAGGAACGAGCTCATCTAGTATTTCTTTGGCACTTGGCTCAAAAAGATACTCTCCAGTATTTTGGTGTTGAGCAATAAAGGCATCATCTGGAGGTGATATGGGAAGCAATTGTAACAACTTTGGTTTCTGAGAAAGAGTATTAATGAAGTCCATATAGAGGACAGAAACCTTCTTGAATTGATGGTTTAAATACCCTTCCATCGCAATTCTTGTAACAGGTAAAATATCGGCAAGCTCTATTGAGTCAGGTAAATCAGAGAACTGCGCATATGTTTGAATATTCGAGAATTGAGTAAACGCAATAGCTTTTCTACCCACTACAAGCAAAGTACCTTTAGGATGAGTGGATTTCCACTCAAGTACTTTTCTGAATAAAGTTGGGTTAAAACTTCCAGACAAACCTCTGTCCGTAGAAAGACAAATTAGTAAGTCAGTACCAATGCCATGATCGTCAAAAAGTGGATGCAAAAGTATATTCTGTTCGTTACTAAGTTTCGTGAGAATATCCTCTAAAGCCGTGGCATAAGGACGCGACTGGACGGCTTGCTGCTGGGCTTTTCTCATTTTGCTTGCAGCAACCATCTCCATAGCTTTTGTTATCTTGGAGATATTCTTCGCAGTCTTAATGCGATTTTTGACTTGCCTAGTGTTTGCCATCCGTATCTTCTTTTGCCAGTTCAGGATGCATTTTGTTAAATGCTGTAATTACTTTTTCTAATTCTTTTTCTGTGCTGTCAGTTAGCTTGGCATCCTTCTTCATTTCAGTAAGAAGTTTTTTTTGTGAGCTTCTGATATTGAGAATGAACTCAGCTTCCCATTTTGTAATTTTGTCAGCCTGAATATTATCTAAAAAGCCGTGTGTAGCAGCATAAATAACTATAGACTGTTCCTCAACTTTTAGTGGGTTGTTCCAACCTTGTTTGAGAACTGCGTTTACACGAGCTCCTCTTTCCAGTTGTTTTCGTGTTCGATCATCTAGATCGGAGCTAAACTGAGCAAATGCTTGTAGCTCTCTGAATTGAGCCAGGTCTAATTTCATAGTTCCGGCTACTTGTTTCATAAGCTTAATTTGGGCTGCAGATCCGACTCTTGAGACAGACAAACCAACGTTGATAGCTGGTTTTGTACCAGCATTAAAAAGGTCAGATTCGAGATAAATTTGGCCATCAGTAATAGAAATAACGTTGGTAGGAATATAGGCACTTACGTCATTGGCCTGAGTTTCAATAATTGGAAGGGCGGTGATAGAACCACCACCATGTTCTTTATTAAGACGGCAAGCTCTTTCAAGCAAGCGCGAGTGAAGATAAAAGACATCTCCAGGATAAGCTTCTCTGCCCGATGGTCGACGAAGTAATAGTGAAATTTCACGATAAGCTTGGGCGTGTTTTGAAAGATCATCAAAAATAATTAATACGTCTTTACCTTTTTCTAAGAAGTATTCCGCGACTGCTTGGCCTGCGTATGGAGCAAGAAATTGTTCTGCAGCAGTGTCAGATGCAGTAGCCGCGACAATGACTGTATAGTCAAGAGATCCTGCTTCACGTAAAGTCTGGGAAATTTGGGCTAATGATGATCTCTTTTGACCGATGCTGACATAAACACAAATTACATCTTGATCATTCTGGTTAAGAATTGTGCCGAGAGCAATTGCAGTTTTTCCGGTAGCTCTGTCGCCAATGATAAGTTCTCTTTGACCACGACCGATCGGGATCATGGCGTCTATGGCTTTAATACCAGTCTGAAGAGGTACCGTAACGGATTGTCTGCTCATAACACCTGGGGCGATTCGTTCTAATAACATATCTTTTGGTGATTTTAAGGCAGGTAAACCATCAATTGGTCTGCCGAGTGCGTCGATTACTCGACCAATAATTTTATCTGAAACTCCAATCGAAAGAATTTTCCCCGTTCTTTTAACAGTATCACCAGTAGTTAAACTTTTTGCCTCACTTAAAGCGACAATGTTGACTTGGTCTTTCTCGAGATTTAATGCAAGTCCAAACTCGTCATTGCCAATATCAACAAGCTCTCCAGCCTGAACTTCTGCCAAGCCCTTAACTCGAATAACACCATCACCAAAGGACATTACCGTGCCAACCGATTCAGGTGTTGGGGTAATATTCGCTTCGGCAATTAGTTTACTTAGAACTGTTTGTAATTGATCGCTTTTGTTTTTCATGAGTGTGTCCTATGCTCCTGCAGTTTTCTTCAAAAGGGTGCGGCGCAAATTTGCCAGCTTTCCCTGGATAGTACCATCGTATTCTTTATCACCAACTATAATTTTGAGACCACCAATGCAGCTTCTATCAACATTTTCTTGATATTGGGCTGGCCCGATCTTGTCTGAAATTAAGTTATGCAGTAATTTTCTCTCGTCTGATGAGAGGGCTACTGCGGAGGTAATCACAACCTTAGGAAGTTGTGGGTCAAGTTTTTGAAGCTCTCCTAAAATACTAGCGTCAAGTTCCTGACCATCAACGTTTAGCTGGACACCACCAACTATACGAGGATCGATTACATAAATTATCTCCGCTAGACCAAGCTTTTTTTTTAGAAGGGCTTGGACATCTTGACGTTGCTCTTTGGCAAGCTCAGATGCGGTAACAATTGTGATTTGACGCTTAGAGTCCATACTTTAGAGTGCTTTCGAAAGTGATTGTATTTCATCAGCAATTAATTTGTGATGCTTCTTATCCGAGAGCATTTCTCCCGAAACTTTAGCCGTTGTCTCAATCACCAGATCAACAATACTTTGTTGCATATCTGCAACTTGACGAGCCTGCTCATCTTTCCACTGCTGTTTGATCTGTGCAACCTCTTCCTCAGCGCCAACTCTAGCTTCTGCAATGATTTCCTTTTTTTGAGCCGTAGCTAGTTTTGTTGCTTCAGCTAAAATTTTGGCTCTCTCTTTTTCAATTGCGTTTTGACTCTTTTGCTTGAGTTGGCCAATTTTTTCTCTTTCAAGTATGGCCGCCTCAGCTGCTTTTTGCCCTTCTTCAATTCTTTTTGACCTTTCAGAAAAAATTTTCAGAATTGGCTTATATAGCAGGTACGACAAAGCACCGAAGACAATCGAAAAATTGATTATTTGAAATACTATTTGAGAAAGTTGAATCTCCATGAATGCTTTCTATACAAATTTAAGAATGAGGGCGACGACCAAGGCGTAGATAGCGATAGCTTCTGCGAAGGCAATTCCCAAAATCATGTTTGTTTGTATTTTTCCAGCAGCCTCTGGGTTTCTACCGATTGCTTCGAGGGCTTTTCCAACGAGCAAACCAATTCCAAGGGCTGGACCTATTGTTCCAATACCCATTACAAACGCGACAGCAAATTCTGTTGTCATAATTTCTCCTTATTATTCATGACTATCATGACCTATTGTAGCCATATTAATAAATACTAGTGTTAACATTGCAAACACCAAAGCCTGAATAAAACCCACAAATATTTCCAGACCATAGAATGGTAATGGAATGCCGATTGGAATTAAAGCAGCGATAACAACTAAGAGCACTTCTCCGGCAAAAATATTACCAAAAAGACGAAATGCGAAGGAAATGATTTTTGCAAACTCGGAAATTATCTCGAGAATGCCAACAAAAAACATAATTGGACTTTCAAAGTTCAAAAACTTTTTCAGGTAAGAGAACTTCTGAGTTTTTAAACCATAGTATTGAGTGAGAAAAATCGAGATAAGGGCGAGAGCAAAAGTCGTATTTAGATCAGCTGTGCCAGGGCGGAATAATGGGGCTCTAGCTTTATGGGCTGGCTCTTCAACAAGCATAGGTTCTTCAGATTCATAAAGAGTAACGTCCTCTTCGTGCTGCTCAGCGACGATTGTCTCTGGAGAATATCCAGATTCTAATGGAGTGGTCGTAATACTACCGACTCCGGGAAGAAGACCAAGCCAATTATTTAGAAGAATAAACAGAAAGAATGTTGCGATAATTGGCAAGAACTGAACAGTTTTTTTTGTATCAAGCGTTACTGAGTAAACAAAAGCATAAAAAGATTCAACAATCCATTCTGCAATATTTTGTAAGCCAGATGGACGAGAAGTGTTTGCAAGTTTTGATCTAACAATTAGTGCAAAACCAATCAGAATCAAGCTGACAATCATGCTGGTAAACATCGAGTTAGTGATTGGGAACGAACCAATATTAAAAATTGGTTCAGCTGAGAGAGAAATGTGAATTGAGTCTGTTGACATTAATAATCTTACTATCAGTTTCTACACGGGCAGATTATACCGATCTTATCCCGCTCGACAAGGGGCGACAAGTTATTACTTCGCTAATACCAAAACCATGTCGTATTTTCCGGTTGGATCTTCCGTATCTTTTCCACTCAAATAAGTCACTTCGAGTTCAGTTGCTTTGTTAACGGCAGCAAGAAGTTCTGCATTATCGGCATATTCTTCCGAAACCAGTAGGTAAGTACCAGCATCAGCATACTCACCCTTAGCATTACCAGTTGCTGCCTTAGCAAAATCAGCACTCTCAAGTTTTGCACCAATTTGACCAGCATAGCCTGCCTTTGTTGTCGCATTAACGACCAAAATCTTCAAGTCAGCGACAGCCAGTTCTACAGTTGGCTCAGGAGAAGGTTCTGGAGTAGGTGATGATTCAGCCATGCCTGGTTGCTCGACTTCCACAACAGGACTTACGTCAGTTGAGTTCTTGTCAGAGATTTTCAGAAATGCTAAACCAATCCCAATTCCAACGGCGACGGTCACTGCGAATGCTGTGACGGTGATAAATATCATTTTTACCATTGGACCAACGCCTGTTTTATTTTTAATAACTGGGGATTCTGTTTTTTCCGGCATATCTTTCTCACTGATTTTTGTAGTATTTACTATTTCCACGCTAGCTTTTTCAACACCGTGCGTGAACTGCAAAATATTAACGTCGTCCATGGTATCAGACACCTTCGTTTCTGTCTCAATTGTTTTATCAGGTTCTTCTGTTTTAGGTTCGTCATCGACGACTATTTCTTTGGCTACTTCTTTTTCAGTAGAAGCAGGAGCTGTTGGTTTGGGCAGATCGGCAGCTGGCATAGGTTCCTTTTTAGTATTTTTTTCCTTGTATTGTTGGTACTGTTCTCTTTCTTCAGGGGAAGCAACTCCGAGCTTGAATCGTGGAACAGGAAACTGTTCGATCGAGAGCGTACGCATGCTCGACTCAATAATGCTTCTTACATATGATGGTAGCTTATCGTGATCGTCAGAGAAAGAGCTCAATTGTTGAAGTGGCAAAGTGTCACTGAGTAGTTCTTTGAGTTTCGTCTGGACTAATTCATTTGTGAGAAGATAAACAGTTTGGATACTTGGCTGGGCGCCTTTTAGGGTTTTGATGGTCTCGGCAATAGTTTCAACATCAGAAACTGTACTTTGCATTGTTTGATCAACACCAATGTAATGGAGAGCGCTGTGCAGAGTGTCGCCAATCTGGAGAACACTGATCGATGGTTCAAGTGAGATAACTGACTTGATCGCCCAGCTTAGGGGAGAAACTGCAGAAATTTTTGCTGAAACAGCATCTGAGCCTGCCCTAATTGGAGCCAACAGCGATTTTTCGATTGCAGAGATCTGAACCTTAGAAACACCTTTAAGTTCTGTCAAAATGAAAGTTTCTATTTCATGAGTCTCGATGGAGAGATCTAAGGAAGGAAGTAACTCAGTTTTTAAATACTGCTTGATTTTTGCGTCTGAGGTCTCATTAACTGAAACAATTGTATTTGTAAAAAGAAAATCTGGAAGAATTAGGTGGTATGACTCTCCAGGATCGAGTTTGTCACAAAGCTTAACAATATGCTCGGGAATGAACACATTGTCATCCATGAACGTGCCGTTGATTTGGTGAAAAGATTGAACTGAGAAGGTGTTTGATTTTTTAGTCGGTAACAATTCCGCAATATAAGAGACGTCAGGTAAAACGTAAAGTAGCTTCTCGGTGTTGAGCATCTAGAAATAGTATACCACCTCGACAGGAATGTTGTGAGTCCGCTGGGACTCGAACCCAGGACACAGAGCTTAAAAGGCTCCTGCTCTAACCAACTGAGCTACGGACCCACAGAAGTGGAGTGAATTATAGCAAGAAACTCTCAATACGGGTATACTCTGACCGAAAGATGCCAGAATTACCCGAAGTTGAAACAATTTGTAAAAGACTGGCTCCGGTTTTAATCGGAAAGACAATTCAAAATATTGAGGTTCTAAGAGAAAAGAGTCTTCAAGGGTTGTCAACCTCCATAATTGGCAAGAAGATAGTCGAGGTTTCTAGAAAAGCCAAACTTCTCGACATTAAACTCAGCGATTCTAGTCACTTACTTATTCATTTGAAAATGACGGGTCAGCTGATTTATCAGGACCAGTTGCAAAGACTCGGAGGCGGCCATCCCACAGCCGATTGGGTAGACTCATTGCCAAGCAAGCACACAAGAGTAATTTTCAGACTAAGTAATCACAGCACTTTGTTCTTTAATGATATGCGAGTTTTTGGGTGGATTAAGCATCTTTCTGAAGAAGGAGCATCGGTTGAATTTTCTAGATACGGGCCAGACATAATCGATCCAGCAGTGACTTTAGAATATATTTTCTCTAGATTCTCAAAGACTTCTCGCCCGATCAAGGTGGTCATTATGGATTCCAGTATCATCGCGGGAGTTGGCAATATTTATGCTAATGACGCTCTAAATCTGGCTAAAATTCATCCAAACAAACCTGCCAATTCACTCACTCAAAACGAGACAAAAGAACTTCTGGATGCCATGATTGAAGTAATTAATCTAGGAATTAAGCATGGTGGGGCGACGATTGGCAACTTCAGAAATATTGATGGTTTCTCTGGAAATTATCAAACCAAAGTCTTGGTCTATCAAAGAGAGAATTTGGCTTGTTTTAATTGCGCTGGAATTATTAAGAAAACAAAAATTGGTGGACGAGGAACATTTTATTGTCCGAATTGCCAGGTTTAAACATAAGATTTTAAGGTTTCAATAGATTTCTTTAGCTGTTGTTTCTCATTCCAGTCTAGTTTGGCTTCAAGAACCTTCTCTACCCCACTTCTTCCAATCACACAAGGCACACTCACTGCCATATCTGAATGACCATAGTATTGATGTAATGGAATCGAAACGGGCAAGACTGACTTAGCATCTCTGAGAATTTTGCCAACAATGTGAGAAATGACCACACCAATTCCATAAAAGGTAGAGCCCTTAGAAGCAATTATTTTGTAGGCGGCCTCTTTAGCTTTTTCATAAGCTTTCAAGGCTTTTTCTTCAGAAAAATAATCTAAAGTCGTCATTGGTTGGCCACCAACCATGGCACTAGAAATAACTGGAAATGATGAGTCGCCGTGTTCACCAAGAATGTAGGCGTGAATGCTTCTTGGACTGACTCTAAGAAACTCTGAAAGATGAAAACGGAATCTGGCTGTATCTAGTGTTGTTCCAGAGCCAAAGATGCGACCTTTTGGCCAACCGGCAATTTGATAGGCACGATAAGTCAAGATATCAACTGGATTAGAAACAATGAGAATAATTGAATTCGGGGCGTACTTTACGACATTTGGAATAATGCTTTCAATAATAGTAAGATTTTTTTGGGTTAAATCTAGGCGAGTTTCACCTGGCTTTTGCGCTGCTCCAGCGGTAATAACAACAACATCGCTATTTTCCAAGTCAGCATAGTTGTCAGTGGCCTTAATACTCGCCGAAGGCAAGAAACTTATTGCGTGTTCAAGGTCAAGTTCTTCGCCAATAATTTGACTCTTGTCTCTACCATATAAAACCAGCTCGTTTACCATTCCCTGATGAAGCAAAGAGTAAGCAGCAGACATGCCGACCTTGCCGCAACCGATAATTGAAACTTTGTTGGAGTCATAGATCATAATAAAATAAGTATAGGCAAATTAGCTCACCTTCGCCAGTAGTTCATGAGTCTTTGTAAAAATTGACTCAGCATCTAGGTGATACTTTTTGAATAAATCGTCTGGCGAACCAGATTCCCCAAATGTATCATCAACGCCGACACGATGAACTGTTTTCTCTGTAGCTATGCATGCTGCCACCTCACACACAGCGGAGCCAAGTCCTCCTATTCTTTGTTGATCTTCAACTGTAATGATCATTTTTGTTTGAAAAAGTGCTTCTCTGATAACCGCCACATCAAGAGGTTTTATAGTGGCCATGTTGATAACTCGGGCTCGAATGCCAATCTCAACTAACTTGCTTGCCGCAGCTAAAACATTTGCAATGATTGGGCCGGAAGATATAAAAGTAATATCATCTCCTTCTAGCAACCTACTCGACTTTCCAATCTGAAAAGGTGAATCAACTTTAGTGATCGGATCAGTTATAGACCGACTAACTTGAAGGTAAACAGGACCTTTATGTGCGGCAGCGGCGTGGACGGCCTTCCGGGCCTCTTCGAAATCAGCTGGGACAATAACAGTCATTTTCGGTAAGACTCTCATTAATGACACATCTTCAAGTGACTGATGAGTGGCTCCATCAGGACCAGTTGCCAATCCAGCATGAGAACTTACTAACTTAACGTTGAGATTTGAGTAGGTGACGCTTGTCCTGATTACTCCCCAAGAATTCGCAGGCTGAAAAGCGGCATAGCTGGCTGCAAAGGGAATTTTCCCTGCGAGAGCTAGACCTGCGGCAACTCCAACCATGTTTTGCTCTGCCACCCCGACTTGAATAAACCTCTCGGGATATTTGTCGGCGAAACCTTGCATTCTAGTCGACTCTGTCAGATCGGCGCAAAGACCGACAACCTTGGGGTTTGATGCTGCCAGTTCAAGTAGACCAACTCCAAAGCCATCTCGTGTTGATTGTTTTTGATCACTCACTTTGTATTTCCCTTAACTTAATATCTATCTCTTCGATTGCCTTCCTAGTTTGACTCTCATCGGGAACTTTCCCATGCCACTCAAATTTATTTTCCATAAAGGAAACGCCTTTGCCGGAAGTAGTATTACAAATAATTACAGTCGCTCCTTCTTTAAATGATTGGGCTTCCTTGGCTGCATCAATGATTTCTTCAAAATTGTGGCCATCAATCTCACTCACTCGCAGACCAAAATTCTTAAGCTTGGCTGATAGAGACTCGAGCGGCATCACATCTTCTGTCTTGCCACCAATCTGAATATTATTTCTGTCAATGAAAATGGTCAAGTTATTAAGTCGATACTTGGCGATAAGCATATAAGCTTCCCACACTTGACCTTCTTGCTGCTCGGCGTCGCTCATCAGACAATAAACCCGATTAGGTTCTCCATCCATTTTTAAGCCTAGGGCTAGACCCGCTGCTTGAGAAAGACCTTGTCCAAGTGGGCCACTGGTACTCTCAATTCCGGGCAATGATCCAAGATGCGGATGACCCTGAAGTCGTGAGTTAATTTGTCTTAAAGTACTCAACTCCTGTTTATCAAAGTAACCTGCCTCGGACAATGTTGCATATAAGACAGGGTTGATGTGTCCACTTGACAAAAATACATAATCTCGACCAGGCCAATTAGGCTCGTCTGGACGGTGATTAAGCAAAACGAAGTAAAGAGCGGAAAAGACATCAGTCATACCAAGGGCTCCAGCAGTATGACCGCTCCCTGCTTTTTGAAGCATAAGAATTGTATCTTTTCGTATCGAAGCAGCAATGTTTTGGAGATGGTGAGTCGCATGTGGGGCAAGCATGTGACATTAGTGTATCCCAAATCACTGACAGATGCAGAAGATGAGGCTTGTGCTGGAGTGGTAAAGATCGCTACACTAGATATAACTTAATTTCTGGAAAGAAAAGTATGAACTCAGCGCAATTGGGTGTTTTTATGGTGGGGTGGGAGTACCCGCCGCATAATAGTGGTGGCTTGGGTGTTGCTTGCCAAGGCATGACCAAGGCTCTCAACCAGCTCAATAATCATATTTATTTCACCCTACCTTATTCTGTCCCTGGTGGAAGTTCTCACATGGATATCCTCTCTTGTGTAGCTCCGAGCATTGTTGGAAATTTAGTACCAGGACAGCTCTACTCTGCCCCATTCTCTCCATACATAAACACTGCGAAAATTCCTACTTCTTCTTTTCAGTTACCATTAGATAAAGCCAAACTAACGACTTTGCCGCAGTCTGAAATTGAATCGAGAGTAGGGATTTATGCAGACGCAGTTGCCCAAGAAGCTTTTTCTCACAAAAATTCAACAGATGTTATTCACGCCCATGACTGGATGTCATTTCCAGCAGCCGTTGCTGCATCGAAAGCTACCAATCAACCTTTCATCGCCCACATTCACTCAACTGAATTCGACAGGGTGCCCAATGGCAACGGCAGTTCATTCATCCTCCAAACCGAGTATGAAGGTCTCATGAAAGCTAGTCGGGTTATTGCGGTGAGTGCTTATACGAAGGAAATATTAGTAACCAAGTACGGCATTCCCAGAGATAAAATTTCAATTGTCCACAATGGCATCGACCCACTTTCCGCCAATCGCATTCCTCATGACTCATTTGCCCCGAAGCGTCCAGTAATTACTTTCATGGGTCGCTTCACGATGCAAAAAGGTACTGAATTTTTTCTAGAGTTAGCAGAAAAAGTCTTGGCTAGAATTCCCGATGCTTTGTTCATCATGGCCGGAGATGGTGATATGTATCATGAGCTTCTCTGGAAAACAGCCTCAGCCGGCCTTTCAACCTCGATGCTTTTTTCTGGATTTGTTCGCGATACCCAACGGGAGCGACTTCTTGACCGCTCTGATGTCTTCATTATGCCTTCTGTTTCAGAACCTTTCGGCTTAGTAGCTCTAGAGGCAGCGCAGAGAAATACCCCAGTAATCGTTTCAAAGAATTCTGGAGTCGCGGAGGTACTACCGAGCGCTATCCAAGCTGATTTCTGGGATACAGATCTAATGGCTGATCAAGTTGTTTCCCTTCTTCAAGATACCAAGCAAAGTAAAATTGTTGTCGATAACCAGCACCGAGATCTTCGCTTGATCACTTGGCCTAAGGCCGCTGAAAGAATCAACCAAGTTTATAGAGACGTTTTTCTTGGGGCTTAAATAGTCTTTACCTATGGCTCAGATTTGTGTTTATTTCCAGCTGCATCAACCACGCAGACTGGCAGATTTTTCTATTTTCGATCTTGGGGACGAGGCTGCTAAGTATGTCTCGAGTTCTGAAAACGACACCAACGAAGTTGTTTTTCATAAAGTCGCTTCTAAATCATACTTTCCCATGTTGTCTTTACTGAAAAAGCTTCTGAAGAAGTATCCAAGCTTTGTTTTTTCTTTATCAATCAGCGGTCTTTTCCTAGAGCAAGCTCAGCAGTGGGAACCTGGAATTGTGACGCTGCTACAAGATATTATTGCCACAGGACAGGTTGAGGTTTTTAGTGAAACTTACTATCACTCACTGGCAAGTATTTACTCGCCCACTGAGTTTAAAGCCCAAGTTATGGAACATCAGCGAGCGATGTTAGATTACTTTGGAGTAATCCCGACTACTTTTAGAAACACAGAATTGATTTACTCAAACGCCGTCGCTGAACAAGTAGCAGCCCTAGGTTTTGAAGGGACACTCACTGAAGCCGTGCCGCGCTATTTGGGAAATAGACAAAAAACCAGACTTTATCATAGCTACACTCCCAGCCATCTGCCGATATTACTCAAGCACGCAGAACTCTCTGACGACATTGCTTTTCGTTTTTCGGATAAAAGCTGGTCTGGATATCCTCTTACAGTAGAAAAATATCTTCATTGGCTCGATCGATACGGAGATGAAGAGTTAATCAATCTTTTCATGGACTTCGAGACTTTTGGAGAACACCAGTGGGAGGACACTGGAATTTTCGAGTTCTTTTCAAATCTGGTTGCAGTGGCTCAAGACAAGCACGCTTTCGTGCTCCCAAGAAGTATTTTCGCACAGTTCGCCTCCGAGCCAGCAACAAAACTTGAAGTCTACGACGTACCAGTACCTATATCTTGGGCTGACGTTGATCGAGATTTAACTGCCTGGATTGATAATCCGTTTCAGCAAGATTCGCTCCGAATTCTTTACAGCTTAGAAAAACAAATCTTGGCAATTGGTGATGAAAAGCTCATAAAACAGTGGCGATACTTGCAAACAAGCGATCATTTTTACTACATGTGCACCAAGTGGGCAAATGATGGGGACGTGCACGCTTACTTTAGCCCGTTCGATTCTCCTTATGAGGCATACCGACGTTACAGCATCGTTCTATCTGATATTAAGGCAAAAGTTCATCAGCTGCTTGATCACCCATCTCTGAAACTGATACACTAAACGAATGGCCCGCGCACTTACCTTGGGAAATGGATCCTGCCTAGTTTGTCTTGACCGCCACGGTTTCGTGAGGGATTTTTACTATCCATATGTTGGTCTTGAGAATCACGTGTCTGGGCAAAAACATCGAATTGGTGTCATGGTCAATGACTCGTTCTCATGGCTCGACGACGATACCTGGAGTATCTCAATTGGCTATAAACCTGAAACTATGGTCGGCTATCTTGTTTGCAAGAACGAAAAGCTTGGAGTAACGGTTTCAATGGAGGATATTGTCTATAACGAAGAGAATATTTTTCTCCGCCAGGTTGACATCTACAATCATCGTGAGGAAGCTTTAGAAGTTAAGCTTTTCTTTCATCAAGTCTTCATGATCGAGGAAAATAAAAAACGCAATACGGCTTTTTATGATCCCACCCACAATGCCATTGTTCACTATAAAGGTAAACGGGTTTTCATTGTTAACGGCAGAACTGCCCAAGGAACCTCTATCGATGACTACTCTGTTGGTGCTTACCAATATGAAGGCAAAGAGGGCACTTTTCGAGATGCAGAGGATGGCAAACTTGGAAAGAACGCTGTCGAACATGGCTCTGTAGATTCAGTAGTTAGATTTTGCGGAACTTGCGAACCAAATGAAAAGGCTAGGACATACTACTGGATTTGCGCCGGAAAAAATCTTGACGAAGCTTACTCTCTCAACGAACTAGTAATGCAAAAAACTCCGGCTGCCATGATTCACTCCACTGAATCTTACTGGCACGCTTGGATAAAAACGCAACAAACAGACCTTTCTGGATTAAGCAAAGCACAGAAAAAACTTTTTGAGACTTCTCTGTTTATCTTGCGTTGTCACATGGATAACAAGGGTAGTGTTATCGCTTCGGCTGATAGTGCCATGATCGAGTACGGCAAGGATGACTACTCTTATATGTGGCCAAGAGATGCTGCCTTCATCATCTCAACCATGTGCCAGGCCGGATTCGAAGAAATTACCAAGCCGTTTTTTCTTTTCTGCAAGGATGTACTTCACCCGGATGGCTACTTGCATCATCGATTCCGTTCTGACGAAAGTCTAGGTTCGACTTGGCATGCCAGCACGGCTCAAGACGAGTGGCTACATGACAAAGTTCTTCAGCTCCCTATTCAGGAAGATGAGAGTGCGAGCGTCTTATTTGCCCTTTGGAAATACTACGAAACCTCAAGAGATCTAGAGTTTATCGAGTTACTTTATAAACCTTTGATCGAAAAAATTGCCACCTTCCTCGTTAACTTCCGTGATAAAGAAACTGGTCTACCAATGCCCTCCTATGATCTTTGGGAAGAAATGATTGGTGTCTCCACTTATACATGTGCCTCTGTTTACGGTGGCTTAGAGGCAGCAGCAAAGTTTTCCGAACTTCTTGATAAGCGCAATCACATGAGAATCTATAAAAAAGCTGCAGAGGAAATTCGCAAAGCAGCCATAACTCATCTTTATAGCGAGAAACAACAATCATTCATTCGCCTCGCAAGGATCGTTAATGGTAAAGTCATTCAAGACGAAACAATCGATGCCAGCTCTCTTTTTGGTCTCTGGTACTTCGGCATGCTCGAGATGAAACACCCACTTCTCCAAAAAACAGCCGAGCAAGTTAATAAGCGTCTAGTCAATCCCGATAGTGTTGGTGGCTACATTCGCTATGAGCATGACAACTACTTTAAGTCTGGCCAGCTTTCAAATCCTTGGTTCATCACCACTCTTTGGGAAACGCAAAGAGTGATTCGCCATCCCGATACGGATTTAATGCAGCTTGAGAGAGCTATCGAAACCTTTGATTGGGTTGCCTCTCACCTTTATAACTCGGGTATTCTTGCTGAACAACTTCATCCATCTACTGGACAGTCTTTATCTGCAACTCCTCTTGTTTGGAGCCACTCAGTTTATATTGAAACTGTCCTTGCCTATCTAAAAAGAAAGCAGGAACTAAAATCTCCTATTGATCCCAGTCTTATCCATGAACTATAACGGAGCTCACTTATGAAATATGTTATCGCAGTCGATGGAGGTGGTACAAAAACTAACGTTCTTTGTGCCGACGAAAACGGTACAGTTGTCGGCACCGGTCTTTCAGGCCCCACAAACCTGACCAGCACTTCTGTTGGTGCGGCTAGCTTTAATTTGCGCGAGGTCATCAGACAAGCTACTCAAGCCCTTCCCCCCGAAACTACCTACGATCAATTAGTTATGGGTCTGGCAGGAATGGATAGCGAAGAAGAACGCCAACTAGCCGAAAATATGTTCTCAGAAGTTTTCTCTCAGTTTTCAGTAACAAACTTTACCTTGGTAAACGATGCCATCATTGCCCTTGAAAATGGTAGTGATCAACCAAACGCGATCATTATTATTTCTGGCACAGGCTCTAATTGTTATGGAAAAAATTCTGCAGGCATTACAGCCAGAACTGGAGGAATGGACTTCTTACTCACCGACCAGGGATCTGGATATGCCATCGGCAGACAAGTACTTCGTGAAGCAGTAAAAAGTCATGACGGGAGAAGATCAAAATCAATTTTGGAAGAAATGGTTCTACAACATTTTAAGATTACGAGCATCTCTCAACTTAAACATAAGGTTTACAACCCTCTTTTATCTAAGGTGGAGATTGGTGGTCTGGCAAGAATTTGTACTGCTGCCTACGCACAAAATGATCAAGCCGCCCACGAAATTATTCATAAAGCTGTAGCAGATTTATTCTTGATGTTAAAGACTCTCATTGAAAAGCTTGAGCTTGAAGACCAAAATTTCGACTGCATATTTGCTGGAGCTGTAGTCCAACTTCCGGTCATAAAAGACCCATTAGTTGAAGAGTTAACTAGAACCTACTCTGGCCTAAATTTAGTCTTCCCAGAAAACCCTCCTGTCAACGGAGCTTTAAAAATGGCCCTGGCGAAACTAAGACAACAATAGTCTTACTTCTTGACTTCTAATTCCTGGAACTGTTTTCTAGAATACATAACACCTATAACAGCATATACAGCAATATCGACCCATGTCTCTTCGACTGTCTCATTAGCTGGTGTATTTCCTGAAACTAAGAGATGCTTAATCCTCTCGACTTTCTCACTGATGCGCATGGCGATACCAAGTTCACCGTTAGCAATAATGTTGCCTTTTCCGTAATCTTTATGTTTCTGCAAAAACATTTCCAGTAATTCTTCACTGACGAGCTCAAAAGCGGCGTCAAGGGTTTTGGGTTCTTGTTTTGGTTTGTTCATGTTAGATAGTGTATCAGTTTGTTGTAGATGCGAGAAGAGTTGAGAGGTAGTGGTATATACTTTACTTACTATGAAGTTACAAAACACAAACCCAACTACAAATAAAATTATTGACGAAATGGAGACCTCCACTAAAAATGAAGTCCATACAAAAGTCGAGGACGCTCATCACGCGCAATCAGCCTGGGCAGATCTTGGAACATCTGGAAGAGTCGAAATCTTGAAAAACGTACTTAGTAAACTAGAAAACAAACTAGAAGAAATCGGCGAACTTTCTACTAAATCAATCGGCATGCCTTCCTCTCTGAGAACAGAATTAGATCTTGAAGCAGGAGTCGAGTACTTTCGCTGGTACCTTGAAAACGCAGAAAAGTCACTTTCTCCCGAAATCTCAAACGAAGACGAGGGCAGTATTAACACTGTTTATTATGAACCAATCGGAGTTGCTGCAGTTATCTCTCCTTGGAATTTCCCAGTCTCCAATTTCGTTTGGCAGGTAATTCCCAACTTAGTCGTTGGAAATACCGTTGTGTATAAACATGCGGCTGAATGTGCATCAGTGGGAAAGATTATCGAGGACTGCATAAATGATTCTAAACTTCCTAAAGGAGTTTTCTCAGAAGTTTATGGAGGTGGAGAAGTCGGCGACATGCTAGTTCATGAAGATATTGATCTGATAAGTTTCACAGGAAGCACGAAGGTCGGAAAACAACTTTATGCTATCGCAGCAGAAAAACTCATCAGAATTCTTTTAGAGCTTGGTGGATCTGCCCCAGCCATTGTTTTTAAAGACGCGGACATTGAAAAAGTCACCGAGGCAGTTTTCTTTAATCGTTTCGCTAACTCTGGACAAATTTGTGATGGACTAAAACGCCTCATTGTTCATGAAGATATTGCCAGTAAAGTCACATCATCGATTGTCAAAATGCTTGAGTCTAAGAAACTAGGAGATCCAGAAGATCCAACCGTCGATTTCGGCCCACTTGTTTCAATAAAACAAGCTGAAGCCCTAAAAGTTCAAGTAAGTGATGCGATCGATAAAGGAGCCAAAGTTCTCATTGGTGGCAAAAAACCAAATGGTCTTTCTGAGGCATTCTTTGAACCGACAGTTCTATCAAATGTTACCAATGACATGAAAGTTTGGAATGAAGAAACTTTTGGACCTGTATTACCAATTATGACCTTTAAAAGTGAGGAAGAAGCATTGGAGCTTGCTAACGATACTCAGTATGGATTGGGTGGATATGTTTTCACAGAAAACAAAGAAACAGCGGCTCGCGTAGCAGGAAAACTTAAAACTGGCATGATCAGCATTAACGGAACTCTCTACCTCCACCCTTCTAGCCCATTTGGAGGCTACAAACACTCAGGCTTAGGACGAGTACACGGAAAATATGGTTTTCACGAGCTTTGCCAGATCAAGGTAGTGGCGACGGAGAAGGCATGATTAATACTTCTGACAGTAAGGAAATTAGTAGTAAAGAAGCAGAGTCGCAAATTTTTCCAAGCATTGAACCTGCGAATGGTTCTCATATTTCTACAATTGCTGCAATAGAAAAACAGTCATGGCTGTCAGCTTATCCAAACCAGGAGCATGGAATTACTGTTGAAGATGTGGAAAAAAGATTTGTTGATATGCCAAAACGAGAGCAACTCATTTTAGCGGATATGAATGATTCATCTCACAAGTTTTTTGTTGTTCATTTGAACACTCAAATCATTGGATATATTCATCTTCTATTTGAGCCAGAATTAAACGATCTTGTAGAAATTTATCTCATACCTTCTGAGCAAGGCAAAGGATATGGAAAACGTTTAATAGACTTCGCCTTACGAGAATTCGGAAACTCAAAACCAATCCAACTGGAAGTAGCTACATATAATGAGAGGGCAAAAGCGCTTTATGCAAAGTATGGTTTTGTAGAAAAGCCAGATCTAGTCCAACCTCCAAAAGAAGATTGGAATGTGCTGCCCTCGGGCAAGAGAATTCCCGTTGTCTTCATGGTTAAGAAAGGCGAGAAACAACATGAATAAAAATCACTGGGGTATTGTCCTGGGCACTGCGGCGGGGATTATTGATTTGATTCCTATGATAGTTCAAGGACTAACCTGGGATGCCAACCTGTCAGCGTTTTTCCTTTGGATTGTTTCTGGTTTTTTAATAAGCACATCTAGCCTTAGGTTTGAGGGTTATCAAAACGGAATAGTTATTTCAATGCTTGTGTTACTTCCATCAGCCATTCTCATAGGTTGGCAGCAACCACTCTCATTATTCCCCATCATGGGTATGACATTGATTTTAGGAGCGGGGCTGGGTCATTTTATTTATAAATTGAATAAATAGGAAATCTGAATCAAGATATACAATAAAGTAGCATCTATGCTCAAACTATTTTTACCAAAAGAGATTCTAGAAGATAAGACGTTAGTCTTATACCTACTCTTTAAAGTCTTCTACGGTTTACATCCAATCAATGTAATTATTGCTTTGTTCTTCCTTGCCAAGGGCCTTAGCTATACAGATATAGGAATAATCTTTGCTATATTCTCCGTAGCAGGTTTTCTGTTCGAAATTCCAACAGGATATTTTGGCGACAAGTTTGGAAGAAAGGCAAGTGTGATCATGGGATTAATAATCCTTGCAGCCACGTCACTCATGTGGACATATTTAATAACTACATTGCACTTTGCAGTCCTTGCAGCAGTGTGGATGCTGGGTATTTCCTTTATTTCGGGCTCTCTCGAAGCATACATCTACGATTACTTAGAAAATAAAAATAAAGTTCATATTTATGATTCAGTATTATCTAAGAGTGGAAGCGTTCATTATTTTGCTGCAGCGGCGGGAAGCATCATTGGTGCATATCGGGTTAAGTAAACTTTTGTGTTGGTTTTTTAGTTACTTTCCAT